>NZ_CP016809.1:6263379-6593819 GCF_002741055.1 Paenibacillus ihbetae | reverse complement strand
ATAACGTGGATGCAGCTTTTCGTCTTGTGGTAGCACATCGGGATACGCATTCACGAGCCAATTCGGCGGCGTGCAGGTCGGCGTTCCGATGACCACTTGGATACCATGTGTTGCAAACGTATCTATTGCATCATCAAGCCAAGTGAAATCATAGTTGCCTTCAGTCGGTTCAAGTCGTGACCAGGCGAATTCGGCTACCCGAATCAAACTTACGCCTGTCTCTTGCATGAGCTTAGCATCTTCTTCCCACATAGAGCGGTCCCAATGCTCCGGATAGTAATCCACACCCATTCTCATATTTCGATCCTCCACTTTATGTATTATTATTTTGCTTGCGTTTATAACAACAAAATAATTATATTATTTAAAAATGGAGTGATAAATCATTCATTTTTGCTCGGTATATCAAAATTATGCTATTCGGGGTGACATTATTGCGGATAAATCACTTTGTTCCGAACCCGCGATTCGAACGCTTTCTCTGTTATCCAGAATCATTCGGTCACTATATCGATGAGACAGAACACCATGAGAATAGACCCAACGGATTAACAACCTATAACTGGCATCTCGTTCGCGCAGGCAAGGGATACGTGTGGACCGGAGAGGAATTCGTGGAACTTCGAAGCGGCTCTGGGTTTCTTTATGGGCCCGGCGTTCCGCAACGATATTACGCTGACCGTATCGACCCATGGGATATCAGATGGATTCATTTTACAGGGCGCGGACTAGGCTCACTTCTCCAGGGGCGTGGGGAGCGAGACGTTTGGATCTTCTCGTGGGAAGGTGTTGCGCGACTTGACCAGCTTTGGTCAGAATTGCTAGACTGCAGCATGCCACCGTTTCAAGAGGGATCAGCGAGATTATCAGCCATCACTTATGAGATGGTCGCCTTACTCGTCCAGCATGCAGAAGCTATCAAGGGCATCCCTAAACCAGGGATGCGAGACAGGCTAGCCGAGGCGGCGGAGTGGATACTCTCCCACTGCCATGAGTCGCTCACGCTAGAGCAGATGGCGTCGCAGGCGAATTGTAGTCCTTCACATTTCAGCAGACAGTTCCGCCGCTTAAATGGAAAGACTCCGATTGAGTATTTAACAGAATGTCGTATTCTCAAATCCAAAGCCCTACTGGTATCTTCAAATATGACAGTGAAGCAAATTGCGGAGTACAGCGGTTTTTCAAACAGCACGTACTTCATACAGTGCTTCCGAAAGTCTGAGGGGATGACTCCTGAACAATTCAGAATAATGCGAGGTATAGGCAGCAACTAACAACATAAGGCGATTATCATGTTAAATACAACCTCTTCCTCGTCTCCCTCTCGAAGTGGATAGACCAGATAGCCGACTACTCGGTGGTCAGAACTGGTGGCGAGCTCAGCTGCAATGCCTGCGTATCGCAATTAGCTTTCTTGATCACTCGTAGACTGGATGCTGTGCCGACTCAACAAGGTATAGTCGATACGCATACGCTATCGAAATTTTCAATGACGAGCTCCGGATACTTGTCAGCACTTATCTTGTAAATTCAATAAACATGGCCGGGTAGCTAACAGCGCCCGGCCACTATTCTTCTGTCCTTACTATGAATCCATCAAACTCTTGGCGAAGACTAATCCTTGTGCAGGATCAACGGAAGGAAAAAACTCTAAACCGAAATAGTTCGAATACCCCGCACTGCGCAATGCTTGAATTACGTTAGCATAATGGACTTCACCAAATTGCAACTCATTGCGCCCCGGGCAACCGGCAGCATGTAAATGGCCAATACTTTGAAGATTGCCCAGCATAGAACTGATTATATTCCCTTCTGTGATCTGTTGGTGATAAATATCGAACAACACTTTCACATGATCGCTACTGACTTGTTCGATAATGTCGAATGCCTCGCTAGAACTGGTTAAGAGATATCCAGGATGATCCACTGCCGTGTTGAGAGGCTCTAAAAGAAGTGTAATTCCAGCTTCCTCTGCTATCGGAGCTGCCAATCGTAACCCCATTACTACGGATTCGATTTGACGTTCACGCGGAATACCCGTCCGTTCATTGCCAGTTTGGGTTATCAACGTGCTGCAGCCAAGTTTCTTAGCCACACTAATTGATTCCTTGAGACCTTGCAAGAAATCCTTATGCGATTCCCGATCGACCAAGGTGCCGCCATCCGTACAAAAAGTTGAGACCGAAAGATCTAGTCTTTTCATTACGTTCGCCATCAGATTTATGTCTTTTTGTCTCCAATTCCAAAACTCGAATGCGTCAAAACCCGAAGATTTTACGAGTGACAGTGCCTCTTGCATGTCCATATCCCGAAATACGGAATCAATGCAAACTGAGAACTTCATAAGTTTACCGCGTCCTTTATATTCTTATTGTTCAAAGCGGAACCCTTTAAAGTCGAATTGGTTCCCAGCTAGGAAGATGAACGCCACTATCCTTCAAGTCTGTTATCCTCTCTAACTCAAATACTTGTTCTTCATAGCCATCAGTTTTCATGAATTCTACAATTTGTCTGTTCTCACCATTCTCATTACTGAATTGGATGTGATTCGTGTTCTTATCAATAGGTGATCTTCCGCAGATGACCAACCTCGTTGTACCTTCACTTGTAAAATCCATTTGTGAAAATTCAAGCGTGACATACACTCGTTTCCCCTAGGATAATGTTCCAGCCCTTTTGCTCTCAAACGCTAAAAACTTTCTAGCCGATTAATCCTCCTAATCCAATTCATGGCCAATATTGCAGTTGCTCCTTAATAACCCGTTTCCGCAATTTTTTCACAGTTGTAGACCAATCAATCGTACCGTCAAAGGTAACCCGTGTTGGGCATAACTTCAGTTATTATTATATAAATGTGGCACCATCAACCAGGAACCCGTACATGGGCATCACCTGGATAATCGCGATAGGGATGTTCCGTCCTCCTAAGTATCAAACCCGATAATAGGTATTCTATGATGGCATTGAGCAATCCTGCCCGCTAGCTTAATGAAATTGCACGGAAACATAGTTAGAAACTTATCTAATAGGTTATCGGCTCTTGTTCTTGTCCTCGACTAGGGACAAGAACTTGTATCGAAAATATCCTCTTTTAGAATGTGTGGTTGTGCTTCCTATCACCCCTACCGCTTTCCCCACACGTTATCCGTTGACCTCCCTTGATGAATACGTTTCAGTGGTTGGAAAGTTGTTTTATTGTTTTCCGATCGTTTAATCATATATAACGCACTAATTCAATTAACTTCCTATCTATTTCGGCGATATCCCAATCTCTGATGTACCATCCCAAAGGATGATTGAGGAAGCTTCGTCGTTTTCAACAAAATCATCAAGTTGATACAGTTCACCCATAAACAGAGCCCCATATTATGTTCGTTCAGCTCCATGAAAACTTGGCTGAAGTCTAAACTTCATTAGTCCCTTGAACTCAACCGAATCAATATTTAGATTGGTTTCTTCAAATAATTCTCTAATTACACATTGTTGAGCATTCTCTCCCGGTTCAATAATACCTCCTGGCAGTTCCCAGTTCTTTCTCCACTTATTATGCAAGAAAAGGTACTTTCCTTGGTACTTCACAACAATTAGAGCATGCCTTAATGGAGCATCCAGTCAATATTTGTCTCTTATACGATTCCGAAGGTATGGTAGTTGCGCAAAACACTGCCCTTTAGCGTAACGACGACAGCAGATTTTTCTTGCCGGCTGCCGTCGTTGGTTGTTGAGCTATCGTTCCCAGATAGTTCAATCATATTTAGAGTTATCTAAATGTTTCAGAAGCAAGATTCGTGTTTCCTCGAAGTTCCTATACTCCTGTCCAAATTCTTATAATCGTCAATTTTTCCTCAATAAACTGGGTACTGTGGGAACCAATTCAAGAACGACAGTTGTAATTTTTCAATCTGCCTTAATAACCTAAGCTCCCCCTTCTCAGGGGAACCTACAGCACTTCATGACACTGCCAGTCTTGGTAAAACGCACAGGCGCGTTCTAATTGTGAACTCCATAACCAACGCATGTTTGTGCGTTCTTCCGGATTTATGCACCATGAAGCTGCGATATAGAAGCACTGCAAAGCTGATAACCTGTAATCGGACAATGCCATTTCCCACGTGTAGTCCTTTACTCCAAATTCAATTAGCGAATTGTAATATGCGCTCAGCACGTCATGCTCAAGCATTCGACGGTACTCCGGATCCCACCACAAGACCATCATATAAGACAAATCACTCGGTCCGACCCAGTTTTGTAGCGACCATTTGAATGGCTGTCGATCAATTAAATAAATGCCCTTAGACGAGTCGTCCTTCTGAGATAATATGTTACCGGGATTAACATCGCCATGGATCAATGTGAGTGGTCCGCCAGACGAAAGTCGTCTCGCCATCGCATCGGGATGCCTTTTGAATACGTCCGACACGACATCTCTTTGGGGCGCTGTTCCGCTGTCATCTTGAAGTTCTTCGAGCAAAGGCCTTAACCCTACACTCATATGCTCCAAATATCGTGCCAACTGACTTTGGTCGACGGCGTCATACCCTGCACTTTGGAGGCGGTCTGTACCCCAGTAATAACTGTGAAGTTTTGCCAATGCTCTAGCTGCCGTCTTACCATACGCTAACGTAGGAGTAATGCCCCAATTATTTCTATGGGTGTTCGTCAAGTCTTCCAGTAAGAGATGGTAGGAAGAGTGCTCGTAACAAGCATCATAACAAGTCGGAATTGGGACTCCGCACAATCCTAAGTAGTCTTTCGTGTAATAGTCGACTTCCGAACGACCAAATGCGCCTCCGGTGCACAGCTTCAAGAATAAACTTTCTGGAGAGTCACCAACAGCGTCTTCATATACCAAATGAATCCGATACACCATTGAATTGTCAGCACCGAGCCGTTCCAAGCGGTAGTCGGTCAGAAGTGCTTCACGCTCGAGACTGCCAGCGCGATTTAAGCAGGAAATGATATAATCGAGATTTAATTGCAAAGAATCTGTAGGATCGGTAATTACGCAGTTTGTCATTTTCTCACATGCTCCTGGTTCAGATTGGTAGGGGGAGGCGTTTTTTTATTGCCGACGGACGACTAAGCTTAACGCTAGACTACCTCCAGTTTCTTTTAATTATAAAATAAAAGACAGCAGAGTATTTGGTAAATAACGATTATGATTAAACTATCCTGCCCGTTAGTTTTATGAATAATCGGAGAGATTATGACCAATTAGATATATGTCTAATCGGTAATAGGAACATGTTCTTGTCCCCCGGCATGACCTATTTACTTCGGTAATAAATTTATTATAACAGTATTGCCCGCTAGCTTAATAAGCAGAAATTCCTAACTTATAACATAACTACACAATCAGGCTCATGGGCTGGATATGTCTGCCAAGAACCACTGTGAGAGATTCGACCAGTGGAATCACTGGCGCATGAGAATGTGCTTGTGGAGACAATGGAAACGGGTACGCACCCACCTCCTTGAGCTCCGGGCACTGGGTGTGCCCGAGTGGGCAGCGTCCAGTTGGCCAACTCCTGTAGAGGTGATTGGGAAATGTCCCGCAACACGAATAACGCCCTTCCGAACTTCTATTAGGAAGCGAAAGGGCTGAAAAGTTTATTATCAGGCATCATTCTGACAATACTAGGTCGAGCCAGGATTTCGCCTCATGGTACAGAACTGGATTGTTTTCTGGCGTGTAGTAAGCCAGCACTGCCACCGCCTGCGATACGACCCATCCGCGGGCTCTTGCCCATGTAGCGTCATCCGTAGGAAGATATTTGCGGAACGCGTCACGTGCTGCCGGAGAGTGTAACTTCCATGCGACCATGACATCGCAGGCAGGATCGCCAACGCCCATTGTATCCCAATCAATCACACCGGTGATTCGTTTATTTCGCACAAGCCAGTTACGCATGTCAAGGTCGCCGTGATGCCAAACTGGTGGGCCGCTCCACGGAGGCGCGGCAAGTGCCGATTCCCATACATCAGACACCGCAGCAACATCGCCATCGAACTGTGCCAACCAGTAACGGAACCCCTCATCCCTTTGAGCCAAAGGTATGCCGCGTCCCTGCGGCCCACCCGATGAATCGATTTGTTGCAGCGCTGCAACGAACTCCGCAAGATCACGAGCTGCCTGAATCGCGTCAATCTCCTCTATCGGTACCGTCTCGCCCTCAACCCATGTGTGTATATACCAAAACCACGGATATTCGCTATTCGGGTGCCCTAGAGCGACTGGTACAGGAGCTTCCAGCGGAAGCAATGGAGCAAGCTTAGGCAGCCAAGTAAACTCGGGACTTTCTGGTGTCGTAGGCCCTTCCCGCCGCGCGAGCCGGACTGAATATTCGTTGCCTAGCCGAAAGATGGCGTTCACTGTGCCAGCCGGCTCAATCCGTCGCAGGGATAGATCCGCCCAATGGGGAAACTGGGCAACAAGCAGACGAGAAACGAGCGCTTCATCAAGTTCCTTTTCGTCGACGTGCATTTTCTCAACCATGAATCGCTACCCCCTCGGTGTTACCATCACATATTTAACAGGGTATCAAAGAAATAATGAAATAGACAGATAATACCTAATTATAGTTAAAGTATACCGCTAATCAGCGGTATCATTGGCACGTAAAACAGCTAGTTCTACTACTTGAATCAACGTTATAGAAAACATTATTATGTGAGTGGGGAGCGCAACACCGATCTCCCAATATAATACAAGAAGACATATGACAACGGTCTGTCATACATCTTCATTTCAATCGGGTCAGATGGGCACCTGTCCGTTATACAGTTCCTTCTACTCCATCACCCATTGTATTTCCCTCAAACTTTCCGAACAGATGGCGAATAAAATACGTCACTATGCATATGCAGAATTCTGTCCCAGTTGCCGGGATTCGTTGTGTCTGGAGAGCGTTGTTCTAGAATGTCCTGATATAGGGTTGTTTTTTCCTCCAAATGGGCAACGTGCAGTTTCGCTTCCTCGAGCTTAGCAAGCGCCGCCTCTTTATGCTCCATCATGAGTGTGTAGCGCTGAGGAATGGTCGAATCCCCTTCAAGGCATAAATCGACGTACCTTTTAATGAGTTCAATTGGCATTCCGGATTGCTTGAGGCATTTAATGCCATGCAACCAGTTGATCGATTCTTCATCGAACATCCGGATATTATTCTGATTGCGCTGTACGCTTGGCACCAGACCCTTATCTGTGTAAAAGCGCACGGCATGCTCGGTGAGCCCTGTTATCTGGGCGGCTTCTTTAACTGTATGCATGTGAAATCCTCCTAGAAAAACAATTCTTAAAAAGAAGCTTGACTTCGTGTAACACGAAGGTTCTAAGCTGATTGTAATGCAAATCGGCTATAAACGGAATCTCTGTTCTCAAGTACCGTCCCCGGGATTTGCAGCCATTTGCAGTTATTCATTTGAACAATAGGAGGAATCACAATGCAAACCGTAACGTTGAACAACGGAGTGAAAATGCCGATCATCGGCTTTGGTGTCTACCAGGTTCCTGATGCCGAGGAATGCGAGCGCGCAGTATTTGAAGCACTAATGACCGGTTACCGCCTGATCGACACCGCCGCCGGCTATCTGAACGAGGAAGCGGTCGGACGCGCGATTAAGCGCAGCGGTGTACCGCGTGAGGAGCTGTTCATCACGACCAAACTTTGGGTTCAGGATGCCAGCTACGAGAGTGCCAAGCTGGCGTTTGCTAAATCCCTGAAGAAGCTGCAACTCGACTATCTCGATCTGTACCTTATTCATCAGCCGTTCGGCGATTACTATGGTGCTTGGCGTGCAATGGAGGAACTGTACCGCGAAGGCAAAATTAAAGCTATCGGGGTCAGCAACTTCTTGCCCGACCGTCTGATGGACCTCATCGTGCATAATGAAATCGTGCCCGCCGTCAACCAGATTGAAACGCACCCATTCTACCAGCAGATGGAGACCACCGCTTTTATGAAAGAGCAGAGAGTTCAACACCAGTCGTGGGCGCCGTTCGCTGAAGGACGGGGCAACATGTTCGGCAACGAACTGCTGACCTCAATTGCTGTTAAACACAACAAGTCCGTCGCCCAAGTCGTGTTGCGCTGGCTTGTTCAGCGCGAAGTCGTTGTCATTCCAAAATCGGTACACAAAGAGCGGATCGTAGAAAACTTCGATATTTTCGACTTTGAGTTAAGCACGGACGACATGGAACAAATCTCGACCCTCGATACTCGGGAAAGTCTCTTCTTATCGTACCGCGACCCAGAAGTCGCCAAGATGATGGGCAACTGGAGAGTCGATCTGTAAACCTCCGCTGAAACACAATCATTAGGCGAATATCTCCATCTATTAAGAAAGTATAGGGCTGACGCCCTGTACTTTCTTAGATTATATAACGAATTAGCTCTACTAGTTCAATCAGCGATATAGAACATTTTCATCTCGCCTCTCGTCCAGTAGATCTCTGTGGCTTTTCGGACGTAACGTCCAGGAAGCGATGCCGGAGTATAGACAAGCGGAGGAATGATATGGAATCCGTAATCGCCGTCATCATTAGCAAACGCATGAGATCCAATTGAGTAGAATTATACCTTCGTGTTTTTTTCATTCCCAATCGCCGCACGGATTTTCAACATAAACACTCCTTTTTTGATTTGGTCAAATATCTTTATTAAAATGCGTAAGCTTTTCCGGATTCATCACCACATAAACGTTTGAAAGCTGATTCTGCAAATAATCAAATGTAACCACTGCAAAAGTCATTTCACCTATTACTAGCCGTATTCCAGGCATACCGTTGATTTCACAAGTTACACATCGATATCCAGGCGGAAATTCGGGTGCAACGGCGACAAAAAAACGGATAATTAAGTCTGAACCCTTTATTGGCCGGAGTGCAGCTTTTACTTTGCCGCCTCCATCCTGGTATAGTACAGTTTCCGACGATAAAAGTTCAATAAGCAATTCAATATTTGCGGTCATGAGCGCCTCGGCAAATCGTTCAGCTAGTGCCGCTTTTTTCTCAATGACTTCCGGGCTTCGTTCTGGCAAATTGCCGAGGCTCTTCTTCGCTCGGTGAAAAATTTGACGGCAATTCACCGTACTTTTGTCGACGATCTCGGCTATTTCATCAAAACGGTAATGAAACACTTCATGAAGCAGGAATACAATCCGCTCAGTCGCGGAGAGCTGCTGCAGTAATAACAAGCCGGCTGTTGAAAGGGATTCTTTCCATACGATACTCTCCATTGGATCGTACTCTTGAACATAGGTTGTATCAATGGGCTCGGGCAGTCATGGTCCGACGTACGTTTCCCGGTCTCTACGGGGCGATCGAATATAATCAACACAGCGATTATGAACCATCTTGCACAAATAGGCTTTGGGATCGCGTACTTGATGCGGCGGTTTCTCTTCCCACGAGAGGAACACATCGTGAACAATGTCTTCCGCTTCAGCGATGCTTCCCATCGTATGATATGCTAATGACACAAGCAAAGGTTTCAATTCGTTATATAACGTTCCCCTGTCCAACATTCTCCCCCTTAAACGAATATGGCTTGGTTATGATCGCTTGCGCCGCTCGCTTGGCGCTGGCAAATGCAGCATCAGCTAATAATTCGCCATGTCCCGTCCAATCTCCCGCTACATAAAGTCCTTTTATTCCCTGAACCGAGGGGCCGGGGAAATTGCCACTTTTGTCCACCGTGATAAAATCATGTGCGACGGTCAAGTTAGGTAAAAACTGTCTGGCTATTTCCTCTTTCCGCCAGCCAGGTTGAACGAGATCCATTGCTTTTTCCAACTGCAACAGATCCGTCTCGGGGCGACTTTCATTCATCCCTAGGTGTTTGACCAGATGAATGACGACAGAGCCATCTTCACTGAGCTTTGTTACAGTGGACGGTGAGTTATAGAAGATCGGTTGATCCAGCCAAAATCCTGCAATGAAATTGGGGCCGCCATCAGGAAGTCGGCGCAGGATGAGATCAAGGCATGCTGCGTGAATCGGTTTTATGTTATCTTTCCATTTTCCAAGAGATGTGCTATCCAAGTTTTTGACCAGATCGTATGCTTCTTTCGGACCCGCAGCGATCACGGCATTAGGAGCGTCAATAAGCTCGCCATCTTTAAGGCGGATACGTCGAACCGTTCCGTCATGTACGATTTCGACCGCTTTTTTCTGATTCATTATCGTGACGCCTGCGCGGATAGCCTGATCTCTTAAATCGTCGATTAGCCTGCCCCATCCCCCCTCGATGTAGAAGGCCTTTCCGCTAAACGTTCTTTGAAGCTGCCGTACTGCTGGACCCGCAAGATGAAGCTCTGGGTGAGGAACGAAAGAATTCGCTCGGCTCACCGAATATATAACGTGCCTAAGCATCGGATGGCGAATTTCCCGCTCTGCCCACTCCTTTAAACTGATTCGTTCGATTCGATTGGGGTCGATCTTGCCCAGATTGAGCATGAAACGGGTAAGCTCCATCTTTTCCGAAAATGAAAACAGTTTGGATGCGATCAGTTGAAATGGTTTTGTCGGCAGCGTATAAATCCGGTCATTCCATATCACACCTGCCGAGGCAGGCGGGTTAGCGCCTTTCGGCCTCACGCCCAATTCGCGCAAAATTCCCTCTGCTGCCCCGTCTTGATAAAACGCATGTACACCCAGATTGAGTGATACTCCCTTTTTGTTAATGGACTGCGCACGACCGCCAAGTTGATTTGCCTTATCCAGTACAATGACCGATAGGCCTGCTCTTGCCAAATAAATCGATGCGGTTAATCCGGTAAGTCCGCCGCCGATGATGGCGACGTCGTAATGTCCCATGTTAGCCACCTCACCTCATGTTATTTACGAACAAGACGTTTCCGGAGCGTAAAACGTGACACTTTAACCACTATTGAGAAATAAAAAAAGGCGCCCCCATCGGGTGCCTTTCTTTTTGGTGCATCTTTATTCATTTCTCTTAATTACGTAAAGTTGCAACCTCTTTTTACATACACTATACAAAATAATCCAATTAATTGGAAGTAGACTACGACAGATTTATTATGCGCTAATGCATAACGGATTGCATATGGCTGGATTATATAACTTTCGTAAGAGTCAAGAACTTTAAACCAACACTGGTTGTGCTTCTGAGAGATGGCGCTGCTGGACAATTACCTGGAAAGCGGTCAGCAGGAGACCTTCCGTCAGCCTTTGATTTGTCCGAAACAGTTCGGTAAGAAACTTGTTCGCATAGCTTGGTTTTGAAGAAAAATGGTTGGCAATTCTATACAAATAATGAAGGGCCTCTGTTAACAATTCGCGGATTGCGAATTGCCTTCTAAGCAGTATAATGCGTGTGGTATACTTAGCACAAAAAATTAGAGCGCGTGACGAAGGGAGTTAGTATGAACCATCATCGGATAATAGAGCAAGCATTGATTCATATTGAGGAGAATTTAGAACAGCCTTTATCCGTATCATCCGTTGCTCTTACTTTCAATATGTCTAAATATTATTTTCATAGGCTTTTTTCTGCCATGATGGGCTGTTCGTTAAATCAGTACATCCTATCTAGAAGATTGAATGCCACTTTACCACTCATTTATAACAACAACTTGTCGCTAACCGATATTGCTTATCAGTTATCCTTTGGTACGCAAGCCTCATTCACCCGGGCATTCAAACAACATTACGGCGTAGCTCCAAGTTCGCTAAGAGCAGGATTTAAAAATCTCTCCGACTCCAATACCTACTGTGGTTAAAAGACCATTTAAAAATATAAATGGTGATATCGTCACGGATTTCACACTAACAGAGTTCAAAGAGACCCGAATAAGTGGGATTGCCTTTGAAGTAGACCTAGCCACTGATGATTACAAGAAGAAGATTCACTCTCATTCCAAAATGCTGTTGAATCATATTGATGACAACATAAATGGTTCTTATTTTGTCATTTATTCAAACTGCCAACCCAATTCAACCCGGTTCAAAGTTCTGTTCGGAATCCCAAGTGACATTCAAATTCATAAACCCTTTTATTTCACGGTTGATGTACCAACCATTTTTTGTGCGAGGTTCAACTATTTTGGCGACCTGCTTGATATTGGAGAAGTGCTCAAAACAGACTATGCAAGATTCTTAAAGATTTCCAAGCAAGAGTCTGATCAATCGGATATTGAACTTATCCAGGTTTTTAATGACGTCCACAATCTGGATTCAACCTACCATATCTATGCACCCATCAAGAAACTCCCTGACGATCTGGACATTTAATGTTGCACATCATTAATTCGACGCTTACTTACGTTCCGACCAAATAATATATCCGATCCATATTAGAGCAACTCCCATCGGTATCGCCATTGCCCTATCAAACGGATGGGGGATGATTGCAGCAGCAATGGTCACTACAGAAGCGAATGCCAGCAGAATTGCTGCAAGGCGAGGGAAGACTCTTGCACGTAATGTGGCGATGCCTAGCAACAGACCTCCTAGCATATACAATACTCCCGCGAGAGGTGCTATTATTGGGAAGATCCCCAGATGAACCTCGCTAACCGTTCCTCCAAAGAGTCCAACCATTCCTTCCACAAACTTCTCAGCATCACTTGTCAACAACGGCAAGACGAATGCTTCGATGAAACTAAAAATGATTGAGATTAACCAGAACAGATTGAACAAAAGGAACCCGACCAAGCCAAGCCACCCCGCTTCTTTCGCTTGGCTTATATAGAATCCCGTAATTCCGATCAGGTTAAAGAGCGACATAGCTATAGTCAAGCATGCAACCACTACCCAAGAGTTTGTGTGCACAGAAGAGATATCATCTGTCGGGTGGATAAACTGAATGATGATATATAGAATCCCTGCTATTACTGCCATAAATCCTGACCACCGTTTGAGAACATGTGGTGTTATTATTGATTTACTTACCTCTTTATTGTGCTCTATATTCACGATGATTCCTCCACTTCTAGAAATTAATAACAAGATCGCCAAGTCTTTTCTCGACATGACAGGTTTTCGACTCCAACCATCCATTGAGGTTATTTTGCTACGGCCCCTTCCTTATGTTTGTCGAATATAACTTAACAAATAGTAGCCTGCCCTTACTTTTCAAATCTTGCTGTAATTGGTGAAGAGATCATAAGGAATCTTAAAACGAAAAAAAAAGCACCTCTCTAGAGATGCAAACGAATCTACAATATTTTTCTTTGTGAATGTAATAACAATAGGTGATACCAAAACCAGGCTATAACACCCATGACAAATGGTAATACACCTTTTTTAAATATATAGACAACTCGCACGAATCTTCCCTTCATCTCCTATTCCATGTACTGCCGATGCCGCCGCTTAATCGCAAACAGCACTAGTACAATCAGTAAAATACAGAGAAACATCTGGGTTGCCGCTGCAGTCAGCTTCTGAATGTCGAGTGACACAAACATATTGTTTTATATAATGCTGCATCATATAAATGCTGTCATGGGGTAATCACCTGCGATCAGATCCGTTTCACGGAACAATTTGAATGAATTGATAATGGACATGATCACAACAAAAAACCTCGTGAAAGTCAGATAGACTAGAGTAATACTTCGGAATTGTCGTAAACGACCAGCCCCCTCAATCCGGGCCGTTTCGTAGTAATCCTTCGGAATTTGCTGTAGTCCCGCCAGAAATAAAATGACGTTGTAACCCATGTTCTTCCATAGGTACAAGAACATCAATGCGACTATGTTATTGTCCCTCGACACCAATCAAGCTTTTCATAAATCAAAATGTTGAACTCCAAAATTCTCGAAGGGATTGACAAACCGCAATAAATGCCATATTTTAAGAATGAATCATTCATTCTCAAAATTTCAACTTACTTTTTTCAGGATTACTTATACTCATTTTTGAAAGGAGGTAATTTCATGAAATTAATACTAACGCCGTCCATTACTTTGTTCGATAGGACCCTTGGGCTATTTTAACAATTCTTTAAAATATCAGTCGTAATTTAAAATAGGAGGAATGAATTTATGATCGCGGAACGCGCTATTATTATTGGTGGAGGCATCGCCGGACTGCTGGCAGCCAAAGTCCTGTCCGAATTTTATCGTGAGGTAGTTATAGTGGATCGTGACGCTTTTCCTGAGGAGCCTGAGAATCGTCCCGGCACACCTCAGGCCTTCCAGCCCCACCGGTTTACACCCCGCAGCAGGATCATTCTAAACCGATTATTTCCTGGATTTATTGATGAATTAATCAACAACGGAGCTCACCCCACGCATGGGAAGACCACGCATCTTTTCAGCCCTTACGGCCAGATGATCGCAGTCGAACAAAGTCACGATGCGTCATTCAGCAGGGCCCTGTTCGAATGGGTATTGCGCAGGTATATCCAAGGTATCGAGAATGTCCGAATGCTTGGTTTGAACGATGTGATTCAATTCCAAACCACAGAAGATCGTTCACGGGTAACAGGCATTGTTATCAGGGAGCGTGCCTCGGGTGAACGTCAGCTGTTCACAATGTCGTCAGACCTTGTCATTGATACAAGCGGCCGTTTCTCCAAAACCGTTCAATGGCTAACCGAAATCGGGTATGAAGTGCCGCAGGCTGAGCGATTAAAAGTATCTCTGGGGTACAGCACACGACGTTATCGCATCCCTGTAGGGCGAAAGGAAGAGCTGGATGGGATTCGCATGGAAGGCAATCCTCTCGCAACGTCACATGCAGGCGCTTTTTCGATCATTGAAAACGATATAGCAGAAATGGTACTCTGGAATTTGAACGGTCGATATCCCTCCACCGATCCGGCATTATTCGAACAAGAAATTCGGCAACTAGGGAATCCACTATTGAATGAAGCGTTGCAAGGGCTGGAACCGATCGGGCAACCACGTGGTTTTCGGGTTCCGGAACTGACCAGGCAGCGATTTGAACAGATGGACCGATGGCCTTCCGGATTGCTGGTCATGGGAGACGCCTTCTGTCAACTTGATCCTGTTTATGGACAAGGAATGACGCTTGCGGCGATTGAAGCAGAGATTCTAGAAGCATGTCTTCACCAACAGTTGAGTCACCCCAAATCTGACTTCGAACTCGAAGTCCTTAATCGGATACAAGAAATCATCGAGCCGGCCTGGTGGTTAAATGTCGTGTCTGACCTTCGCTGGGAAGGCGTGGAACACATCGGTGCACAGCCGATTCAAGGATTGACGTTCGCCCAGCACTTTTTCGAACATATCCTGAAATGGTCCACGGAGCATGTCAATTATGACATTTTCGGCTTATATTGGCTCGTCAACTCCTTGTTCTTATCCCCGCGGGAATTGTTTAATGCGGATATCGTTACATCCTTGCTTGCTGTGGGCGGTTCCGGTGAAGCTAAGCAATGGTTAGACCGATGGATCGAGGATTCGGATCGACCGCTGCACGAACGACTGGAACAAACGATTCCTTCATTTGAGCGAGCTCCCTTCGCAACCATAGAGCAACTTATGCCATCATCATCATATACAACAAATAAGTAGTAAAAGGAGTGCCTAACCAGTGACACCATTAACCGAAGAACAGTTGATTAAACGGCGTGAAACGCGAAGACAGCAAATCTTAGAAGCTGCCTTAAAAGTATTTGCCCAACGTGGCTTGCATGGAGCCAAGATGAGCATGATCGCTAAAGAAGCCGATCTTAGTGCCGGGCAGCTCTACCGTTTTTTTGAATCGAAGGAAGAGCTGTTCGTCACCCTGATCCGGCAAGTTGCCGAGGAAACTGTTCAGGAAATGGAGAGAATCTACGAGATCCCTGGTTCCCCTTTTGACAAACTTCGTACCTTTACTGCGAGCATTCTGGAGGACGAAAGCACACAATATCCTTTCAAGCTGATCCAGCACGCCAATACTGCTGAAGATGTACCGGCTGAAGCTATACAACTGCTGCAGCATTTTTCCGTGAAGAACTATATTGAGCAGCTGCTACCTTTATTCGAGGAAGGGCAGCAGATTGGGGATTTTGCACAGGGCAATGCCCGCCAGCTCATCTCCGCATTTTTGACCATATTGTCCGCATTGATTACACTCAACATGCCAATCGATGACGATCATCAGCTGCCGGACGCGGATATTCTCATGCGGATTGTAGCGGGTCCGCGCGTCCAAGCGCGCTAAACCATGCTCAGGAATTAAAAAGGTGATGAATCAAGTTCCGTTTGGATCCTGATCAATCACCGAAATCTTTCCGGTCCAAGTGCCATCTTAGACTAATCGGTTACTAACGGATTGCCATTTCTCGCTCCAGTGTCGTTCTTCTCTTTCGTCATAGTCTCCGCAGGCGACAAGTTATAAGTTCCATTTAAAGGGTTTCACTTCTTGGCGAGAAATTGTAGCAGCCAGCTGTTTTTTCAAAAAGCTCAACACTCGACAATGTTCTTGTTACTAGCCTGTAACTATGGCCTTTACAATTTGAAATGGCGGGTGTCGATCATACGAAGTAATTACACCGTATGATCGACGCCCGCCACCAGGATACATAACTTGGGGTTATTCCAGAAGCTCAGCCTCCCTGGCTTTTTGCACCGCTTCCTCCCGGTCGCGGACCCCCAGCTTCTTATAAGCCGAGGACGCTTTGATTAACGAAGGATCATCTCCGCCATTATCCGTCTCCAGTTGGGCAACCAATTTGTGCGACATGCCCCGGTCGATTAGCGTGCCCCCACGATGGACGGTGCGAATCGTTTCAACCAGCTCTAACGGCTGCATGGACTTCAACAGGTATTTATCCACCCCGCTTCGCATTGCCTCCAGAGCCTGTTTGGGGGATGATAGCTAACATAACTCCTTTCATGACTTTCCCATGACCCCATCAATCCTGCTGCTTGTAAGTTCAACGATAACATCATGCTAGAGCGGATAAGAAGATACGTTAATCATATCGCTGATGTTCTTAAATAACATGTACCAAAATGCGTGATCGTCAAATTGATCGAACTTCCTGTTCCTTTACCTTTTATTTGCTAAAAACCTAAATAAACAGGGAAACCCCTTGCTGACCAAACCGCTTTTAAATATCAAAAAATAAACGATTCCGGTTTCGTGGAAACCAAGAATCGTTCATTTAAAGTTATGGCTCGTGTACAATTCCAATCTCGGTAGATTAATCCGATAATTACCGTTTGATTTTAGGAGTCCGTCACAAAACGGTTTGGCTTCCGCAGTCCCGCAAACCTTAAGGCAGGAAATTTACCCGAGCTTGCGGATTTCGTAAAGGCGGTAGAACATTTAGCGCTAATTATTTTGATGTCACACGATCGACTTTAGTTTCCCGGCGTGAAGTTAATTTTCATAGCTTGTGCCATTAACACCGGTAAATCTGTATTTTGATGCAGACCTCTAAAGAGATCAGCACCTGGACCAAATGCGTAGAGCGGAATATCAACACCTGTGTGATTATAGCTTGTCCATCCTATATTAGCCCGTTCCGAGATCACTTCATTGATGGCGATATCCGGTTTATCTGCGGATTTAATTTTTTGAACCTCTGCATCGGTAAGATCTAAAGTTGTATATTGTTTCACTACCTCTTTTACATTACTGCGGGTTGCATTCAACTTCGTTACCATAAAATCGCCGGTAGCCGTTACATTACGAAGGACTTCAAGTTTCACATCACCCTGACCATAGCCACCAACTGCCATACCGCCAGTATCATGGTCGCCTGCTACAACAATCAAGGTGTTTTTATCCTTCTTTGCAAATTCCAATGCTGCTTCCAATGCCTGCTCGAATGCTTCCGAATCTTTCATTGCCCACGCTGCATCATGATCATGGCCTGCCCAATCAATTTGGCTTCCTTCAACCATTAGGAAGAAACCGTCTTTATCCTTGTTAAGAACCTCCAATGCCGTTTCCGTCATTTCTCTAAGACTTGGCTGATTGGTCGTGTCACGATCCAATTCCGGTGCCATGGCATCTTCAGCAAACAAACCAATTACTTTATCAGACTTTTTAGCTTTACTTAAGTCTTTTTTGTTCGATATATACTGGTAGCCCTTTTCTCCCGCCTGATTTAGAAGTGATTCAGGGAAATACTTTTTACCTCCGCCCAGGATGACATCCACATCATTATCAATAAGTTGGGGTGCGATCCCCGCCTCATCCGCACGGGTGGCCACGTGTGATGCGAACACAGCTGGTGTCGCATGTGTAATCGTTGATGTTGCAACTAATCCAGACGCTTTACCTTCTTCTTCAGCGGTTTCAAGAATCGTTTTCAGCTCTTTACCTTCAGGAGAAGTACTGATCATTCCATTATTTGTTTTTACACCGGCCGCAAATGCTGTTCCGGCAGCGGCTGAATCGGTGATCTCAGAGTTTGCAGAATAGGTACGGTGCATACCAACCAGTATGGAGTCCAAAAGGGTTTCTTCACCCTTAAACCAACGGTAATTGGTTGCATAAGAAGCGGAAAAACCATCGGGAACCATGAAGATGACATTTTTAGCTTTTCCTTTATCATTTGGGTTCGCTTTCGCATGGGATAGCGGCAAATGGGTCCCGGCAAAAGTCCCTACCGCTATTACAGAAGCTGCAGCGATCATTGCTACATTTTTTTTGAGTTTGTTCACTATTTACCCTCCTTATAAATTAAGTCCAATTTAATATAACTCTTAAATATAAACTCAGTATTTTTGAAGTGTAAATTATTTTGACTGAACAATATTCAATTACAACTGGACACTTCCTCCAGGGAGACGAATATAATTTCTGTACCCTCAGTGTCACACTTAAGATCTGTAGACTTCTAGAAACCAAGAAGTCTACAGATCTTACAGTTGAATACGTCCGTCTTCCTTCCTCCATTCATTTAATTAAAAGAAATTCTAGGTTCTGCTGATTTTCACTGAATTTCCTGTTTCTTTTTCGTGTAATGGAACTCAATGACTGTACTCCCTTATTCCGTAAAAAAAGCACGCACCTATCGAAGATAATAGATGCGCGCTTCGCATTTAAGCCTCCCCGAATCCTCGTCCCACTCCGGCCGGACCGAGGGGCGAATGCCCCGAAGTGTGAATATGGGGTTATAGGATGTCAACGCCTTCTCGAGCCATTAGCACTAATTATTTAACTAGAGCGTATATATGAGTATCTCTTATCTGACTCTTATCTGCTGATAAATCATTACATCTTAAGGTTCCTTCTAATTGAAAGCCTAATCGTTCTGGAATCGCCTTACTCTTATAATTTAAAGTATCACAACGAATTTCTACTCTTCTTGCCTTCAACTCTGTAAAGGCAAAATTGGTAATTCCTGAACTGCTTCAGTCATATACCCTTTTCCGCTCATACGTGTATCAATCCAGTATCCGATTTCAAATTTACGTATCTCCCAATCTGGCTTATACAATCCAGATAAACCAATGAATTGTTCAGTTTCTTTATCAAATATCAAAAGTCTAAGATATTCTCTCTTAATAAACTTTACATGTTCTTCTCGTAGAATTTCTTCGATTGATTGTTCAGAATGTTCGTTCTGTGCAAAAAGCGAAAACCACTCCTTGAGCTCATTGATCGAGGATAATATACTCTCATACACTACCTTGCCATCACCAGGTAGAGGTGCTCTAATCAATAACCTTTCAGTGGTAAATTGGTTTGGAAAATCTATTAGTATTGGATTCATCCTATAGTCCCCTCTAATTTTATAAATATTTTTTTATCCGATATTGCGTTGATTTCTATAACGTCTTATCTACGAACTTCGTAAATAACTTCTTATGTAGAGTATTCGCGAAATCAACAAACTCCCCTGCCTGTTAGCTTAATAAAAGTTCAATGCTTATCTAATCGGTAATCGGCTTATATTTTTGTCCATTTCAGCAATCGGTACAAGTTCTTGTCCTTGGCTCTGGACTAGAACTTGTACCGATAAAACAAAAAAGCCGCTATTTTAGCGACTTTCAATGGGACCATGGTCTTGTCCCTCGACAATTTGGCGCACAACCATAAACTCTTTTCTTTCGAAACGGTTCTCTTCGTTGTTAGTAACTACACATTTTAGGACATCCTTTACCGATGGACCTTTTTTGAGTCAAGAATAAACATAGACGCATCGTGTCCCATGAATATTTTACTTCCTGTATAAAAAGTTTTGAATTGAATATCTCTGTAGCCGATTTCAGTCATTATGTTAGATAGCTCTTCTGGATTAAATCCGTTATGAACAATATCCGAAACTATTTTTTCATTTTTATTGAAATCTACGATTAGCAAATGTCCTCCTTCATTCAGAGCATCAAATAATCTTGATAAAACTAACTTAACATCATGAATGTGGAGTAGAACCTGAGCCATAAAAATATAGTCGGCATGTATATCCGATAAACTGTCCTTTTCAATATCAAAGCATAATGTATCTACATTTTGAATATTATAATTTGTTATTTTTTGCTTTATTTGATTAATCATATTTTGTGATGTATCCAGAAAAAGCATAGACTTAAACTCGTTTAACAAGTTCATTCCGACAAGACCAGTACCACACCCAAAATCAATCGCATTCTTGCTTTTAGTCTCAACCAAAAAATTACGGATGGCATCGGATGATACTTTTGCAATTTGGATTCGTTCAGGGGTGTCATACATATTAGCTATCATTTCAAACTTATCAGTATTTCCCATTGTATCTCTCCAATCAGCATGTAGTAAACAACCCTTAACCTTATAAAAACTTATTGAGGATACGATTCAATACCGTTTGAAAGTTGAAGATGCGTTTTACCCCGAAGGTTCACCCTAAACGACGACGGTCATCGTCGAGCAGACCGTTCGAGACTACATCACTTACTATAACTTAATTCGCATTCAAACGAAACTAAATCACCAGTCTCCGATTGATTCCGGCGACTGGCAGTTGTCCATTGTGAACAAGGACGGACTGAATGAAGCTAATGTCGAGCAGCACCGGCCACCCTTCCTTCTGCCCTAGGACCAGCGGATACACGAGGAGCAGCAGTCTTGCCAGCGACACGGGCCGCACCAAACCAGTCCATCCGCAAGCGGTCCGTATCCCTCGATTCCGGAACGAACGGGACCAGGCCAGTATCATCAATCCGTCATACCTTCGCAGGTTCACTCAACAAACGACAACTCCGATTACGAATCCATCATATCCCTTGCTGCCAACTGTTTGAATTGCAGTAGCGGTAATTCTAGGCTCTTCAGCCAAAAGATCATAAAACTCCCGTACTCCCTTAACACGCGCATCTTGATTGTTATCATTGACGACTTCACCGTCACGTATAACATTATCTCCGATTATGATGGTCCCACGACGTGAGAATTGAAGAGCCCACTTAAGATAACTGGGATTATTAGGCTTGTCGGCATCAATAAAAATGAAGTCAAAGGGCTCCACTCCCTCGTCTTTCATCTGCCCCAATTGCTCTAAAGCATCTCCTACCCGAAGCTCTACCATATCTTGGACGTTGGCCAGAGTAAGATTATCCCTAGCTACCTTCGCATGATGCGGGTCAAGCTCCAATGTGACGAGCTTCCCTTCTGGTGGCAACGCTCTCGCCATCCAGATGGTGCTATATCCCCCCAACGTACCGATCTCGAGAATCCGCTTAGCCCCTTGAATTTGTACAAGAATATTTAAGAATTTACCTTGAGTCGGACTAACATCAAAAGCCGGTAATCCCTCCTTTTGGTTCGTTTGCAAGACCTGATCGAGAACCTTATCCTGTTGATGCAGACGTTCCGTTATATACTGATCCACGTTCCCCCAGACGGTTGATTGATTCATATTAATCACGTCTCCTCTTCATTATCTAACCTTCTAAACACAGTGTATTTGATTTATAATCATAAGTATAATATATGTTATTTGATTACTCATAAATAAAATATATATATTAAAGGGAGCATTTTAGATGAATCTACATGCGCTGCGCTTGTTTCATGCTATCGCCAGTACTGGAAGTGTGACTCGTGCTTCAGAATTACTAAATATTAGTCAACCAGCTATAACCTCACAAATTAAAAAATTTGAAAAAGAATTGCATCTCACCTTGATCAAACCTCAAGGAAGAGGAGTAACACTAACAGATGCGGGTCAAGAAATCGCTTTGCTTGCAAAAAGGCTCTTTGCTGTAGAACAACAAATTGAACAATTTGCTTATGAGTATCGAAACGGTACAACCGGATGTGTCCGTTTAGCGGCTACATACTTACCCGCAAATTTCCTTATACCTACGTGGATAGCAAAATTCAAGCAACAGTTCGAACAAGTGGAAATGATGATAACTACAACGAATTCGAATGATGCTCTAAATAAGCTGCTGAATGTTGAAGTTGATGTCGCCATTTATGGGGGATTAGCGGAGGAGCACCCGGATTCAATACAGACAGAGGAGTTATTTCAGGACGAACTATGGTTTGTCGTAGCACCGAACCACCGATATGCAAATCAACATATCTCATTGTCAGACATGATGAAGGTACCCTTCGTCATGCGTGAAGAGGGAAGTTCAACAAGAGAGAGATTGCTATCCCTATGTCGCACATACAGTACCTCTGCACCTACTATTTCATTACAGTTCAATGGACTGCATGAAGCAATTACTGCAGTGATTGCAGGATATGGAGCTACCTTTGTCTCTTCATTAGTAGTACGCGATTTTGTAAAAAGAGGCGAACTATGTCGTGTTTTTGTCCAAGGAGTTCTTTTAAAAAATAAAATAGCAATCTGTTCCCGCAAAAATGAGCAATTATCTGCATCTACCATGAATTTTATTAACATGATCCGAGAATATCCGATTAGAAACGTACTCTCACCATGATTCAATTAGTCTAAGAAGCTCGACTCGTGACAAGAACTTGTACCGATAAAATAAAAAGCCGCTAAATTAGCGACTTTCAATGGGACTATGTTCTTGTCCCCCATCAACAATTAATTGAGCTAACGAGCAACAACCGACCTTTCAAAGAAAATATCCTATGATGCATGGATAGCCCCCCTTCTTGCCCCATAATGAAGATTCTCCTGAAAAAAGCTAGGGAGAGAAAACATCCCTAGCAAGTTAGGCTATAGGAATTTTTTCCATGCTTTATCAACGAAAACGACTAAAGAAATTTCGTATGTCGTTTGTCAACAAATCAGGAACCTCCATTGCGGCGAAGTGCCCTCCATGTTCAAACTCGGTCCAGTGTACGATATCATACTGTTGCTCGGCAAGACGGCGTACGGGCAAAGCCAAATCGTATGGAAAAACCGCTACGCCTAATGGTACTGGGCAGCTCACAGGACGCCCCTTTGATTGGGCACTTTCATAATAAAGACGGGCTGATGATCCAGCCGTGCCTGTGATCCAATAAAGCATTACGTTAGTAAGTAGCCGATCGATTCCTATGGGACATGCCGGATCAACCCATTCCATAAACTTCTCTGTGATCCAAGCTAGTTGACCAACAGGCGAGTCGCTCAATGCATAAGAAATAGTTTGCGGTCGGGTTGATTGAAGCACCATATAACCAGCAGGAGAAGTTACGTAACGTTTCAAATGTGCAATTCTATCCTGATCTTCCTTCGACAGATCACTAAGCTGATCATCTGGTTTTGGCATAACAAAAAGGTAGTTTAGATGTACACCACGGACATGATCTTTGTCTACCGCAGCTAAGATACGGGAGATGGCGGAACCAAAATCCCCTCCCTGTGCCCCATAATGGTCATAACCTAATCGTCGCATCAACTCTGCCCAGGCATGAGCGATCCGTTGTCCATTCCAACCACTATCAGGAGTGGGACCGGAAAAGCCGAAACCAGGAATCGATGGAATTACCACATGAAAAGCCTTAGCAGGGTCTTCACCATAAGATCGCGGATCGGTTAATGGGCCAATGATATCAAGAAATTCAACGATAGAACCCGGCCAACCATGGGTAAGAATAAGGGGAAATGCGTCCTTTTCGGGAGATCGAACATGCAGGAAATGTATATTGGTACCATCAATCCTTGTAGTGAATTGAGGATATTCATTTAACTGAGCTTCATGTTTACGCCAATCATATGAAGTACGCCAGTATTCCACTAACTCCTTCATATATCCAAGCGGAACACCGTCATTCCCTTCAACATCAGGTAGCTCAACTGGCCAACGTGTGCGACTTAGTCGTTCTTTCAGATCGTCAAGTTTTTGTTGGGGTATTGCAATCCGAAACGTTTGGATCGAATGATCAGAGTTTGTGCGGTTATGTTTTGAACTCATATCTGAAGAGCCTCCTAATACTAAGAAAATTATTTTATTGTTCACTGGGATAAACCCATACAGCGGCCATGCTTACAAAGACAAGAATTAAGTTGTACAAAAGAAAGGAAGATGTTTTAGAGTGCGATATAGGAAGAAGATTGGTTCACCCACCTGCCTCCACATACTCCATCTCTTACGAAAAGTTGAATTCGCTATTTTCATGGGGGAATGCGGTTAATTTTAATCATTTTGTCACTCACCTTTCGATTTTAGTTGATCATATTTCGCACGGGCGATCTCAATGGCATATGCAATATCTTCCTCGGTATTCAAGTAAATGGATACCCATCCTGAATCGGGATACATATGATGCGGGCTTGCTCTACCTTCTTTAATCCACCGATCACGTTCAGATTTTGACAGAAGAATGTCAAACAAGTGGTTGCCATGAAGATGGCCAATTTCCGTTTCGTTTAATCGAAATTCCACCCCTCCAAACCGATGGGGATGCTTTGTAACACCAGCCCAATTCAACAATTCTTCAGTCAAGTTAGTTCTCCCAAGCTTGTTCATCTCTCGTCCCCTCCTGCTCGTTCTCACTATTAATAAGGCTAACAAGTCACATCATTATCCGTGATACCTTTCCGTATTTTGTTCTTAAACTGTCATGACGTTTTTACCTCAAATTGACTAATAACCGTAGCTCACCCAACCGGCCCCGGCGGAACAACATCAGTAATCTGGCCAGGTAAAAACTAATGAAACACTTGCGAGCTGCTCTTTGCTTAGCAATGGGGAAACACACTTGACAAATGAATGCAAGTACTTACTTTCATATGATGCAAGAAAAAACTAGGGAGCCAGCGCCCTAGCAAAAAGATCAACGCTCCGCTCGATAAACATGTCGAGTGTAACGCCCGAGTTTGACGACTCTACCAAGTTGCTGCTGAACGCCCCCAAATTCATCCACATAAACGACATGGCCGTAATTTCCGGATCAATATGAGTAATCTTTCCATTTTTATGGAGCTTGGAGAAATAGTTCGTCAGCAGTCTCTTCAGGTGGGCCGGATGCTGCGAAGAATGCTTGTGTACTTCCTCGGGCAGCCGGCTGCCCCCCTTCTGAACGATAGCGAGCAGCTTCCGATTCCGGTTCATGATCGCATGGTATGTCCGAGCGATCATCAGCAGATCGGTACGTACGTCCCACGTCAGCCGCTCATTAAATAACTTCGTCATTTCGCCCGCGTAGTGGTAACGTTCGAACGCGGCGACGAGCAGCGCCTGTTTGCTGCCGAAGTGCCGAAAGAGCGTCACTTCATTGACTCCGGCCGCCGCGGCGATCTCCTTAGTCGTCGTCCCGTCATACCCCTGTTCAGCGATAAGGTCGATCGCCGCCAATATTAACTTGTCGCTGGTGCTCGCTGCTTGGTTCATCAATCAATCCAGTCCTTTTCATATGCAAGTACTTACTTGCATATATTATTTATCAATCGAATCGCGCTGTCAAGTCTTTAACGATCTTGCCTGTTGTCTTAATGAATTGCTGTAAACTTAGTTGGATATTTATCTAATCGCCATCGGTACAAGACCTTGTACCGATAAAACAAAAAAGCCGCTAAATTAACGACTTCCAATGGGCCAATGTTTTTGTCCTACCGACATGTAATTGTTTCACCAATTTGGATCATTGCCTCTACAGTCAGCACTAATAACGAGAATGTTACTAATAGCTTCCGGAACAAACGGGACCAGGCCAGTATCATCAATCCCTCCAAGATCGTCACCAAACGATTCAAGGTGGTTGATCACCTGATAACTAGATGTTGTTATACACTTTTTTAGGAATGAAAAGGCTAACGATAGCTAGTACAAGAGAAATTATGCTTAATATCAGTAACATCGACTTATCGCTTTCCATGGATGAAGGAGAGATTCCTGATGCTATTGCGTTAAGAAGAAAATAGAACTTGTGAGCGATAAACAACGCGCACGCAACTACAATAAAACAACAAAAAAGTTTAAATTTTATAGTGTTCAAAGTAGTCACCTCCCTATTAGAAATTCTACCTTCATCCCCTGCATTTTTAATTGGAATAGTTGACCCCGAATGTACTGGGTATGATGTAAACCTGAGCTAATTAAAAAAGAAGTTTTTCCATGATCATTACATCGATGAATTGACCATCCATTATACCCTGCTTCTCATAAACACCGACTTCCCGATACCCTGTTTTTCGATATAGACCTTGACCCTTTTCATTAAACGGAAAAGTGAACAGTACAATTTTATAAAAGTCATTCTCCCTAGCCACTTCTTCAACTGACTGCAAAAGAGTGCTTCCTACACCTTTTCCTCTAAACTGACGATCAATATATATCGATAAATCGGCTACCCCTTTATATGCACAGCGGTGTGAATATGGATTCAATGCTGCCCAGCCGATAACATTGTTATCTGCTTCAGCTACCAAAACAGCATATCTACCTTGATGATCGGAAAACCAATGTTCTATATAAGACCAATTCTTTGTCTCCGTTTCAAGTGTCGCGATCCGATCCTCGATTCCTTGATTGTAGATTTCTAAAATACGTGGAAGATCATCTGATGTTGCTATTCTGGTGATAAATGAACGCATAACACCCTCCGCTTTAGGGATTGATTGTGTACCCATGCCGTATCTCCATCAACATCAAACTCTTGAAGCTCATCAGCCATTTAGCTGAATAGCTTCGCAACCCATTTGGGCGGTGCATTCAACCACTTTGCGAACTGTTGTGAGGTGGCAGGACCGTAAGCATATAAGTAGTGTTTTACGACCTGGTTGAGTGCTGTGTGTCCATCCATGGGCTGAAATCCGAGCAGATGACGGTGCGGACTAATGTACGTGAATTTGCGGCCCCGGTTAGGTCCATAACACAGTGTTCCTCGAATACCAGCTATCGGCAAAGCTATACGCCATCTAGGCCACATCTCGCCAAACGCTGGCACAACCCGGTTGGCTGCCCAAGATCCTGCGGCGCCGATGACCGCTTCATCCAACTCGTCAGTAGTCATCTCTGTGTGGACTGCCGAGAGGACTTCGACAATCTCATCAATCTGTTCAAGTGTCAAATACTTACCCGGCCAAGTGTCTGCAAAATCCCTGCACTTCGAGCTTCCTTGATGTTCTAAATATTTACCTTATACCCTAAAGCCAGTTCATCTCCGGGAACCCCTCGGATTCCCCAATTGTGCTGCGGCGTTTCGAATATCGTAATCTCCACTTCCTGCGGAGCAATATGTAGCGTAAGCTCAATCCGTTCGAACAACAATCGAATCAGCTGTTTCTTGGCTTCCACGGTCCGCCCTTCAAATATGCTGATCTCGATCACCGTGTAATGATCCGTTCTCCCGTCAGGGAAGAAGAAATCCTCGCGACTCAAGGGGAAAAAACGATGGAATTTCTTATCCGCCGGAAGTTGAAAAACATCTACCACGCATGAATGTATCACCTCCGACAGCTGCTCCTTTATCGGGTTCAACCGCTCCCGTACGCCATAAATTTTGATCTGCGCCATTGCTCTGCTTATCTCCTCTCCTCTACTCTCCACCCTACCTCATCTATGCCAAGGTTACGCTACCTAATTATTTTTATTCGACCTTAGGCGAAACTAAACCTCTTATCCTCATTACAGATGTTGAACTAGGTATGCGAAACATTGTGCCGATCCCTGTTGTTTCCGGGTTCAATCCTCTTGTGCCCCCTATTAGATCAATGAACTTCGTAATACTACTGGTTGTCAATTCTTTTGATCAAATATCCGCTCACTTATGGCACTCAGAAAATGAGTCCATTGTTCCTGAAACTCCGGATCCTCGGGCAGCTTACCTGTCAGCATCTTCGTGACATCACCGAAAATCAGCGGATAAATGGTCAAAGACGATATGGCAAGTGTAAGAAATGCAGGGTCTAGATCTTTCGGGACATGACCCATCTCTTGCTTGCTTCTCATGTCGGCATTGTAGGATTGCAAAATTTGCTTTCTCTTTTGCTCTCCCATCAGGTTTCCAGGTCCAGGGAGTAACGACACTTCAGCGCAATTATTCGTCGAACCCTAGAATCATTTTGTCCAGAGGCGTGCCGGCAAGCACCATGGGGTACACGTTCTCATTGGTCGGGATAACGAACTCGACGAGCACAGGTCCTGTCGTCTGCAGCGCCTCAAGCCAGACCTCGGAGGCTTCAGCCTTGTTCGTTACCCTTAACCCCTTGATTCCGTAGGCTTCCGCAAGCTTCACGAAGTCCGGACTGCCGGACAGATCAATCTGGCTGTAGCGTCGTTCGTACATCAATTCTTGCTGCTGCTTAACCATGCCTAGTACCTGGTTGTTCAAGACCACGATCTTGACCGGAATCTGATGAATCGCGCAGATCGCCATCTCCTGCGCACACATTTGTATGCCCCCGTCGCCGTTGATCGAGATGACGAGACGATCTGGATTTCCAACTTTAGCGCCGATCGCGGCCGGTAAGCCAAAGCCCATCGTGCCAAGACCGCCCGACGTGATGAGCGAGCGAGGATGCTTGAAGCGGTAAAACTGCGCGGTCCACATTTGGTGCTGGCCTACATCGGTGGTGATGATCGCATCTCCTTGTGTCGTCTCGTTAATCATCTCGAGGACATATTGCGGTTTAATCGCGGTAACCGAATCGGTATATCGAAGCGGGTGCTGTATCTTATACTCTTGAAGCTGCTCGAGCCAGGTGTCCGTCCGGGCTGCTTTCGCCTTCGTGTTCGCATAAGCCAGCACGTTTTTAATATCGCCGATGCACGCGAGATCGGTCTTGACGTTCTTGCCGATTTCCGCCGGATCAATATCGATATGGGCGATACGTTTGGCCTGAGGCGCAAATCCGTCCAGTTTCATCGTAACCCGGTCATCGAAACGCGAGCCGATCGAAATAATGAGATCCGCATTCTGCACCGCCATGTTCGCCGCATATACGCCATGATGGCCGAGCATGCCCAGCCACATCTCGTCATTGCTCGGAAACCCGCCGAGGCCGAGCAGGGTCGTCGCGACCGGAATCCGGGTAGCGTGCACGAATTTGAGCAGCTCCTTCGAGGCGTTCGAATAGACTACGCCGCCGCCCGCGATAATAACCGGCTTGCGCGCTTCTGCAATCGCCTGAAGCAGCGCATCCATTTCGGCCGGGTTCGGTTCCGGGGCACCATGGTATCCGCGCAACTGAATCGTATCCGCTGGTCGATACACCATCCGCTGGTTGGTCACGTCTTTTGGAATATCGATCAAGACAGGACCTTTGCGGCCCGTATTTGCGATGTAGAACGCTTCATGAATGATGCGAGGAAGGTCTTGTACATCGCGAATCATGTAGCTGTGCTTCGTAATCGGCATCGTGATGCTATGAATGTCCGCTTCCTGAAAAGCATCCGTGCCCATTACTGTCGTAGATACATTCCCCGTTATAATAACAATCGGCACCGAATCCATATAAGCGGTTGCGATGCCGGTCACCAGATTTGTTGCTCCTGGACCAGATGTCGCGATGCATACCCCAACCTTCCCCGTCGACCTAGCATAGCCGTCCGCTGCATGGATTGCGCCTTGCTCGTGCCGGGTCAAGATATGCTTGAATTCTGGCTGATGTACCATCGCGTCGTAAATATAGAGCACATTTCCTCCCGGATAGCCGAATACGCACTCTACGCCTTCCTGCAGCAAGCCGCGTAAGAGTACCTCCGAACCGGTGATATATTCCTCTGATGACGTCGTTGTTTCATTTATCATTCCTAATTTCTGTTCCATTGGGCAGCCTCCTTAGTTAAAATAAAATCCCCTCTCCTCCTAATCAAGCTGACAACGGTCAGCTCTTACAGGGACGAAAGGGGATTTTTTCGCGGTACCACCCAAGTTCGCTGCATTCTCGCGAATGCAGCCTCATGAGGTAAGGCCGATGCCTTACCTGCGGCGCGTTAACGAGCACCATTCGGTTAAGCCTACTTTCGGGCACGGAATGAGACCAGCCGCTTTCGGTTAACAGCTCCGAGACGACACCATACAAAGGGTTAAGGCAAAGGTTTCAGCGTTTCCTCTGCTCTCTGGGCATAAGCGCCATTGTCGGCTTTCTCTTCATCGCCTGCTGGTATGAAATAAAATAACCCCTTCCATCCCAAGGCTCGAAGCAGCTGCTTGAAGCCTTGGGACGAAAGGGGAATGTTCGCGGTACCACCCAGGTTTACTGCAATCTCGCAATTGCAGTCTCATGCGGTAAAGCCGATGCTTTACCTGCAGCATGTTAACGGATACCAGGCCGGTTGATCCTACTTGCGGGCGTGATGTAACGCCTTCTACGTTCAGTCAACAGCTCCGAGACGACACTATACATGCGTTACGGCGGAGGTTTCAGCAATCCCTCTGCTCTCTGGACATAAACGCTATTGCATAGCCTTCTCTTCTTCGCTTTATTTGGATTTTTTTGATAATAACACAGACTCGATTTTTTTTCAAACCGAGTTGATACTAAGCTGCTTCATGTTTCAAATCAAAACGAAGGCACCATCACTAAATAGATACTTAGCTAATCGGTAATCGGATCTCCACAACCAAATAGTTATATCCTTTATTTTATTCCCCGTATATCAGCAGGAATCCTTCAACCTATCACGCCAGTCAAACCAAGGTCAATAATTTTTTTTTGAAAATGATCATTTTCATTCAATATGACCTTATTTTATTGTTTTCCACCATATTTTCATGTCCGTTGTAAAGAAAAGCCGATGCCGAAATTACTGCAGATGTACAAAAAAAACAATCTCCGTTACATTAATTTTCAATAACTCGACACATTTTGAAACCAAGGAGAAGGAGGTGATGAGGTTTTTGATTAAAACTGAAGTTCAACAACCACTGCAAGAAAAGCCGACAGCCGCCCGCTCCCTCTCCCGTGCCAGAACGCTCTGGAAGAACTGGGAGCTGTATCTGCTCATCCTCCCTGTTGTGGTATATTACATTATTTTTCATTATGTACCCATGTATGGAGTGCAGATCGCTTTTAAAGACTTCATCGCATCAAAAGGGATTACCGACAGTCCTTGGGTTGGCTTAAAGCATTTTGAACGCTTTTTTGACAGCTACTATTTTGAAAGACTGATTATGAATACCCTGGAGATTGGTCTTTATGAGCTAGCGGTAGGCTTTCCAGTGCCTATTCTGTTGGCACTCATGATCAACGAGGTGAGAAGTAAGCGTTTTAAAAAGACCATACAAACCGTCACCTATGCACCCCACTTTTTGTCTACCGTCGTGCTTGTCGGTATGTTGTTTATCTTCCTGGATCCGAATTCCGGGATGATTAATACGATGATCCGACTGTTCGGCGGTGACCCGGTTGCCTTTATGACTCAACCCGGATGGTTCAAGACCATTTATGTCTTTTCAGGCGTCTGGCAGTCCATGGGCTGGAGTTCCATCATTTATTTAGCCGCATTGACCAGCATCGATCCCCAGCTTCATGAAGCTGCCAAGGTAGACGGCGCCTCACGGTTAAAACGAGTCTGGCACATCAACCTGCCCGGCATTATGCCTACTATTATCATTTTGCTTATTATGAACGTCGGCTCCATTATGGCTGTAGGGTTTGAGAAAGTCTTTCTTATGCAAAATGATCTTAACCGGGACAGCTCCGATGTTATTGCGACATATGTATACCGAAGCGGAATTTTAGGCGCCCAGTACAGCTTCTCTGCTGCCATCGGACTATTTAATTCGATTATTAATTTCATTTTGCTCGTTACGGTCAACTTCATATCCAAAAAGGTGGGACAAACAAGCCTATGGTAAAGGAATCTGCGGGCGACCGCCTCTTTGACATCATCAACTATATTCTCCTGGCCATCGTACTGACCATTGTCCTGTACCCTCTCATCTTTGTGGCTGTGGCGTCTATCAGCAATCCGGCTGCCGTGGTCAAAGGAGAAGTATGGCTTCTTCCAAAGGAAATAAACTTCACCGGTTATGAAAAAGTATTTGCGAACAAGGAAATTCTGAATGGTTATATGAACACCATTCTCTATACCGTTGCAGGCACGATCGTGAATGTTGGAATGACCATTTTGGCTGCCTATCCCCTGTCGCGAAAAGATTTTCGCGGGCGGAATATCTTCACTGCGCTTTTTGTTTTCACCATGTTCTTTAGCGGCGGTTTAATTCCAACTTATCTGATCGTTAAGGACCTTGGGATGACCAACACGATGTGGGCACTGATCATCCCTAATGCGGTGGCTGTCTGGAATATCATTATTATGCGCACCTTCTTCCAGCAGAGCATTCCATTTGAAATCCAGGAATCGGCCCAAATGGACGGCTGCGGTAACCTCAAAATTTTGCTGAAAATCATCCTACCTCTCTCGATGCCGATTTTGGCTGTCATGACCCTTTTTTACAGTGTTGCTCACTGGAACTCCTTCTTCAGTGCATTAATCTATTTGACTGAGAGGGACAAATACCCGCTCCAGCTTTTTCTTAGAGAAATTCTAATACAGAGCAACATGCAGGATATGATTCAGACAAGTGAGGAGTCGCTTGCCAAAACGATTATGGAGGCGGAGTCAATCAAATACGCGCTCGTTATTGTAGCCAATCTGCCCATATTGATGCTGTATCCATTTCTTCAGCGCTATTTTGTTAAAGGCATGGTCATCGGAGCGATCAAAGGCTAAACCTATATTCATATATTAAGGGGGCGTATTATGAGAAAGTCCATTAATCTGTTTCAATCCGGTCTCAAAGTATCGCTGGCAGCCATCATGTCTTTTTCCATCCTGGCGGGCTGCAGCGGCGGAGGTTCTGATGGACCTGCGGAGGGAGAAACGCCAGAGGCTTCAAGCAACTTTAACCCAACAGGTCTGCCGATTGTTAAGGAGCCCATCACGTTAAAAATGATTGCCGGCAAGGCTCCGACCACGGCACCCGATTGGAACACGACCATGCTATGGCAGGAATATGAAAAAATGACCAACATCAAAGTCGAATGGGAAATGGTTCCGAATGACACGATGACGGAAAAGCGTAACATATTGCTGGCCGGTGGCGATTACCCGCACGCCTTTTTCACGGCAGGCATTCCGCTGGCTGATCTTCAGAAATACGGTCAACAGGGCATTTTCATCAAACTTAATGATTTAATCGATCAACACGCGCCAAATTTGAAAGCACTTTTAGAAAAATACCCTGACGTAAAAAAAGGCCTGACGATGCCGGACGGCAACATCTACTCCTTCCCTGGCGTGTACGACCCCGAATTTAAATCGGTACTCTCTTCTGCTAAAATGTGGGTCAAACAAAGCTGGCTGGATGAACTGGGCCTGAAGGAACCTCAAACGACGGATGATTTTTACAACATGCTGAAAGCTTTTAAAGAAAAGGATCCGAACAAAAACGGACAACCGGACGAAATTCCTTACATGGGTGTCGGCGTCGATAGCCTGATGAACTATTTAAAGGGCTCTTGGGGCCTCAGCAATCGCGGAATCCGTAATGCCAATGTGGATCTCCAGCCGGGCACCGAAGAACTCCGCTTTATTCCAACCGACCCGAAATATAAGGAAATGTTGGAGTACATGCACAAGCTGTATAAGGAAAAATTAATCGGCGAGGACGTTTTTACTGTCCAGGCGAATCAATATTATGCTAAGGGTGCGGAAGGTGTTTATGGAGCAACCATAACGACAAGTCCTTATACTTTGATGAACCAGGATGATTATATTGGAGCCACCGCATTAAAAGGGCCGCATGGCGACCAAATCTGGGCTGCAATCGGTTCACCACTTGCTACACCTGGTGCTTTTGTCATTACCGACAAAAATCCAAACCCGATTGAAACGGTTCGCTGGATTGACTACCTGTACGGTGAAGAAGGCAGCAAAATGTTCTTCATGGGCTTTGAAGGAAAATCTTACAATGTCACGGCAGACGGAGAGTTTGAATACACGGATGAAATCACCAAGAACCCGAGCGGACTTACATTCGAGCAAGCATTGATTAAGTATGTTGTATGGCCGGGCGGCGGTTATCCGAATGTTGTCCAAGAGAAATTTTTCAAGGGTGCAGAGAGCCGGCCGGAAGCAGTAGAAACCGCTGAAAAATACGATCCATATGTTCCTGAAGAAGTGTGGCCCGCCTTCTCTTTTACAGCCGAGGAAAATGAGGATATGGGCACGCTGGGAGCCGACATCAACAGCTACGTAACGGAGATGAGAGCCAAATTTGTTTCCGGCAGCGCCTCCTTTGATGAGTGGGATAACTACGTAAGCACTATCAATCAAATGGGCCTAGAGCGCTATATGGAAATTTACAAAAATGCGTATAATCGTTATAAACAGGATTAATTATACGGTACAGCTGACGATCGGGATGCCTCTCTCTTCCCGATCGTTGCCATATCCTCATCCATTATGACGGGAGGCTGTGATGCGCATGATCAAAAGCCAGCGATTCTACCGATATTTTTTGTCATACATATTAATAACGGTAATTTCTCTGTCGATCATGAGCGGTGTAGTATACAACCTGGTATTAAGTTCTATGCGTGACGAAGTCCGCCACGCCATGATGAATTCACTCGATCAGTTCCGAAATGCCCTGGATCAGAGGATCCAAGAAATGGACCGGATGGCGCATCAGATTTCGAAGCATACAGATCTCACACCTTTTAAAACAACGTCAACGGGCTACGGCGCCTACCTGGCGATCGATGAATTGAAACAGTTCCTCACCACCAACCGTTTTATTTCGGATATTGTCATCCATTATAACAGCCGCAAAGCAGACACCCTCTATGCCGCCAGCGGGACCTATGATATTAACCATTTTTTCAACGATATCTTTCGTTTTAAAAATTGGGACCAACATCAATTCCTTATTGATAGCGCTTCCATAACATCACCAGTCATGCGTCCGATGGATGCGGTGATCGTGAATCAGGTTGCAGAACAAAACTATGTCGTTTATTCGGTCCCATTGGTAGCCAGTGCCGATACTCCTTACGGTACAGTCATGTTTCTTATCCCTGAAAAATCCTTCAACCAGCTTGCTGCCAATGTCCTTGGCGATTATAACGGTTCCGTGTATATTTTGGGTGACCAGGGCCAGAATCTCTATGCCTATAACCGCGGCACAGCTGAAGTCGGCCTGATGCATACTTTAACCGGAATGATGCTCGGAACCCAAAACCCCTGGAGCATTAATCAGATACATTACCGGAATCAGGAGTACACGGTTACCAAAAAGGATTCCACAGCAAGGAACTTCCGCTACCTCGCAGCCCTTCCATCGGATCAGATTATGTACAAAGTGGATCAAGTAAAAGACATTTATAACCTGACGGTATTTGGCATCTTTATTTTCGGTGTGGCTTTAGCCACTGCCCTATCGGTTCGGAATTATAAACCACTTCAGAAGCTAATGCGTGTGATTGCTGCCCAAAATCCGGCTTCACAGCTGCCTGCCCCATCAGGCAAAAAGGACGAACTGGATGTTATCTCAACCGCTGTCGCAAATATGATCCGCGATAATGAAGGAATGATCCACCAGCTGCATCATCAAGCTATCGCACTCCGGGAACAATTCGTCCTCTCTTTGATCCGGGGAAAATACAAGACGAGAGAAGAAATTAACAGCTACCTGCATTCCGCAAACCTGCCGATGTATGATCCGTTCTTTGCCGTCTTTTTGTTATATATCGATGATTATGAATCATTCCGTGCAGCATATTCAGACACGATGCAAAGCCATCTTAAAGACAGCCTCATAAAGGTCCTTGAGGAAGGAGCGGACGGTATCGGTCAAGGCTGCGGCGCAGAGCTCTTAGACGGACGCAGCATGGTCTTCGTACTGAATTTGAAAGACGGCGAGGATCCAGAAGCCATTCTGCGTCAATACGCTGAACAAGTGATGTCACTCATCCGGCATTATTTCCGATTTACCGTCACAATTGGTGTTGGACGCACTTATCCGGAGGTTAATCAGATTTCACAATCCTTTATCGAAGCAAGCCATGCTGCGCGCTATCGGCTGATGCATGGCGGCTGCCGGATCATTTATTACCCTGACATCGATCAAAACCAAGTATCCAAGCGGTCTTATCCTGTTGAGATTTTGGATCAGCTGGTAAAATCCATTCGACAGGGCGATCAACTGGCAGTGACAGACGCGGTTCAAAAAGCCATGACGTATATCCGTGATCAGAACATGAGTGTGGAAGTCGCTTTGTTTATCTGCTTTGATATCGTTAATCATGTGGCCAAAACGCTCATGGAGCTGGAGCTCGAACTTGATGAAGCAACCAATGAGACTTTAGGTAAATTATTCGTTCCCCATCTGGAAACGATTGAGGAGCTGGAGCGATTAATCACTGACATCTGCCTTCGCGTCTGCATTACCACCAGCAGCAAGAAAGAAAGCGGGAATACAGAACTGCTTGATGAGATCAAAGCATATATCGAGGAAAACTACAAAGACCACTCACTCTCTCTAAAATGCATTGCTGACCATTTCGGCATATCGGCTTCCTATGCTACTCGATTCTTCAAAAACCAGACCGGTGAATCCCTAATGCGTTATATTGATTGCTTGCGAATGCAGGAGGCTAAGCAGCTGTTGAAAACAACTGAGCTTACGCTGAAAGATATTCTCTACGAGGTTGGTTATATTGATTCCACTAACTTTATTCGTAAATTCAAACGAAATGAAGGCCTGACGCCGATCCAGTACCGCAATCTTATGAATTAAGGATGGTCTGCGATTTTAAGCAGGCAGCGGCGCCCAGGTAACAACAAAGATACCACGATCGTAAATGATCGTGGTTTCTTTGGGTTGTTCGCTTGGCGACGTCCTACTCTTCAGGACCCTTCAGTCCAAGTACCATCGCGCTGGAAGGCTTAACGGTCGTACGCGTGGAACCCTTCCGCTATCGCCACCAAATGTATGCTGGGTTAACCGCAAAACTATGCTGGAACGTAGGTCAACCTGATCACCTGCTTGCATTTCGATCGCTTGCCACGAGGCGTAGCGGCGGCCGCGGACCGGCGAAGAACGGCTTGCCGTGACCCAGTACGACTGGATGGAGATAGAGTCGATACTCATCAACGAGACCGAGCTCGGTTAGACTGTGAGCCAACTCTGGCCCGGCAACTTCAATTTCCCCTTCATGCTGAACCTTCAGCCCACGTATGGCCTCTGAGAGGTCGCCCTCGATCAGAGAAGCGTTCGGACCGACGGACACTAACGTCCTCGACACAACCCACTTCGGTTTGTTTTGCCACGCAGCTGCGTATTCCCGTTCCGGCGCATCCCATTCAAAATGGTCTCCGTCCCCGTCCATACTATAGTATCCACTAGTGTGGGTTTGTTTTTGGGAACATGTATTTAGCTACGGTAGCACAATAACTTGTTTCGGATAAATCATGTTGGGGGTTGTAATTTTGTCTTTATTCAATTCATAAATTTCTCTCCAGCGCCCCCCGTCGTTCAATGTTTTCTTAGCAATTCTAAAGAGATTATCCCCTTCAACTACAGTGTATGATTTTACTGCTCTATTTTCTTTGATGGATTCATTAACAGGTGCTTCGTCTGCCTTTGACGATTCTGCCCGCCACTCTTTGACCGACTTTATGGAATAACTATCGACGCCCGGTTTCACGACTTCCCCACTATTCAGCTGCTCTGTAAATAACTCGACAAGCGGTACCGCATATTGAATGTAAGTTTCCACCTTTACTTCAGGATCCCTCTGAATGGCCTTTTCAAAAGTCGTATACCCGTCTTTACCAAGGGCTGTGAACGAATTTGTCACTACAACATAGGTTTTGTCCATGTCGAGGGGGGACCATTTGCCTGTCTTCCTATCTTTCACTTCGATATTGTACGCGCTCTTAACATCCTGGCCTGCGTTTAAGTAAACGTCGTATCTCAAATGCGACGAATAAGGAAACGCGCCTGTCGACTGCGTAATTCCTTGCGAATACCGAATGGCATCATCTAGTACATCGCGTATTTCTCCGCCGGTTATTTTTAGCGTAGTAATCGTATTGGAAAACGGCAGCATCGTATACGCATCTGCCATTGTAAAATCGCCTTGCACAAAGTTTGCTCTTACGCCGCCTGCATTTTGGATGGCCACATCGGCATGGGGCAGTCCGTATAAGAAAGAGTCGGCAACTACTTGCGCCGCAAAGCTGCCATTCGCGTCTTTAGCATCCGTGAAAGGCTTCGGAATCCGCTCGTTAGACAGCGTTTCCGTAATCGAGCCGATTACGGTATCCATTTCGGCTTTGACTTCCTCCCGGTAAGGCGTGATGATTTCTTCAATAGCTTGATCAATCTGGCCTTCTACCAAAACGCTGTTATTATTAATTGCTTCTTTAATTTTGGCTAATGTAGTCTTATTCGCATCGACCCATTGTCCATTTTCATTTATTTGGTATGGTTCGCCGACAGGGATGAATGGCTTTCCTGTTGCACTGATGATTTCGCCTTGCGCATCAAATTTCAAATCGATTTTGCCCAAAGCTTTTGCATATTCCCACGCTTGGACAATGTAGGTGTCTTTGCCGTCAGCGTTATGAACAATCGTCGGATATTCGCCGGTTACCGGCAAACCTAAAGCTGTCGCTTCTCCGGAAGAATCGAGCAGGTTATGCGTATCTCCGCCAACGATCAGATCGACGTCGCTCGATTCCGCTGCCAGCAATTGGTCGAAATCGTATCCTAAGTGGCTCAGCACGATGATTTTATTAATGCCCTGCTTTTTAACTTCTTCCACCGTTGACTTAACGAATTCGATCTCATCAATAAATTCTACATTATCGCTAATCAGTGAGGATTCCTTCGTTTTTTCGATTTTGATCACTCCGATGATGGCAATTTGCTCCCCGTTTACTTCTTTGATCACATACGGCTTTTCCAGATGTCCGTAGAGAGGCGACTGTTCGGTCGGCGTTATATTCCCTGCCAGGATCGGGAAGGTCGCGGTCTTATATAAATCAACAAAGTGTTGGTCGCCCTCGTCAAACTCGTGATTGCCAACCATGTAAGCATCCGGCTGCAAAGCGTTGACTACCTTCATGTCGGTTTCGCCCTTATACAAACTGTAATAGAGCGTTCCGTTCAACTCCCCGCTCTGCAGTAGCAAGGAGTGATCGTTTCTATGTTCATGAATTAAAGAGGATATGTATGACATTCCACCCAATTGGAGGCGTACCTTCTCTCCTTCTTGCGTGTCGTCATAGTTTAAGCTCAGATCAAACGGTTGGGGATCCAGATGCGAATGATGGTCATTTATGTGCAAAATCGTCAAATCCATTGATTCTGATGCACGAGCAGCTGTCGGGCTGCCTAATGAAGCGACCAACACTGCAGCCAAACCAATCCCAAGCAAGTTTTTTTTCAACATGCCTCTCTCCTTTTAGCTGTCTTATACAAAGAGAGTTTACCTGTATAGGATTATGCAAATATTAAATATACGTTTAGATTATGTAAACAAAGAAGTTCGGGAAGCATGCTGGGGTATAATTAATGAGAGACTCTCATCTCTTCGATGGGTTCTCGGTGATGAGTTGGATCGGTTAGATACATAGAAATATGATATTTGCATTGATTTCATCCATTTCATTGTTCTTTTATTCCAAACAGAAATGCCCAAACACCGTGGCGTGGGCATTTCTTAGGCAAATGTGGCTCTATCTCAGCTTTTTCTTAACAAGCGACACTCGGCACTCTTATGTCCCCATGCCATGCGAACAAGGACAGCCCCTTTTCCCGTGTGATATGTCCTGTTTCACTGTTTATGGCAGCCCTTGTGGTTTTCGCTCATTTTTAGTATCCTTTAGCCCGCTAAACATTATAATTGGGCTAAGTATTTTGCGGTGCGTACTAACTGGCTGGTAAAGGAGTTCTCGTTATCATACCACGCAGCTATTTTCACCAATGTGTCTGTTCCTAGCTCTGTTACCTTTGTCTGTGTTGCGTCGAACAAACTGCCGTAAGTCATGCCGATAATATCAGACGAAACAAGCTGTTCATCTGTATATCCATACTCATCCGATTGAGACTGTTCCATCTTCTTATTGACCTGCTCTGCTGTCACGGAGCCGCCTACCACTGCGGTTAATTCTGTCAATGAGCCCGCCATGACCGGCACCCTTTGCGATGTTCCATCCAGCTTGCCATCCAAGGACGGGATCACTAGCCCGATTGCCTTTGCTGCTCCGGTTGAGGTCGGAATGATGTTACCCGCCGCAGAACGCGCCCGCCGCAGGTCGACTTTGGCATGGGGTCCATCCAAGGTATTCTGGTCATTTGTGTAGGCGTGGATGGTTGTCATAAAGCCCTTTTTGATTGGTGCAAGCTCGTTCAAGAAATACGCCATTGGCGCAAGGCAGTTCGTCGTACAGGAAGCAGCCGAAACAATGGTATCGTTCTTAGTCAACGTATGTTCATTAATACCGAAAACAATCGTAGGAACATCCTTCCCGGCAGTGGTGGAGATCAGCACCTTTTTTGCGCCTGCTTCAATATGTGCTGCTGACGCTTTTTTCGATGCGAAGAAGCCGGTGCATTCCAGTACAACATCAATTTGCAGTTCTTTCCAGGGGAGCTTGCCGGGGTCTTTTTCGGTATAAATCGGAATATCCACACCATTCACGTTCAAGCTGTTTTCGCTATAACCAATCTTGGCTTCATAACGTCCTTGCGTGGTGTCGTGCTTCAGCAGGTGCGCAAGCATCTGCGGACTTGTAAGATCATTGATGGCTGCAACTCTATATCCATCAGTATCAAAAAGCTGCCGAAATGCAAGTCTGCCAATTCTGCCAAAACCGTTAATTGCGATGTTGATTGCCATCATCATAACCACCTTTCTGTCAGATATCCAAATTATATCCTTTGAATTTTTGTGATACACTGTCATAAGTGAAGCATTTAACTATACTATCTGTCAGGTGAGAACCATGCCACAAATTGACCGCCATAAAAATAGAACGGTACATATCGAATTTGTAGCTGCCGAGGATTTTACACATTTCCCCTATCCGGAGCGGTTTACTCTGGTTTTTATTACGAATGGAAGTATAAAAGGGATATTGAACGAACGCCCGGTCACCATTTCAGCACCCGCTATTCTTTGTTTGTCTGCAGAGGATACGATACAGGTTTTAGATAAGCACAACGTTTCTGCATCCTCATTTTGTTTTCATCCGGATTTTCTTAAATCAACCCCCCATTCTGAAACACAAAATTACTTTCCGACCGATTTGAAAATACAAACAGGTCTTTCGCTGTTTCGTAAGTCTCCTGAACGAACGGGCATACCTCGCATAACTGAGAAGGCATATCCACAATTATTGGAGTGGTTTTTTGTGCTTGGCACGGAAGTGTATGCGCAAAGCGATGCACTCTGGGCATGTAGAATCAAAAAATATTTTATTCAAATCATGGGAGTGCTTGAAGATTTAAACCGTCACAGTGAACAATCACCTGTGGATTTGGTTCTGGAATATATACACACCAATTATTCGAACAAAATCACCCTGGATGATTTAACAAAGTGCGCGTACTTGAACCGCGTTTCGCTCAATAAGATGTTTCAGGAAAGATGCGGGTCCACAGCGATGGGCTACTTAATGTCGCACCGCTTGAAGGTTGCGGGGAATCTTCTGACTCATACCGACATGAGCTTAAATGAAATTGCACGAGCTACCGGATTTGAGTATGACACTTACTTCATTAAACAATTTACGGCTAAAAAAGGCATGTCACCAACAGCATATAGGGAAATTTCCCGCAAGTTCTCTGCTGCCCAATGATGAAGGAAGATTCTCTTCTTCATAATCTAATGTTACTTCAACGAACAACGGCAGCCGGTCACGTGGCCAGCTGCCGTAATGAATTGTTGCGCTATAGTTCTTCGTTAGTGCAATAACAAGTTGCTATGACTCATTCAAGATGGAGACATCAGACAAAGCTTCAGTTTCTAGCCGAAAGGGAGCCAGTATGTCCTGAAACTATCGTTATCCGTCATGAAAAATGAACCCTACGAGTCTACTACCGTGGACATAAAAATATCAACGGGATCCTCACGATCCACTGCAAACCCGAAGCGTTCATATAGACGAATAGCCGCGCTTCCTTGAAGAACATTCAAAGTAACCCGTTTTCCTGCGACATGATCTTGTTTCAGGAAATAAGTTAATACTTGGCTGCCGATTCCTTTGCCTTGGAAATCAGGATGGATGTAAAAATGCTCTAATAAATACCCGTCAGATAGCGTTTTGAAAGCAATGCATCCAATAAACCTAGGCCCTGCTTTTATGATCCATGTATGATTTGGATCAAATGAATCCCTTAAACGTTGGCGAACCCTCTCTTCATTAAATCTTCCTAACCTTGTTAAATCATCATGTAGTACTATTGCCCGTAAATTTGCTATTGTCTCAACATCAGAGCAATCGGACCGGTGAAGAGTAATCTGATCCACCAAGCTGACCCCCCTCCCTTTATTCAATGAATTCTTGGGCTATCCTGCCTATCCCTGCGTTTAGCTCGTAACCATTTATAGCATTGTGGGTACAGAACCCATATCATCAAAACACTTGCCGTTACTTGTGGTACGGTCACCCGCTGTCTGTAACGGCAGGCTTTAGAGCTACCCTCAGGGAGAGGACTTAACATTATTGAACTAGCTTGAAATAGATAAGCTACCACCTGTGAATAGCGCATATAAATGAAATAAGTGCCCCGGTTTCGCATAACATCCTATCTATGCTCTTCGTAAATAGCCACATATGTAGAGAATTCGAGAAATTATTGAACTACCCTGCTCGTTAGCTAAATAATTTCCTTTCTTTCCGCTTTGTATCTTAGAGTCACGTATTACTTCTAAAATTTGACGGTCTTCATCAATTCCATGACCCATTTGAATTTATAAATGCGATCAGCTCCGTATCTTTATGACTATGACAGAAGTTGTCACTATCCTAATCTATACTAAGTTTTAGATTCTCGTTAACTTTCGTTAAGTAATGAAGTGAACAGGAAACATGAATCACTTGAAGTGCCAGCCCACCTATTTTCTTATCACTTAAATAAAGTACTAGGAGGTGATATGTGAGTGTTAGAACATGTATTAGCACTTAAGCCCAGTTAATGTTATATTTATAAGGATTCATTACCGAATTATTCCAAAATAGTCTGGAGGCCATTGGCATGGAACTAACTCACACTCGCTTGCTTGTAGATTGCTTTAAGGAATGTTTTATTTTTTACCGAGATGTAATGGGGTTGGAACCCATTTGGGGAACAGAGGAAGGAAGATATGCTGATTTCAATGCAGGTAACACTACTCTGGCCCTTTTTGACCGAAAATCCATGGCCGAAGCGATCAACGAATCTTACTCTGTAGACGATCACTTTAATGATAGGACAGTCATCGTCTTTCAAGTGAATGACGTAGATAAGTCATTTCTCGAATTGAAGGGAAAGGTAAACTTTATATCTGAGCCGGTTTCAAGGCAATATGGGATTAGAAGCTTAAATTTCAGAGATCCAGCAGGAAACTTGATCGAGTTGTATCATGAAATTCCTATGGAGTAGGGGTGTATTGAATGAGTACTATAAGTTATGAAGAATTTGTCCAATTAGTAGAAAAAAATAAGATTCTTCCGTTCGCAGCGTTTATCCCAGATTATCCATCGTTGACAGCTGCGGCGGATCATAACGACTGGCATTCAGGATCCGGTACGGATCCATGGTTGTGGCGTATTCGGATTGTCCAAGACGGTGTTGCTGCATATGGAAAGTTTTTTAGTGATAAGGCCTGCTTCATTCAAACCGATTATTTTCCCATAGTCAGGTCCCTCCTATCATCCGGCAAAACCATTGAAGTACGTTATAATGACGGTCTGATATCAAGAACTGCGTATCATATCTATAAAGTCTTGTGCGAGCATGGAAATATCGATTCGCGAAACTTGCGGAAATTGACCGGTTTGGATAAAAAAGAGAACAAAAAAGAATATGAAACGTCACTGGTTGAACTACAGAATTATGGTGATGTCGTTATCACTGGAGCAGCAAAACAAAATGAAGATAATTCAGGCTGGAACAGTATGTGCTACCAACCTTCGGAATTATGGTTGAGCTCGATTCAGGCAAGAAGTGAAGATGTACTCGTCGATGATGCGAGGATTCGGTTGAAATCGGAATTATCCGAAATTTGCTCTGAGAAATCTTTTAGATTCTTTGCAAAGAAACTAGCTCTCTGACTCCGCCTCTATGACGCATCATCAACCGATCATTTTTTGCTAATCCATAATCATGTTGATGACTTGTTTTGCAAACGCAGCATAGGGATCGATCAGATCAGGGCTTCGATCAATAGCCCACCTTAGGTTATCGAAAGCCCTTAATAGTAGCAAATGCCTCGTTTCAGGTAGGTCTTTTTCACTTATTCCGTACCCGTCCATAAACGCTTTAAATTCCTCAACACTTGCACTTTCTTCTAGTCCTAAAATTTGATAATGTATCAATTGAGCAACAGTTGCATGCGGTACCACGCTTACTTCTGGATTCCAGTCCAGTAATATAACTTGCTTTGCCTGATTGACAATTGTATTCTTCAAAGACATGTCTCCATGGTTTAAGCCGAAGTGAAACGATGTATTCTTCAAATTTTCAAACAGTTTTTTTACTCTCTGCGATTCCTTCGGAGTAATTACTCCAAGCTCAATCAAACGATCATGCTCATTCAAACAATTGATATTATATTGCACATACCCTTGCCAACTGCCGTCTGATCCGGCATGAGTAGGTGACTGAAACTCACCGTGGACTGGATCAATCAGATCCCCTCCATATCCTCTCACTTGAATAGAATGAATACGCTTGGCATATTCGCCTAGTTTTCTCCAAATATCAGACTTGGGAACAGTACTGTCTACCCCGTTGTCTCCCTCAATAAAGGCTTGAATCATAAATGCGGTTTCATCAACTATACCAATGGACAACACCTTAGGTCCTGGAACGCCAACTGCGGCTGCCTGCTCGATGCACCACTTTTCTGTGATAAAGCTCTGAAATGTATCTTTATCGTTCATCCGGACAACAACTTTATGACTCTCCGTTTCGACTACGAAAATTTGATTTATGATGCCTTTACCTATAATTTGATATGAACTTTTTACTTGTTCCTGAAGAAAATCGCATGCTATTCGCTCTGCTTGTATAACTGCAGATTTTTCCATTGTGTCCTTTATCCCCCCAAGCGTCGTGCTTCTAATAGTTTATCACACACTATTTTGGATAGTACGTTTATAATGAAACTCTACTTCCCGTAACTTTAATAAAATGAGCAGGCAACTGTAGCCTGCTCATTTTTAAGCCTTATTCAACTTACGTTTCTGTTAGCTTAATTGCTAATATATCGACGCATAGAAGGATAATGACAGCGCCCCAATTCATTGTCAGCTGCCTTCTTTTCTTTATTTAATTATCGTTTCCCGTTAGTTTCCCGGTATCATCTATAAGGTGTAAACAGGTTGGCATGTCTAAAATTAATCAAAGCATCATATGCTTCATCTAAATTCATTTCAAATTGATAATCGTCCGAGTTGCGAGAATTAGGATCATTCAAATCAACACCATTAAGGCTTCCGATATGAGGCATCTTCAACATCTCTTTCGTGAGTATTCGCTTTAATTGCTTATCTTGCTTTGCACGATCAAAGTCCAAGAAATAAGCATCCTCTGGCAACTTCATGAATGAATTCAGTAATATGTTGTCGATACGAACGGTTAATGAAGGCGGATTCTTATCCGATCGTATCATTGAGTCTGCTGCTAATACCCCCTCATTAAAGGATGTTCCAATTGTATAATATGCCTCACCATAACTTTTCTTTAATTGTTCTCCGATATATGTAATTTCTAGCATTTCGTTATCTACACTAATCCCTTTATCTTCTGCAATTTTAACAAAATAGTCTCCTGACGCTTTAATCTTTTTAGCGATATGTCCATTATGCCCTGCGATTAGTATCGGCCCGTTTGCTTGATTTATAATCCAATCCACTTTTTCCTTCATGGCTGTATCGCGATTCTGCGAATGTGAAATAAAGTGTAAGAAACCATAACCTTTACTATAATCTCGTATTAAAGAATCATTTATCGACGAATAGTAGGCATATATAGACAGCATATTCTGCATCGCGATCTCGTACAATTGCTTGCTGGACTTGGATATAAGATGATCAGCTTTCATATTCATTTTGTGTATCAATTGTTCAATAAGACGAACATCCTTCTGTAACAGTGGACTCCATTGATGTTGTATCCGTTTATACATACTTGCAGTTAATGCTCTATCTCTATCAGAATCTAATTCATCACCGACTAAGAGATAAAATAATCCCATAAGGTCATCAACACTTACATTAATGCTGCTGAACTCTCTGTAAAGATCACAATCCACATCTTTTAAATACTTGTCAAGTATGGGTTGTATTAGGTTTGGTCGCTGAACATCCATGCCCCAATATTGCAACTGTTCTTCACTAGATGCGGATCGATTATATTCGCGCATCCAATGGAATAACGCAGCCATCTCTTGTGTGTGGTACATCGGAATCCAGTCTTCCCACACATCTTTCAACTCTATGTCCTCGCCAGAAAGATATCGATTCATTAATTCAGAACCCGCAAATTCCTCCTCCAATACCAATGTGCGAACTCCATACTTTTCGACAAGCACCTTAAATACATCAAGCCGCACAGACTGAAATTCAGCATTGTTATGGGTCGCTTCGCCTAAACCAATAATCTGGACACCATCGGGTATCGTCAATTGCTTAACGGGTACAGCATATTTTTCTAGTTTATTCGTTAGATCATTTGGTTGACTAGAACAAGCAGTAAGTAATATCAATATAACGGTTATCCATGCTAAATATAATCGCCGCCTCATTGTTGCAACTCTCCTCTCTATAGGGGATTTATCTTCCTAACATCAAATCCCATATTAGGTATTCTATGATTTTATTGAGTAATCCTGCCTTTCAGCTTAATGATCTAGAGAAGTGAAATGTAGTTTATGCATATCTAATCGGCAATCGGGTAATGTTCTTATTCATTACGGCAATCGGGACAAGAACTTGTACCGATAAAACAAAAAAAGCCGCTAAATTAGCGACTTTCAATGGGACCATGATCTTGTTCCCGACACGAAGAATCTCCAATGAGATTCCGTCTATTTTCGCTCAAGATTCCCCGAATCGCTTAGCGGCTCGTGCCCGGGCCCGAGCGATCTCAACCTCTCGATTGCGGGGTTCAGCTTGAGTCACCAAAGAATCCAGCAGCTGCCTTGCAACGATGGTAATCTCTTGCACCCCTTGGTTAAATGCTGCTTCGTTCGCTTTGGAAGGACGGTTAAAGCCCGAGAGCTTCCTTACGAATTGCAGCGCTGCAGCCTGAATTTCTTCATCCGTCGCAGGCGGGTCGAAATTAAATAAGGTCTTGATATTTCGGCACATGGCATACTAAACCCCTTTCTTGTAATGAACGCACTTTGATGTATCCAGCATAACATAGTTTGCTCATTCAAATAGTTCCTCAACCCTTTCATATTAAAAAAGAAGCAAAACGCGGACTTTGTAAAGGAACGAACCCGAGTAACATTCGCCCCATTTTTCGTAAAGCGATTCATTCCAATCTTCATCCGACACTTCTTTTCCAAGAGCCATTTCGTATGAAATGGCTAGGAACGAACCATTTTCTGCAGCAATTTCTTCAACCATATTACCTCTGGTCGATGGAAATGCATTTGAAACTGCCAGTCCTTTTTTCGACAAAAAATTTAAAAATTCAATTTCCCCCCGTATATTATTTATTGATCTTCTAATTGTATGTGAGATTTTCAATATGAAAAATGCATTGTTTTTATGGTATTCATAAACAAAGCTTTCATAACCGCCCATTGAACGAATATTGTCTCTATTAATGTCATATCGCTTTATTACTTCGGCAATAAAGATATCCCCTACACTTTTCATCTCTAAATCGGAATGCTCGTTCTTGTTGACTGTAACATTCTTGTTAAATTATGAAAAGGAAAGAAATTAGTTAAATCAGCCCTTATCTTTGAAGGTTATTGCTTGTTAAAGAGATAGAGACAGGATTCATTCGTTGGTAAACTTCTCAAAATCACTTTTCAGCCAAAGCTGATTCCTGGTTCAAAGAGTTAGGAATGGGTATTGATGCGTCGGAAAAGCCAAGCGGGGCATTGTGTAGGAACAATTCATGAAACCAACTGCAGACTATAACGTAATACTGTATGGTTACGAATGCAGCAAATTATGCTTTGTAGCCAACCATCATAATTACAAACAGGAAGGAGGTAGTACATTGGGAAGGCGTTATTGCAAATGGATCAAGCTCCTGAACTAAAACGGTTTCAGAAGCGACTGCCGACAAGCTTTTTGCTCGGTTCGGCCAAGCAGCTTGAGTGGTTGGGACTTTTTCAAGCTACCTCCTTTCGTGGCTTGCAATGGAGCCGAACCAGCATTGAATCGTGCGTATCCGAATAGCCGTATTTCAATCTGGAGGTGAATCCCTCAAATTTGAGGGAATTAATTGGACATTATTACCGTTACAAATTTAATCATACTCGTTGTCTTGATCGGATTGACCGCATTTTTCGTCGCATCGGAATTTGCCGTCGTGAAGATCCGGATGTCGCGAATTGATCAATTGATAGCTGAAGGCAACCGGAAAGCGGTCACCGCCAAAAAGGTCGCGAGCGACCTGGACTACTATCTGTCCGCATGTCAGCTGGGCATAACCGTTACCGCCCTGGGGCTCGGGGCCATTGGCAAGCCTGCCGTTGAGCGGCTGCTGTACCCGATATTCGACCTTCTCAACGTTTCGGACGCCGCAGCATCGGTTGCATCCTATGCGATCGCATTCATCCTCGTGACATTCCTTCATGTCGTCGTAGGCGAGATGGCGCCGAAGACGCTGGCGATCCAATTTGCTGAGAAGATGACCCTTCTTCTCTCCGCCCCGCTATATTGGTTCGGCAAGATCATGTACCCTTTCATCTGGGCGTTGAACGGAGCTTCACGCGTCCTTCTGCGACGATTCGGCATTAAGCCGGCGGGGCATGAGGAGCATTATTCCGAGGAGGAGCTTCGCATCATCATGACCCAGAGCTATGAAGGCGGCGAAATCAATCAGACGAAGTTGGCCTACATGGAGAACGTATTCGCATTCGACGAACGAGTCGCAAAAGATATCATGGTGCCGAGAACCGAACTTGTGACGCTAGACAAGGATATGAAGTATGAAGAAATCGTCTCCATCCTGGACGAGAATAATTACACTCGTTACCCCGTCATCGAGGAAGGCAGCAAGGACCGCATCATCGGCGTCGTCAACGTGAAGAAAATGCTCCCGCATATCGTTTGCGGACGCCATCGCAATCTTGAGGAATTCGTACGCACCATCCCCTATATCTTTGAGGCGACCCCAATCAAGGAAGCTATGCTGAAGATGCAGCAAGAGCAGGTGCATATGGCGCTTGTTATCGACGAGTACGGAGGCACGGCCGGTATTTTGACGATGGAAGACATATTGGAGGAAATCGTCGGGGAAATCCGAGACGAGTTCGATGCCGATGAGGTGGCTGACATCCGAAAGATCGTTGGTGATCAATACCTGATCAACGGCCGCGTCCTGCTGGAGGACCTGGAGCGGCAATTCGGGATGATCTTCCAGGATACCGGCGGCATGGACACGATCGCGGGCTGGATTCAGTATCAACGCGGCACGACAGTGCAGAACGGGGATGAAATCGAGTTCGGCGGCTATGTATGGACCGTCGCCGAAACGGACCAGCTGCAAATCAAGCAAGTCCGGTTAAAACAAATGGAACCTACCATCTGAACCAACGAGCAATCGCTATAATCAATCTACCTGTGGAGGTGAATCCCTCGCCTGAGGGAAATTATTGGACGGTATAATTGCATTAAACCTGTTTCTGGTAGCCGTGTTCATCGCACTGACCGCATTCTTTGTCGGTGCCGAGTTCGCCATTCTAAAAGTGCGGATGTCCAGAATGGATCAACTGATTGCCGAAGGGAACAAAAAAGCGACGGTTGCGAAGAAAGTCGCGGGCGACCTGGATTATTATTTGTCTGCCTGCCAGCTTGGCATTACGATCACAGCCCTGGTGCTTGGTGCTCTAGGCGAACCGACCGTGGAGCGCATGCTGCATCCCCTCTTCGAGCGATTCGATGTGCCAGCGGCGGTTGCAACGGCACTATCCTATATCATTGCCCTGTCTATCATTACGTTTTTGCATGTTGTCATCGGCGAGCTGGCTCCAAAAACGCTAGCCATCCAATTTGCGGAGAAAATGACACTCTTGCTGGCCGGACCTCTGTATTGGTTCGGAAAGGTCATGAATCCGTTTATTCACGCTCTTAACGGCGCGGCCCGCTTGCTCCTTCGCATGGTTGGCGTCAAGCCGGCTGGACATGAATCGGTTCACTCCGAGGAAGAACTGAAATGGATCGTGGATCAAAGCTACGAAAGCGGCGAAATCAATCAGACGGAACGGGCCTATTTAAACAATATCTTTGCCTTCGACGAGCGATTGCTGCGGGAAATTATGATCCCCCGCGACCAGATCGTGACCGTTCGTAAGGGAATGCCGCTGAACGAGCTGATCCAGTTGCTGGATAACTATGATTTTACCCGCTATCCGGTCGTGGATGAACATTCGATGGCTCACTTTGTCGGATTCATCAATACCAAGGAAATGCTGACTAGCATTGCAGCCGGCAAGGAATCCGACGTGAAGCATTTCATCCACGACATGCCGCGTTTCGCGGACACGGCCTCCATTCGGGACGTCCTGCTCAAAATGCAGCAGACGCGGGTTCATATGGCAGCCGTGACCGATGCTTCTGGCCAAATCGTCGGACTTGTGACGATGGAGGATATTTTGGAAGAAATCGTCGGCGACATTCGTGACGAATCGGTAGGCCGCAGCCTGCCAGCTCTTCAGGGCTGATTCCAGTCTTACTGCGTAATGAACAATATTAAACGTCAATCAGCCCGTTATGGGCGGTTGACGTTATTTTAAAATCATAGGGATGTGAAACTGACGGATATGGCCTATCACTTGGGCTTCTCGGACAGCCGATTTTTCGAAGACCCTCCAAATGGATGATCATCCTCATTCCCTCAAAACGCCGAGTACCATAGCGTTCAGGCAACAATGTGGAAAGCGGTCAAAACCTAGAGCCCTTCGGCTCGCGGTTTTAACCGCTTTCCATGCCTTACGCCTTCGCAATCGCAAGAAGATGGGAAGTAACGCCAACATACTCGCGGAAGGAGCGGATCCGTTCCTGCTCGTACCGGAACACGATCACCAGCTCATTGGCGTACGGCCTCCCGTTAAAAACCCCTTCCGCCTTAAAAATGACGATCCCGGCATCCTCCTGCTCCATGCAGCTAACCGGCGTTAACTTGGCACTCATGCTGGCCCGTTCCAGCTCGATCAATTGCCGAAACCGCCCGGTTCCTCTCTGTTCCCCCTGCCAATCCTCAAACGGGATCGGAACAATAAAAGCAAAGTCAGAGGTCACCAGTGCTTCAAACGGCTCCGTATCCCCCTCCTCAATTGCCAGGCGAAAAGCATCAAATGCTTGCAGGCTGCGCTCGTGTACCTTTTTCATCGATTCCATATCCTCCTCTATTAAGATTAATTATCCATTTATTGATGCTTAAGATAAAATATAGCAAGCTGTGTTCGATCACGAAAATGTAGTTTTTCAAGCAGTGTGGTCACATAATTCCGCACGGTACCTTCACTCAAGAATAAGAGCTCGGCAATCTCCTTATTTGAATGTCCGCTGGAAACAAGCGCCAATACTTCTAGTTCGCGGGGATTCAATCCTAAAGTTGATACAGGCTTCTTATCCTCTTTTAGTAAGTTGGATAAGGCTTGGGCTACTTCTTTCTCAAAAACGGTATTTCCTTTCTCTACTGCACGGAGGCTTTCGATTATGCTCTCAGAGGACTGATTCTTCAGTATGTACCCTTCCGCGCCGGATTTTACAGCTTCTTTAATGTATTCCTCATCCTTAAACGTCGTCAAAAGAACAACCTTCATATTTTGAAAATGACGTTTGATCAGTCGGGTACCCTGAACGCCATCCATAACAGGCATGCGTATATCCATCAGCACCAAATCCGGACTCTTAAGTTGACACATCTCAAAAGCTTCCTGCCCGTTGGCCGCCGTACCGATTACTTCGAAATCGTCTTCTATTTCAATCAAAATCTTGAGTCCGTCCCGAATTAACGCATCGTCATCCACGATAAGTACCTTCAAACATTTCTCCTCCCTTCTGTCTTGGTATGACACAAACGATCATAAATCCGTCCTGCGAGTGAAAACTAAAACTTCCACCCAAATTGCGGGTACGTTCCTTCATCCCGCTTAGCCCTAAGCCTTCCTTAATGTTTGCACTGCCGATTCCGTTATCCTTAACGGACAATCGGGTATAGACCGGATTCACATCAATTTTGATTTCTACCATCGTTGCTTGGGAATATCGTGCCGTATTGGTCAATGCTTCCTTGATCGTTGCACTTAGAAGCTCCAAGTGCGCAGATGGCACACTATTGAAATCTCCGCTCATTTGCAATTCCACGGGACAAAATTGATAGTTTTCAATAATTCCTTGAAAGTAATCTGCACCGAGGCTTTCCCGCGGCTTGATATTATGAACCGTATCCCTGAGCAGTTCAATCGTATTTGCTAGACCATCGATAGACGTTTTGACAATGCTCATCGCCTTGTTTTCATCTTTGACATGAATTTTTTGGGCAGCCTGCAGTTGAATAAAAATACCCGCCAGATTATGGCCGACACTATCATGGATTTCGCGTGCGATCCGGTTGCGCTCCTTCACCTCGGTGATCCCGGCAATTTCTTTAGAGGCAAGCAAAAGCTGGGCCTTTGCTTGCTCCAACTCATAACGCAATCTCCGCTCATTGTCAATCGTCAAAGTAAAGTGGCTTGCTTCTTCCCTCTTCTTCCGGATCTGATAAGCCAGCATACCGGAAAGGAAAATGAATACGACAAGCCAATAAAATTGCGGAACATAGGTTAGAAAAATTACAACGCATACTAGAAGGAGCGATGGCCAGAACCATCCTTTTTTTAGCATAAAGTCATAGAATACGATGGCAAACCATATTGAGAAATGAGAATCCATCGCAACGCCTGCACAAGTAAGCAAGAGCATTGCGACGGTCAACCATACGGAATCGAAATATCGTTCCTTTATTAGCTGCAGGACAATTGCCATCATAACAATCAAGAGCTGCTCATAAGGAATATTTCCCGCCAAGATCAACTCAATGATGAGAAATCCGAAAATGACGGTTTTCACAATATAGTTCATGTCAGACCTTTCCAATCACTTTTGGACACAGTATACCAAATGATCCTACTTGGCGATATCTGTTTTTCTTATGGTCCCGGTTAGGAAGAAAATAATCGCGAACAGAATGATCATGACCACCTGCCTACCAAGACCAAGAAGGGTCTGGCCGTGTAAAAGTTGATCGATACCATCCATCACCCAATACACCGGGGTAAATTGGCTTATTGTTCGGACGATGTCAGGCGCCCAGTCAAGTGGGCCGTATGCCCCGCCCAGCATGGATATCGGCTCAATAAGGCAGATGCCAATCAGGCAGGCTTGAAGGATCGATTTCGAGATGGAACTGACAGCCACTCCAAAGGAGACAGCAGCCACTGAAAACATTAAGAGGAGTGCATATATCCCCCATTCCGAATGATTCATAGGAACTCGGTAGCCCCATTTCAATATAAGCATGGCAAAGGTGAGTTGAATAACCGCGACGAATAAAAAGCTGCCGACCATTTGGAGCATATAGCTGCGAATGCGGACAGGCGCAGCTAGTGTCCGGTATAACGTATGATTATTTCGGTTGGATATGATCTGCAGGCCTGCAATCAGTGAAGTATACAGAATAGGAATGACAAGAAAACCGAGCACTTTGCGTGACTTCTCTTCCTGCTGATTTTCCATAGGACGGCTATCCAGTTTGAGTGGACTCCGTTCCTCGTATTGCTTGTATGAAGTATAGAAGGCATCGGGCTGATGACCTGTGTTGGCAGCAATCGCCCTAACCTGAACACCCCACTCCCTCAGATAGATGCTTAGCGGCTGCGATACATTCGATTCCTTTACGGAGTATTCACTCAGTCCACTGCTCTCCCCCTCATGGATGAGTCTTTCTGTAAATCCATGATCAATCACTAAGACGTAATCAACCTTCAAGTCCTTTAGTTCTCGTTCGATATCCTTCTCTTTGACGGTCTTCATCTCAACCTTTGTCTCTAATTCATGTATAAGCATCTTCGTTAATTCCGTTTGATCATGATCGATGACCGCCGCTTTAAGCGGCTGCTGATCGTCTATTAACCCAAGCGACATGTAAGCAAGCGGGAATAGAATAATGAAGATAAGCTGAAGCTTATTCCGGAATAATCGTTTAATCGTATGTTTGAAGATGCTCAAGCCACCCTCCTCCTTTCTAAAACCATGGCCAACGCCACAGTAATCCCCGTATACAAGGTGAGGCCGAACATGGCCGAAGACATGAAGGTTCCATCATATATACTGCTAAACAGTACTTTTTGGCCGTATGAGTTAGGCGTAAACCAGCTTAGTGTATCAAATACAGCTCCATCAATCGGCGTAATGCCGCCGGAGATCAGCGTGAATACGAACGAAAGAATAAAGAGAGAAAGTGAGGAAACCATCGTGCTTTTGGTAAAATACGCCATGATCATGCCAAACGAAACCGAGATTGCAGCGAACAAGAGCAGAACCAGCATAATCATCCACAAACGAGTATCCCAGTTCGCGCGGAAGACATATTTGGATACTAGAAACAGAAACATTGAGATCCCGTACACCGTGATCAAACTGCCCAACAGCTTACCTAAGGTTACCCTGCTGCTTTTCACGGGGGCGGCTAAAAATCTCGAATAGGTATGGTTCCCGATATCCTTCGTCACGGCAAACACCCCAAACAGTGCACCAAGCAGCAGGAATTGGAACATCGTCGTAACGGCGTAATAATCAACGCCGGTCGGGATTTTCCCTGATGTTTCTAGCTTTACCTCACGAATGCTCGGGTCTCCCGCTGAATCTGCGGCATGATTCCCTACTTGATCCGCTAGTAACAATAAATTATGCGTTCGGATGAAGTTTTCCACGACAGGCTGTATGAAGGGATAATCCTCATTACCGTAAAACTCCACCCGCCCCTCCTCTCCCTGGTGGAGCTGTTCAGAAAGATGAGCCGGCACATGGATTAAGCTATTGATTTTATCGTTTTTCATAAAATCGTACCCTTCGCCCATATCCGTAACGGGTACCAGATGAATTAGTCCCCGGACCTTTTGAGATTGCAGATAATTTTTGAGTTCGGTACCTACTCTGCCATCGTCTTTATTGAGGAACCCCACATTCAAGGGCTCTACGTTGGTTGGTGTAAATTTGCTGCTTTGCATAGTGCCGAGTAGCAGCATCATGACTAGCGGCAGCAATAGAAAGGCAGCCATCGCTTTAATATCCCGTACATGACGTAACGCTGTATAAAAAGCAATCGTCCAAACTTTCATTACGTTCCCTCCCCTCTTGATTAATCTCGGAGCGACCTGCCTGTTAACGTCAAGAAAACGGCCTCCAGGCTGGGCTTTTCAACATTCAAGGACAAAATATCGGCTTCCGATTCGGATATGACCTGTATGATGCGGCTAACATTTTTTTCACCTTTCTTGCCTACCACATCTAAGCGGTTCCCGTTTACAACGCACTCGCTGATACTTTCGATGTTTTTGATGCCTTCCACCATATTGAAATTAACGGATGACAATTCGATCGTAATTTTCTCTTCCAATGATACAAGTGATTTCAACTCTTCCTTTGTTCCTTGAGCAATCACTCGTCCTCGATCCACGACGGCAACTTTCGTACAAATCTCTTCGACCTCTTCCATATAATGCGAGGTGTATATGATGGTCGAACCAATGCGGTTCAATTCTTTAATCGATTCCATGATATGATTCCTTGATTGGGGATCAATGCCTACCGTTGGTTCATCCATAATAATTAATTTGGGGTGGTGCAGGATCGCGCAGGCGATATTGAGCCTTCTTTTCATCCCGCCCGAGAAACCTTTAGGCCGATCTTTTCTTCGTTCCGTAAGGCCTGTGAAAGCCAGCGCCTCCTTGATCCGTTCCTTAAGCAGTTTGCCCTTCAGTCCATACAAGCGTCCAAAATAGTCCAAATTCTCCTGTGCGGTCAAATCCTCAAACAAGGCAATATCCTGGGGGACGATCCCCAGCTCACGTTTGGACTCCATCTCATTCCTGCCGATTTTCTTTCCTAAAAATCGAACCTCTCCACCGTCAAATCCTGTCAATCCTGAAAGGATGCTGATCGTCGTGGATTTACCTGCTCCATTTGGACCCAGCAAACCAAAGATTTCTCCTTCCCTTATCGAAAAACTGATATGGTCTAATGCCAAAAAATCGTTGTATCGCTTAATCAGATTGTTCACCTCTATGATCATCCCTCATACTCCTCACTTTTTTTCATTGTGTGTGTTATCATCTTACTCATGTTAAGAACGTACTCATAGTGATTAGAGGAATGAACTAAAATGACAAATGTCATGACTGCTTACTTACGGCTTGTCATGGCGTCGGTTCTCTTGGTACCGAATGTGACTGAATGTGCCTGCTCCCCTAAAAGTGGATCTTTCGAATTCAAATCCGCCAAATAAGTAATCGAAGTACCATCGGTTTCTGCTACTTATGCTTCCTATGTACGTCCCAATGGAGCCTCGAAAGCATTTCAGTAAACCCCCTTGACAGATATATCCAAGGGGATTATATTATTGTATGTACAAACAACATGTGGAGGAGGTGTGTTATGACTACACCCTTGACAAGTCAATTGCTGCAAGGTTGTTTATACTTTACGACAAATCAGGTTACCCGAACAATGACCAAAATGGCCGACGAGGCGTTTTTCCCTTCGGGGTTACCCCCCGCTTACGCTTTTGTCATGATCGCCATAAATGACCATCAGGGCATATCACAGAAAGAGCTCGGAGAGGTATTGCATATTGCACCTTCCACTATTACACTCGAAAAACTGCAGACCAAAGGGCTCTTATATACTGAACAGCAAGGCAAGCAGTCCCTCATTCACTCGACCGACAAGGGCAATGCGCTTCAAGCCGACCTTGAGGCGGCTTGGATCAACCTGTATCGCCGTTATTCAGATCTGATCAGTGTTTTCGGTAAGCAATTGACAAAGCAGCTTCATCAAGTAAGCCTGAAACTAGAGAAATAGAAAAATTTATATATTTATAGTTGTGTTTACAAACAATGAAATAACATTGGAGGGTAAAATGCCATCTAAATTATACAAACGTCAGTGGATATAAACGTTGGAACGAGACAATGGACAGCACTCATTGTCATGCTCTTGGCAGTATTTTTATCAATCTTGAACGGGTTCAGTTCAATTGTTGCCATACCGGCTATCCAGCAAAATTTACATGCTACCGATGCGCAGACGCATCTTATCCTCGCGGTCTATAACTTTGTGTTCGGAATTTTGTTGATCCTAGGCGGACGCTTGGGTGACAAATACGGCCGCAGGAAGATTTTTCTCTATGGAATTGGCTTATTTACTTTGTCTTCGCTAGGGGCGGGTCTCGCCCCCAATGCCGACATTCTTATCGTGATGCGCGGCATTCAAGGGGTTAGCGCATCCCTCATGGTTCCGCAAGTATTATCGATCATTCAAGTTAACTTTCATGGAAGAACTCGGGGGATCGCACTGGGAGCTTATGCCGCCGTCGGGGGGTTTGCGTCAACGATATCACAGCTCCTTGGCGGGTGGTTAATAACAGGGAATATCCTCGATTTGGGGTGGCGAATGATTTACCTGATTAATCTGCCGATCGGCATTGCTGCGTTTGTGCTCGCCAACTTCGCGGTGGATGAAAGTGCATCAACGGAAGCGAAAGGCAAACGAATGGATACGGTCGGTACCATACTCGTTACTCTTGCTTTGCTTACATTCAGCATTCCTTTGACATTTGGGAACGACTTGGGCTGGCCTGTCTGGTCGTTGGCGAGTTTACTGCTCACTCCTGTGCTCATTTGGTACTTTGTTCGATATGAACAAAAAATAAAAACACATCCCTTAACCTCTCCATTAATCAAATTGTCGCTTTTCAAGCAAAAGTCATTTTCACTAGGAAATTTACTGGTTCTGCTGTTTTATAGCGGCAACGCCGCTCTCTTTCTCGCCTTGCCGTTGCTGCTGCAAAATGGACTCGGCGTAACGGCCCTTGAATCGGGGATCATCTTCACTCCCCTTGCGCTTGGATTTGCTTTCATGTCGCTGACAGGTGGAAGATTGGCTGAAAAATACGGGAGGAAGACGCTTACGGCCGGCGTTCTTTTACTGGGGTTTAGTTATCTGTGTTCATTGCCCCGGGAACTTTCCTCGATCAAGCTATGTCGGGGTATGAACTGATGCCTGCTGCATTGCTTGCGGGATTGGCAATGGGCCTTCTTTCGGCCCCGATCAACTACGTCGCACTTCAGCACGTTCAAGAGGAAGAAGCAGGGTCCGCATCCGGCATCTTATCCGCTAATTTAGAAATCGCTTATGCTATTGGAACGGTGTTTGCCGGAATGATCTTCCATAGCGTCTCCTCCGGCGCCCACTTCACGTCTTCGGTTTTCCTGAACGCTTTCAACGATACGATCTTGCTTAACGGCTTGTATGCTGTATTAATGCTTGTCGTCCTTCGGCAGTTCCGTAAGGTCTCGTAACCAAAACGTTTATTTACGGGTCGAAACCGCAACCAGCTCGATGAAGAGGAGCAACGAGTCATATCAAGCGACCTCGTCCCTGAAGCGTATAACGAAAGATAACCGGTTATCCGATTCGTAGGGTAGGTAATTGTTGCAAAACGATAAGTCGGAGCCGCGCAGCTCCGACTTATTAGCAAAAACTGCAGACGATTCTCCTCTTGTAGGCGAGAGTATTTTCTAACAATTAATAATAAAGCGCAAAGATCTATTTATGAGAAATCTGGCGAATAGCGATAAAATCCAAGAAAGCCGCTAAATTAGCGACTTTCCATGAGCCTATATTCTTGTCCCTCGATTCTGTTCGCTTAAGGTGATCGAACATCCGTGGCGGCTTGTCCGACGATTCGTGAAAACATTGTTATATGAGGGCGCCTTTTATGAAACACTAACATCTCTTTTACTTAAATTCTTAAATGCCAAGTATTCCTTATTGGACTTCATATAACTTAATATCTTTTCGGCACATTCTTTTGGATTCATCTTTTCCGTATTTACTTTGAGGTCGTACTCATCAATGCTATATACCTTGTTGAACTGTGAAGCCGCTAGTCCAATAACTCTATCTCCTCTTGCTTGCTCTCTTCTAATGAGTTCTTCTTTCGAGCATATTACTCCTACAAATAACGTAGGCTGATCGAAAAACAGATCAAGACATTCATTCAACCACTTGTCGTTGTCGATTACGGTATCTACTATTACATTCACACCAATTTCTGAAAACAATTTTATTGTCGAATAGTACACGGAGAGTAAGGGATCAAAAATGATTTGTCCGATCCTTTGCTGATCTACTTCTCTTGTAGGTTCAACAACATCTAAAAATTTGGTGTTGAATTCTTTAATAAAATGATCTATTGATAAATAATGAAATGGAATCTCTGTTTGATTCATCAGTTCTATAGAAATACTAGTCTTCCCTGAACTTGAAGTTCCGTTCATTAACACAATAATCCCTTGCTTCAAACGAATCACCCTCACGTATAGGATTGGCGTAGCGTTCACATATCGTCTTATCTCTTGCCAAATTGGGAGGGCTTTCACCTTTTTTAACAGAATGTAGAAAGTACTCACCATGATTTATCTCCAGGCAGTTAAGCTGCTTACCGTAGGCACATGCTCCGTCAACACCTATCTTATCCTCAAGAGGACTAAACCAAATATCTGCAGATGAGTGCAAATAAACGCATGGCGTATGGCCAAAAACGACGATCTTATCTGTACCTGTGAGATTGTTAATGAATATGTCTCTGATCCACAAAAAATCGTCATCGGGCTGTTTTTTCCAATCCTCATAGAATGGGTTGATCCCGGCATGTACGAAGATATGAGTATCGGTTTCATGGTACAATGACAGATCATTAAGAAAATCAATGTGCGGTTGAAAGTGATTACGAATAAATTCCTTGGCTTTTATATATGTATTCCAATCAAATTGCTCCTCCAAGAAGTCAAAACCACAATAACTCTCTATCGTCTGATACCCTCCATTATTTAACCAATGAGCATTAAGGCTCTCATCATTGTTGATCAGGGCGTTTACCATCATATCATCATGGTTTCCCTTTAGTACAACCACCCCAAACTCTTCATGCAATTCCTTGACTCGCTGCACGACCTCTCTGCTCTTTATCCCTCGATCAACGTAGTCTCCCAATAAAATCAACTCATCATGTTGAGGCCTATAATTAACTTTGCTTAGCAACAAGTTGAATTCATCGAGACAACCATGAACATCACTAATTATCAATGATCTGATACAGAACCCTCCTGTCTCAGTTGAATCTTTCATAATATACTATGCCATTGCCATCACGTTTATATCGACGGGTCTTCGTTGAACAGGCTAAGGACAAACGGCTAAAATTCGCCATCTCCTGCTAGTAATATCCTAAAGCTCCTCAATACGCTTCGCTCAATATAGTTATTTCATATACCATTTAATCGCATTCTTATACAAGACTTTTTCAGCTTGATCTTTATCAAGAGTGTTGTAAATCAATTCAATATCAGAATGATCATAAGGTCTCTTTGCTCTCGTTGAAGGTAAATCGGTTCCAAACATTAAGGCATCTGGGTTAATTGAATAAATTGTACGGATAGCCTCTGTTACATCAAGATCAACCCTACCAAAGCCGGTTGCTTTTACTTTAACTCCCTTATCGACTAAAGATAGAAGGTTATTAAACCCCTCTCTTGATAAACCCAAATGATCTACCGATACTGCAGGGAGTTTTTCCAAAGTTGTTGCAATTTCAGGTAAAGAAGTAGAATCAATATATAATTCAGCGTGCCATCCTACTAACTCATGAACTCTCCTGGCGAAGTAGTCTAAACGGGAGATGTCTTCCGAACCTCCTCGCTTGACATTAAAACGAATGGCTCTTACACCGTAGCCATGCAGCCTGATTATTTCTTCATCTGACGTATCATGTGGCAATTGAGTTACACCAACAAAATTCTCACCGAGTTTTTGCAACGAATCAATGAGATAGTTTTGATCGAATCCTTGAAATGAACCCGATACAATAGCACCTCCCATTACATTTAGTTCCTGAACTTTATCTAAATAGTCTTTGCAGGTAAAGGGCTCAGGTAAGAATCCTTGATTCTCTATTAATGGAAAACGTGGGTCTATGATGTGTAGGTGTGTATCAAAAATGGTTCGCATGATATTTCTCCTCTCCTATCGCCAGATGTAAGCATTAGAAAAAGGTACACATGTGTTTCATCTAATGAAATTAAGTTTCACTAATGCTTCATCTATATTCTAACTGAAAAACACTAAGATAAAAAGCACCCAACATTGATAAAATTATATGAGTTTGTCGCATGTTTTTCTTTAGAGTCACATTTTATATGGATCCTCTTCATTAAGCTATTCCAACCCTTTAGCTTAATGAAATAGCATTGGAATTGCTTAGATTTTCATTTAACCGGTAATCGGACTAGTTCTTGTCCTACAGCTGAGGCGGAAATTAAAAGCACAAATCCAATAAGTATTCATTAAGTAAGTATTTCTTTGAGAATCCATTATCTAGGATATTCAAACCTATCCTATAATTAAGGATGTCTTATGAATACAACCTACAAGCTCAGTCAATTCTTAATACAGCATGTAAAATAAGCCGCTTGGAAAGGACCAGGTGGCTTACTCATGTCATATACACTTCCTGAAGTCTTACTTGTTGGCGGTACCGGTAATCTTCTCGAAGTACGGAGCCAGCTTGGAAGTCGCCTGCTCAAATTGCTCCTGTTCTTCTTCGGTCAGCTTCTCGGCATCTTGGACAAGACGGACCATGATCCCGTACAACCAAAACCGGTATTGCAACATAACATCTTCACTTAAATCCACATTTCTGCCGCTTTCCCGATCAATCTCACCTTTGAATCCTCCCATTACATAACTTTGAAGCCGACTTCTAAAAGAACTGCCTTATCCCCCGGAAATTATGGCCAAACAAGTTGGAATCTTATTGGAGAGAAGTCTATAGAGCATTACAGCTCCATTTCTCATACAGATATGAAGAAAATCAACCTCGAACTCGAATAAGTGATATTGTCAGGTCCTCATGAATAAAAGGCAGAAGTCGACGCTTCTGCCCTTTGATCGTTGCCCCTGCCACTATATATCTATATTTACTTCAACTCCGTCACGTTGCCGTCAATGCTGATGCTCTTGATGTCTACATCCCCTAGAAAAACGAGGTTATTCTTGCTGTCGAGATTATACAGCCATTGAAATCCGTTCTTTGTGGTACTTGTCGAGCTGACATGCAGCATCAGTTCTGATCCGTCAGCGGCAATAACCTTAACCTCCGGCGTATACTCCGGCAGTTTATCCAGCTCACCGTCGGTACGCTTGCCTTCGATAGCTACCCCGATGGAAGAAACACTAATAGTACTGAGAGACATTGCCTCCTCACCCTCATCAATCGTCAGATTCAGACTCTGCTCTCTTTGCTTCCCGGGAGAAATGGTGAATTGTACATCCCAAGGGCCTTCCACGGCTTGGGTGTTGTCCGCTGACGTGATTCGATCGGCTGTGATCCGTGCCTTCAGCCCGTCGAGGTCATTCATCGCATCCATCTCAAATACGCCGACAAGCTTTTTGTTATCGTCAACAAGCTGCTGCCCCACCATATAATTCACATTATGTTCCATATTCAGTTCAAGTGCAGGTATCGAAGCACCCTCTGGGAATGGCATGCCATCCTCTTTCATGAAGCTGACCACCAAATAACCGCTGTTGCCGACATATATCCCTTCTTCCACATTCATGGTTACCCCGGAGGCGGTATCTGTCCCTTGTATAGGTGACCGTTCGTCTTCCGCAATGGATGCGGATTGGCCGAAGAACTGCTTCAAGCTATCCATGTACTGGCTCGCAAAAGCGGTCGTGCTAAGTATCATAATCATCGCGGCAGCGATAACGATACTGGCTTTATATTTTTTTACCTTCCTGTTTTTAAACATCATCGTTTCCTCCTCTTGAATACGGTTCATCGCTCGATTCTTGATGCGTTCCATACTGATATGCTGCGTCAACTCGCGTTCCTCTTCCTCCGTAAGAAGGAGTTTCCCCAGTTCCTGATTGTCGATATTGGCCATGATATCTACAATTCGTCGCTTCACTTGCATCCATCCCCTTTCGCTATTCATTTGAAGCTTCACTCCTATAGACACGCTCCTTATAAAAATCCTACGGATTCTCGGTTTCATAATGGATGCGCAGTTTATCCTTCGCCCGGCGGATCCGGGCAGTGACGGCTTTCTCCTGCATATTCAGCCTGCTTGCAATATCCCGGACTTTCTCCAAATAGAAGTATCTGCGGATAAAGATTTCACGATCCGGTTCCCCCATATCCTGGACCATGCCGCTAATCGCTTCCTTCTCCTGTCGCAGAATAGCCAGTGCCTCTGCAGAAGGACAAGAAACCGCATCATCTTCCAGTTCCGATTCTATGACCCGCTGCCTTTTTCGCAAAACATTCAAAGTATGATTACGCGCGGCTATGGCCAGGTAAGGCTTGAGGCTATCTCCACGCAGCATGATTTTGGGCCCGTCTGTCCACAGCTTGACCAGCACGTCCCCGGTGATTTCCTCCACATCGTAGGAATTAAACCGTCCACCAGCCACCTTAGCAACCACCGCGGCTATGTAGCGTGAATATCGGTCAACCAATGTTTCAAAACATTTCGGATCTTTCCGAGCAATACCGTACAACAATGTCCGATCCTCCATGGATCCTCCCCCCTTTATAACCATCTCTTTTAGTTGAACTAAGCCCATAAATCCGGTGCTACTATATAAGACACCATTAATTCCGGAAACCCTACATGAAGTCCAATAAAAATTCACAAAAAACCGTTATCGGAACCCGATAACGGCTTAGCTGGAGCGATGAATATCTGATTTGGCTCCTCCCACACCCCATTTCCTGTTTTGCTCGCGAACTTGTGCGGCATCCGGGTTACGCATTCCCCAGCCCGGATGCGGCGACAGTTAGTAACTCCACGATATGTATGTAAGAAGTAAAGGAAACCCAGCTCTTCAACAGATAGCCAATATAAGTGAGCAACCGTTAATGAAATATTATCAAAAATATTTTTTTCTCATCAAAAAAAGTCACTCGGGAAAAATCCGGAGTGACTTTCGGCTATTTGTTCATTTCGGTGATCCAATCCTCTATAGCAAGAACAACCTTTTCTAATTGCTCTTCCTCATCAATGGCTGGATCATGATCCCCTTTTTGCTTTCCATATGATCCAAATTGTCCATGGTTCCCTCCCTCGATACTGACATACAAAGTGTCTGCAGGTAGGTTGGTTCTAGCCCTTTCCCAAGCTTCTCTGTTGAGTACTCCATCTGATGTCCCTGTTATTTGCAATACAGACAGATCTGAATCTTTTATTGAACCCGTATCATCAGCGTAAGAAGCCAAGAAAAATATTCCCTCAAGCTCCTTACTGTGTTCAGAAGCATATCTGGCTGCAAATGAACCTCCTAAAGAATGTCCCCCAATAACGTATGATTCATCGGGGTGTTCTTCAAGAAAGGAGTTGGCTTTATTTTGACCAAAAATGGCTAGATTCAGCGGCATGTCTGCAATGTATACGCGATGTCCCAGTTTTGCGAGTTCCCTCGCAAAGGGGGAATAGCTTTTCGGTTCTACCAGACCTCCAGGGTAAAAAATAATATTAGGTTCGATTACCTTCCCCATACCAGCCTCAAATTTGTAACCGTCTTTTACCTCTGTTACTTTGACCAAATTATCGCTCTGAAAAGCGAGCTCCGCTTGACTGGAAGGACTGTAGGTTATCAATTTCAGGTATATGAATAAGCCAATTGCAACAATCACGAACAATGAGCATCCCCATACCAGCCTTCTAATCCATTTGTTTTTCTTCTTCATGGTTGACACTTCCCTTCACTTGAAATAAATTAAATTATATTTACCGGTAAGTATAATTACAAGTTTAATTTGTTGATATGGATAAATTGTCATAAAATATTCCCGGAGGCTATGATGATGAATAAGGATTCAGTTGGCAATAGGATCAAGATCTTGTCCTATAAAAGGATAAGTCTTGGTCCTATAAACGTTAAACCCTCCTTATGCTCGGATCTCTGAAGGGTTATGTTCTTATCCGTCTGACGCCTGACCTCTCCTTGCCATTAAAATAAAGATAGCCGACCCATACTGGTCAGCTACCTTACGAAACGGATACTATTTTCATAATTTTAATAAAACACACGTTACCTACAGTGCAAATAAGTGAACAAGGATATCCATCTAATTTAGTAATTTGGCTACTGACCTGGTAATCCAGTAAAAAATTTCGCCGATCGTCATTACTTTTTCAGTATTATCAAATTTTTCTTCGATTCCTTTTTTGCTTTTTTTATTAGTAAGCATAATTTGATCTCCTTTGGTGATTCCTTTTTACTCAACTTATGTGTAGCTTTCATGTAGTTTTATACGAAAATAAATTTGTGAAAGTTCCGATTTTCAAAAATAATTCAGCTTAAGGTAGCAGTGAAATGCAGCTAAAAGCTTATCTAATCTAATCGGTAATCAGACTTTGTTCTTGTCCCCCGGCTATTGAGAATCCAATCAAAAAGAAACTCCGTTCCCCTTGTATGGGACATTTTTTGGTGGAAGAACAACCCCGGTTTTCTTAAGGATTCCTCCATAGAAGTTATTTTTTTAAGCTCCATGAATGAATGACTGTATTGTTCTTTTTTAAATGGCTGTACCTTATGGCATTCTTATTCTTCAGTTCATTAAATAACTTATAATAATCCTGCTCCAAGGTTTCCCAAGCACTGTATTTTCCATTTCCGTCTAATCGCACGGTTAGAGAGCTTGCATTTGTTTCGTTATACAGGATTCCATTGGACGTTTGCCAATCGGGAATTTTATCTTTCCACTCCGCAAATATAAAACCCTTCCACTTGTCCCCGAGAGCCGACATCAATAAATTTCTATTTACTGGGTTAACTCCTCTGAACATTTCTAGCCTAGGATGATTATTATCAATGAAGAAATTACCGCAATTGGAACATTGATAAACCGTTTTAAAAAGTGTGCCTATTAATGATCGGATTCTCATTGCAGCCTCTTCTTTATCTGTTGATGACGGTCCCGATTTCTCAATAGCATCGTCAATCTCGTCCAGGAGATCAAACTGATCTTGATCCGATATTAAATATCCCTTATAGGATAAATAATCCGTCGTATCGTGTATTCTTTGTCCACATTCACATCTAAAATTCATTCGTTCACCTCAAACCGGCCGCTTCTTAAAATTAGGGTTGCCATTTACAAAGTATATTGCAATATAAATATTACCACATCCTGGAGTTTTCCTGCCCGATAAGAGAAACAATCTAAAGAGAAATATACAATTTAATGGTCCAGTTTTGAATTTTCAATGTTAAACCTTTTGAAACATCCCGCTATAATGAATCGTAGTAACCATTAAGGACGGTGAAGAGAATGGAAAAAGAACGTTTATTAAGGAAACCAACTGAACAGGGAATAGAACTCACCCCTCTCGAAATACATATGCACGAGTTTGACCACAGGCTTCGTGGGTATGACCAGGACCAAGTTAACGATTATTTGGATAGGATCATTAAAGACTATGAAACATATAACAAAATAATAAAGGAGCTTCAGGAATATGTAGTTATGTTGTTAAATCATGCGACTCCTTCAAGCGTTCCTGCAGGCCTCCATCAACGACTTCGCGAACTAGAGATTCATTGTTTCGGCAGACCGAAAGATTAAGGGAGGTTCCTGTCCAGACGAGGGTATTGACACAAAAGAGGCCTTATGAGGCCCCTTTTGTGTGCTCTCTAGCAGCAATCTGCCAGCAAATGTTAGTCGGCGCTCGAGATCGCTCGCAAGGTGGGCTTCAATCATGTGAATCACTTCATACAATCCTTAAAAAAGGTCCAAGGAAAAACACCTAAAGGTTTTAGGGAATTCAGAAGCGGATTAAGGAGTTGAACACCGTGAATTACTATAAAGGAGCCATACCAGGATCAGATAACTTTATCTACTTCAAAAGTGAAGTTAAGCTTTATGAAAATGATGTTATTGTCTTAGAAGAAAAGAAATACTTCATTGAACGAATTGAAAGCGGACTACTAATTTTACAGAAAGTTGGCGCCATTGTTTCGGTTAGCGTATAAGCTTACATTTATAAATAAACAAACATAATATTGTACTACTTGTTTATACCATGTCAAAAAGCATTAAGTTGTCTTCCTGCATATGGCAATCGCTTTTTTGCAATTGAGAAATGAAGACAATACGATGTCAGGACCATCCAAATACTGCGTAACTCTGTCTGCATCGATAAACTCTATATAACAAAAAATAGACACTATCAACTTAATGGATAGTGTCTTACGTGTGCTTGGCGGCGTCCTACTCTCCCGGGACCCTTCGGTCCAAGTACCATCGGCGCAGGAAGGCTTAACGGTCGTGTTCGGTATGGGAACGCGTGGAACCCTTCCGCCATCGCCACCAAACATGATTTTTGCGCTGCGTTTGCTTCAATGATGGCTCATCAGCAAAATATCAAGCCTTAGAAAAGGCATGCAGCTTTAAAATCGTTTCAAGATTTGTTGAACCTTGAAAACTAGATACGAAACGTCTTTGCGTTGATTAGAATCCGTAGCATTTCCCGATGTGGTATCGGGGTCCCCGAAAAGTATTCGGCATTAGCTTCAAAGCTTCGCTTCACTTTTTGGGGTATTGTTTATGCTTCCGTAGCGAGCTTTCTTTCAGAAAGCTTTTAGGATAAGCCCTCGACCGATTAGTATTGGTCAGCTCCATGCATTGCTGCACTTCCACCTCCAACCTATCTACCTCGTCGTCTTCAAGGGGTCTTACATACTGGGAAATCTCATCTTGAGGGGGGCTTCACGCTTAGATGCTTTCAGCGCTTATCCCGTCCGTACGTAGCTACCCAGCCGTGCTCCTGGCGGAACAACTGGTGCACCAGCGGTACGTCCATCCCGGTCCTCTCGTACTAAGGACAGCTCCTCTCAAATTTCCTACGCCCACGACAGATAGGGACCGAACTGTCTCACGACGTTCTGAACCCAGCTCGCGTACCGCTTTAATGGGCGAACAGCCCAACCCTTGGGACCTACTTCAGCCCCAGGATGCGATGAGCCGACATCGAGGTGCCAAACCTCCCCGTCGATGTGGACTCTTGGGGGAGATAAGCCTGTTATCCCCAGGGTAGCTTTTATCCGTTGAGCGATGGCCCTTCCATGCGGTACCACCGGATCACTAAGCCCGACTTTCGTCCCTGCTCGACTTGTAGGTCTCGCAGTCAAGCTCCCTTATGCCTTTGCACTCTTCGAATGATTTCCAACCATTCTGAGGGAACCTTGGGGCGCCTCCGTTACTCTTTAGGAGGCGACCGCCCCAGTCAAACTGTCCGCCTGACACTGTCCCCGTACCGGATCACGGTACCAGGTTAGAACCTAGATACGATCAGGGTGGTATCCCAACGTCGCCTCCACACAAGCTGGCGCTCATGCTTCTTAGGCTCCCACCTATCCTGTACAGATCGTACCCAAATCCAATATCAAGCTGCAGTAAAGCTCCATGGGGTCTTTCCGTCTTGTCGCGGGTAACCTGCATCTTCACAGGTATTAAAATTTCACCGGATCTCTCGTTGAGACAGCGCCCAAGTCGTTACGCCATTCGTGCGGGTCAGAATTTACCTGACAAGGAATTTCGCTACCTTAGGACCGTTATAGTTACGGCCGCCGTTTACTGGGGCTTCGGTTCACAGCTTCGGAGTTGCCTCCTAACCGCTCCCCTTAACCTTCCAGCACCGGGCAGGCGTCAGCCCGTATACTTCGCCTTGCGGCTTCGCACAGACCTGTGTTTTTGCTAAACAGTCGCTTGGGCCTTTTCACTGCGGCCCCCTCGGGCTATTCACCCTACCGAGGCACCCCTTCTCCCGAAGTTACGGGGTCATTTTGCCGAGTTCCTTAACGAGAGTTCTTCCGCGCGCCTTAGAATTCTCTTCTCGCCTACCTGTGTCGGTTTGCGGTACGGGCACCTTCACCTGACTAGAGGCTTTTCTTGGCAGTGTGAGATCATGACCTTCGCTACTGTAATTTTCACTCCCCATCACAGCCCAGCCTTACGATGTGCGGATTTGCCTACACATCAGCCTCACTGCTTGGACGGACATCCATCAGTCCGCGTCACTACCCTCCTGCGTCACCCCATCGTTCATAACGGTTTACGGTGGTACAGGAATTTCAACCTGTTGTCCTTCGACTACGCCTTTCGGCCTCGCCTTAGGTCCCGACTTACCCTGAGCGGACGAGCCTTCCTCAGGAAACCTTGGGCTTTCGGCGGATCAGATTCTCACTGATCTTTTCGTTACTCATACCGGCATTCTCACTTGTATGCTGTCCAGCGCTCCTTACGGTACACCTTCAACCCACATACAACGCTCCCCTACCCCTGAATCGACTTCACTCCGCCTTCGAAGTGTGTTTAACCCCTGAGAGCATTTGGTCACCCTTGATTTCATCTCAAGTCTGACATAAATGTTCATCTCAGGCTCACTACCTCAAAGAAGCAGTGAAGTCGATTCAAGCCATAGCTTCGGTGGTGTGTTTAGCCCCGTTACATTTTCGGCGCAGAGTCACTCGACCAGTGAGCTATTACGCACTCTTTAAATGGTGGCTGCTTCTAAGCCAACATCCTGGTTGTCTGTGCAACTCCACATCCTTTCCCACTTAACACACACTTGGGGACCTTAGCTGATGGTCTGGGCTGTTTCCCTTTTGACAATGGATCTTAGCACTCACTGTCTGACTCCCGGACATAAGTCTATGGCATTCGGAGTTTGACTGAGCTTGGTAACCCTTGCGGGCCCCGCACCCAATCAGTGCTCTACCTCCACGACTCTTCATTCCGAGGCTAGCCCTAAAGCTATTTCGGGGAGAACCAGCTATCTCCGAGTTCGATTGGAATTTCTCCGCTACCCCCACCTCATCCCCGCACTTTTCAACGTACGTGGGTTCGGGCCTCCAGTGCGTGTTACCGCACCTTCACCCTGGACAGGGGTAGATCACACGGTTTCGGGTCTACGTCCACATACTAAAATCGCCCTATTCAGACTCGCTTTCGCTGCGGCTACGGCTTCTCGCCTTAACCTTGCATGGGAACGTAACTCGCCGGTTCATTCTACAAAAGGCACGCCATCACCCATCGATCGGGCTCTGACTTCTTGTAAGCACACGGTTTCAGGTTCTATTTCACTCCCCTTCCGGGGTGCTTTTCACCTTTCCCTCACGGTACTGCTTCACTATCGGTCGCTAGGGAGTATTTAGCCTTAGCAGATGGTCCTGCTGGATTCATACGGGGTTTCACGTGCCCCGCACTACTCGGGATCCGTCTCGGAGGGTTCACATTTTCGATTACAGGGCTTTTACCTTCTATGGCCGGCCTTTCCAGACCTGTTCGTCTAATCTAAACCTTTGTAACTCCATGTGAGACGTCCCACAACCCCAGAGAGCAAGCTCTCTGGTTTAGGCTGTTCCGCGTTCGCTCGCCGCTACTGACGGAATCACTCTTGTTTTCTCTTCCTCCAGGTACTTAGATGTTTCAGTTCCCTGGGTATGCCTCCTCGCATCCTATGTATTCAGATACGGGTAACTGGCTATTACACCAGCTGGGTTTCCCCATTCGGACATCCCCGGATCGAAGCTTGCTTACAGCTCCCCGAGGCAGTATCGTTGTTCGCCACGTCCTTCATCGGCTCCTAGCGCCTAGGCATCCTCCGTGTGCTCTTAGTAGCTTAACCATGTCGCTCCAGTTTCGTGCCATGTGCTCTGTTGTCCGCTTGTTTCCTGAATGGATAAAACCACTCAATGGTGAAACAAGCTTCCAAAGGATCACCTGTCACGAATCTTTCGCTCTAACGCTACTCTTTCACTTCTTGGTCAATCACTTGACACAAGTCGTTAGAGAAGGATATTTCTAAAACGCAAATTCGTTTCGTTATCTAGTTTTCAAGGATCAAATTCCTTCGGTCATTTAGCGACCGGAAGAATATCGTATCAATTCTCAGCGCTCTTGTCTACAAGAAAGATCTGGAATCAACAAGCTTGAGAGGTTGAACTCTCAAAACTGACCAACGAGTGAGTAGGTCGACTTTACTTCGTAAAGCCTATTTATCCGGCAGCTTGCGCTGACCGTATTTGTACCGCTTCGCTGCGGAAGCGAGGTACTCCATAGAAAGGAGGTGATCCAGCCGCACCTTCCGATACGGCTACCTTGTTACGACTTCACCCCAATCATCTACCCCACCTTCGGCGGCTGGCTCCCGTAAGGGTTACCCCACCGACTTCGGGTGTTGTAAACTCTCGTGGTGTGACGGGCGGTGTGTACAAGACCCGGGAACGTATTCACCGCGGCATGCTGATCCGCGATTACTAGCAATTCCGACTTCATGCAGGCGAGTTGCAGCCTGCAATCCGAACTGAGACTGGCTTTTTAGGATTGGCTCCAGATCGCTCCTTCGCTTCCCGTTGTACCAGCCATTGTAGTACGTGTGTAGCCCAAGTCATAAGGGGCATGATGATTTGACGTCATCCCCACCTTCCTCCGGTTTGTCACCGGCAGTCACCTTAGAGTGCCCACCTTAAGTGCTGGCAACTAAGATCAAGGGTTGCGCTCGTTGCGGGACTTAACCCAACATCTCACGACACGAGCTGACGACAACCATGCACCACCTGTCTCCTCTGTCCCGAAGGCCGCCTCTATCTCTAGAGGATTCAGAGGGATGTCAAGACTTGGTAAGGTTCTTCGCGTTGCTTCGAATTAAACCACATACTCCACTGCTTGTGCGGGTCCCCGTCAATTCCTTTGAGTTTCAGTCTTGCGACCGTACTCCCCAGGCGGAATGCTTAATGTGTTAACTTCGGCACCAAGGGTATCGAAACCCCTAACACCTAGCATTCATCGTTTACGGCGTGGACTACCAGGGTATCTAATCCTGTTCGCTCCCCACGCTTTCGCGCCTCAGCGTCAGTTACAGCCCAGAGAGTCGCCTTCGCCACTGGTGTTCCTCCACATATCTACGCATTTCACCGCTACACGTGGAATTCCACTCTCCTCTTCTGCACTCAAGTTCCCCAGTTTCCAGTGCGTCCCGAAGTTGAGCCTCGGGTTTAAACACCAGACTTAAAGAACCGCCTGCGCGCGCTTTACGCCCAATAATTCCGGACAACGCTTGCCCCCTACGTATTACCGCGGCTGCTGGCACGTAGTTAGCCGGGGCTTTCTTCTCAGGTACCGTCACTCTCATAGCAGTTACTCTATGAGACGTTCTTCCCTGGCAACAGAGCTTTACGATCCGAAAACCTTCATCACTCACGCGGCGTTGCTCCGTCAGGCTTTCGCCCATTGCGGAAGATTCCCTACTGCTGCCTCCCGTAGGAGTCTGGGCCGTGTCTCAGTCCCAGTGTGGCCGTTCACCCTCTCAGGTCGGCTACGCATCGTCGCCTTGGTGAGCCGTTACCTCACCAACTAGCTAATGCGCCGCAGGCCCATCCTCAAGTGACAGATTGCTCCGCCTTTCATAACCCCGCCATGCAGCGGATTTAATTATCCGGTATTAGCTACCGTTTCCGGTAGTTATCCCAGTCTTGAGGGCAGGTTGCCTACGTGTTACTCACCCGTCCGCCGCTAAGCTAATGGTTTCCCGAAGGAAACCGTTGCTCCGCTCGACTTGCATGTATTAGGCACGCCGCCAGCGTTCGTCCTGAGCCAGGATCAAACTCTCCAATAAGGATTTTTCGAGTGGATACTTCCTGGATCACTCCAAGAAAATATCCAACCGTTCGAGTTTGTAGCTCATTTAGAAAAACTGACGAGAATTTGTTCAATTCTCTATTGTAACTCCCCGCCGAAGCGGTTCGTTTTACTCACTCGTTGTTCAGTTTTCAAAGATCAACCTTTTCGTTACCGGCGAAACACGTTCGCAGCAACAACTCTTATAATATATCACTTTCCATCCATCTAAATCAACAAGTAAAAAGTTCCAATTTCTTGTGATCGTTCTTTTTATTTGTTTACTTGTCAGCAGCTTTCTTGCTGCCGGATTTATAATATAACATAATCTCTTTTCGATTATAAGTTGTAAAATATTCCGGGTGTTGATAAAGACTAATCAATGTTTAAGCAATTTCGAGTAGGCAGTCGATGTACGGTGAACCGTCCCACGCAGTTTCTAGACAAAACGCATTACTCCCGCCAAATCAGTTCAACTGTATGCAATTAACCTGGTCGTATTGTTCAAATGGGAAAACCACCTCCCGGCCACTCTCTAATCCTGGATCCGCCCCACATATCCCTACTATTTCTGCAAAATTCTTGTTGAAGCATGCTTCGTTAACCGTCGCTAGCCGTTTCATCCATAAGGGTGCTACGCAGACGACGAACGTCCCGGATTGGTGGCTGCCCAAACATCCGCGCATATTCCCTGCTAAAATGCGATGGGCTCTCATATCCAACCTGAAATGCAGCTTCGGCGGCATCGATGGATCCTGTCAGGAGTAACCGGCGTGCCTCTTGCAATCGGATCTGTTTCTGAAACTGGATCGGACTCATCCCTGTGACTTCCTTAAAATAATCGTATAAAGACGAAGCGCTCATGCGAGCCTCTGCGGCTAAATCATCGACGCGCAGGGGCTGGGCAAAGTCGCGATTAAGCTTTTCAACGACTCCTGCGATGCGTTGTGCATGACTTCCGATAACTGCAATCTGCTTCAGCGAAGCGTTATTTTCTTTCTGAAGCACCCGGTAAATAACCTCGCGCATAGCGTAAGGCGCAAGCACCGGGATATCTTGCGGCGCTTCGATCAATTTTACAAGCCGCAGCACTGCATCCAGGAGGGCATGGTCGATTTGGCTTACCTTTAGTCCCCGGCATGTTTCATTTCCTGCTCTCATCGAATCTCCGGCAGCCTGAATGACGTCAACAATCTGTTTCATATCGAAAATGATCTGCGCACTGAAATATGGTGTTTCACTCGAAGCTTCCATCACCTGTCCAGTAATCGGCAGATGTACCGATGCGGTTAAAAAGCTGTTTGAATCATATTGGTACATCTCCTGCCCTAATATAACTACCTTGGAACCTTGAGCTACGACGCAAAGAGAAGGTTCATAAACGGAATAAACCGGCTCGGACGTCCTGGAAGCACGAATCAGGCGCAAACCGGGAACTTTCGTGTCATGCGTTCCGTCTTCTAGCGTGAATTTCTCTATGATATGTAGAAGTTCCTTTCTTTGTTTCTCGAACCATGCATCCATTAGTCTTCCCCTTCTTTTTACTGATGTAATTAACCTTACTTTATCTTTCTCTGGAGGATTTGACAATGATCCTGCAGGATCCGGCTACCGACTCTCCGCTCGAAGTTGCGATAATCGATATGTAAAAAAATGCGTTAGCGGAATGGGAGACCTATCCATAAGCAAACTTACAAGGTAGGTAAATGACAGCCCAATACACGCAAACGAGACGAGAGGAGAAATTGTATGAGTACACCAAACGAACAAAACCATCCATATGTCGGCATGTGGGTGACCAAAGACGGTTATATTCGACATGAACTGCTGCCGAACGGGCGGTATGACGAGGCACGCGGTAATCGAAAAAGCGCTTATCAAGGCCGGTATACCATTATAGGCGACCATATTGAGTACGTAGATGATACCGGGTTTACCGCAGACGGTGATTTCCGGGATTCAGTGCTTTACCACGCCGGTATGGTTCTCTATCGTGAGGAGTAGGAGATTTCCTTGTTTAGTTTATTAATTAGTTACCGTTTAATCGAACAATTAGCATAATCAAATGGAAGAGGAGAAATGTTTCATGTCAAAAATCCAGGGTAAAGTTGTTGTCATTACAGGAGCAAGCAGCGGGATTGGTGAAGCGACGGCCAAGCTTCTTGCCAGTCAGGGAGCGCATGTTGTTATGGGGGCCAGACGCGTGGAAAGACTGGCAGCTTTGGCTTCGACGATTGAGACAGAAGGAGGCTCGGTACTATTTCAACAGCTGGACGTGACGAATATCGAGCAAATGCAGTCCATCATCCGCTTGGCGCAGACCCGGTTCGGCCAAGTCGACGTCATTGTAAACAATGCCGGCGTAATGCCCCTCTCTCCTTTGGCTGCCTTGAAAATTGAGGAATGGAACCGAATGATTGACGTCAATATTCGCGGAGTTCTGCATGGCATCGCTGCAGGTCTTCCCATCATGAGAGAGCAGCAATCCGGTCATATCATTAACTTGGCTTCCATCGGTGCCTATGCAGTGTCACCAACGGCAGCAGTCTACTGTGCAACCAAATATGCCGTTCGCGCCATCACGGAAGGCTTGCGGCAGGAGGTTGGAGCAGACATTAGGGTAACGCTGGTTTCCCCGGGCGTAACACAGTCTGAGCTCGCAGAGGGCATTTCGGATGACGAGGCCAGGGAACTCATGAAAACGTACCGACGTGACGCTCTGCCTGCTTTTGCCATTGCCCGAGCTATTGCTTATGCGATTGAGCAACCGGCAGATGTCGACGTCAATGAGTTAGTGGTGCGGCCAACTGCCCAGCTTGCATAACAATGTGACAGAGAAAGGACCTGGAGCAACGGGTCTTCAAATATTGAAGGATGAATCAGGCAGTCAGTCAACCCATCGACTCGGCTGCTTGTTTGCTTCAAACTCCCCCTCCGATTCCGTCAGCGGAAAGTTTTGTTTGAAGATAGGCCTAATGGGTTAGAAGTATGCGGCAACTCCCGCCCACCCATAACCTATTGAGTTACGCTTTTTCGTCATTTGTTTATGACTACCGTGCTAGACAATTACCCTGCAATTATTGCACAGGTGTTGCTTGCCCCTGGCACCCCAACATTTTTCCGTCTTTGTTTGTTAGCACAGCTAAATCAGTAATGAGCCAATCACCTCTACTTACGAGGTTCCGAAAATTTAAAGTGGGCAACAGTGCTTTCGCACAGTGTCGCCCCCGCTTGTATTCGTTCTTCAAATCTCAATTTTATATCCGACACCCCATACCGTCTGAATGAGCTTATAGCCTAGCAATTTGTCCACTTTCTCTCGCAGGTTGCTGATGTGTACCATCACAGTATTATTGCCCTCATAATATTTTTCCTTCCATACCTTCTGGAAAATGTCTTCGGCGGGAAATACTTGCCCTGGATGACTTGCAAGTAAATATAAAATATCAAATTCTTTTGCGGTAAGGACGATTTTTTCTTCATTGTATCTTACTTCGTAACGTTTATGGTCGATCGTAAGTGGTCCAAATTGCAGGACAGAAGAACCCTGAGATGGATTGTTTTTTGCCGGATAGGCGCGTCTCAGAAGGGCCTTCACCCTTACAATTAACTCCAAAAGATGAAACGGCTTGGTCATATAATCATCTGCACCAATCAATAATCCTTCTATCTTGTCCATGTCCTCCGATTTGGCGCTTAGCATGAGAATAGGCACGTTCTCTGTCTTTCTAACTTCCTTAGAAAACGTAAGTCCGTCCATCTCAGGCATCATCACATCTACGATTACAAGGTCAATCTCTTGTTCCTGAAAGCATCGTAAAGCTTCCAATCCAGTAGCAGCTGTGAAGACGTTATGACCTTCTTGTCGAAGTGCAAGCTCCACGAGTCTTACAATTTCCGGATCGTCGTCTACCACCAATATGTTAGCGTTCATCGATGTTCTCCCTTTCAAACAAAGTAAAGAAAGCTGTCCCGCTCTCATCACTCTTCACCCAAATTTCCCCTTGATGAAGTTCTACAATATTTTTGGCTATGGCAAGCCCGAGACCTGAACCTTCTTCCGTACGAGCCTCATCTGCTCGATAAAAGCGTTCAAAAACATATGGAAGAGAGTGCTTAGGAATCGGTTTCCCGTAATTTTTTATTTCAATACAAATCCCTTTCTCGTCCTCCTGGAGTCGGATATCAAGCCACTTACCATCCGCGCCATATCGCAATGCGTTGTTTATAATATTTTCGTATACTCGTACGAGTTTCTCAGCATCTGCATAAAGCCAGACTTCGCGACCAGGTAAACTTAAACGAGCTTCCATCCGATTGGCTTTTAATTCAGGAATATACTGAGCAGCCAGCTGTTGGAGCAATCGAGTCATATTTATTTTTTCTTTATGAAGGGTTAGCTTCGGATTTTTTGTACGAACATACTCAAACAGTTCATTAACAAGGCGATCTAAATTTTTGCTCTTCTCATAGATGATAGACGTATAATAGCGCATTTCGACTTCATCTTTGTAACGATCCTGTTCAATAATATAGAGATAACCAAGAATTGAAGTTAATGGCGTGCGTAAATCATGGGAAACAGAAGTGATTAGCTCATTCTTCGATTCTTCTGCTGCTCTCTCCTGCTGCAGGGAGAGTTCTAGCTGATGAACAAGATTATTAATATTCTGTGCCAAATTTCCAATCAACGTATCCCGATCACTCACAGGTAATTTTACGTCCAATTTCCCTTCGGCCATCGATTGAAGCATTTGGGATACCTCTGTATAGTAACGAAATGACCGTCGAGACACAATAAACATGCTGAAAATGAGAAATAGGAAAAAAACAAAAAATATAATAGGAAACAACCTGGGGAATAGTCCGTTAAGTTCATAAACCAGGTTGATGACAAGGTTATATAGATCATCTGAAATAACTCTAATGATCAGAATAACAGCCATTAGTACAAAACAAGTTCCCCCTGCAAGCACTGCACTTATGCTGATAAACTTCGCCAGCTCCAATCGCATCCTATGATATGTAGATTCCATACAATTCACTCCATATTTAATTTTTATTAAAAATGATTAATACTCACAAAATCTAATGAACCTCAGTTCCAAGAATACTCGATCACTGCTTTTGTTTATGTAAAACTTTAAAATTCTTTAAATATACTTTACATATTCTAAACTTTCTCTTTGTAAGCTGAATAAGGAAATTAAGTTACTACGAAGGAGAGAGACTTTCATGGATTTGTTATACACTATTCCACCATTAGCCGTTTTGATACCTTTAGCACTACTGTATATCATTTTTAGGGTGATTACCTATAAAAACAAGAGAGTGACCTTACTTGAAATTTTATTTAGCGGCTATTCGTTGGGTGTCATTTATTTTGTCTTTTTACCTATTGAGCTGACCTTTGGGGTTCACCGCAATCAGGCTCCATGGTACAGCTCGATCAACTTTATTCCTATTCTAACCATTGATATGACAAGCTTTATATTAAATATTATCCTGTTCATTCCACTGGGTGTTTTCTTGTGGCTTGCGCCTCGCACCGTTTATTCCTTAAAACAAGCAATTCGGACGGGGTTGTCCGTATCATTTGGCATAGAGCTGATGCAGCTCATTATTAAACTATTACTTGGCAGCTCAAGAAGTATCGACATCAACGACTTGATAGCTAACACGATAGGATGCGTAGTAGGTTATTTCTTAATTAAACAAGCTATAAAATTCAAACCGTTTGCATCTCTTCTAAAATGGCTTCTCCCTATAAATCATCGGCTTTATAAGAAACTTTAGATAAAAAAAAGACAAGGCACTGAACGGTATGGATGCTTCCATTCGCAGTTCGATGCCTTGTTTTATTTACCGAAACGGCTTGTTTCATCATCTGCCATCATACGGACAAATTCCATGGACGCGGGGGAAATCTCATCGAAAGAAATTGCGATAACTCCGATCTCCCTGGTAATCACAGGCGTAACCGGCTTAACGGTGAGCCCATGGGACACGGAGGATAGCGTAAAGTCGAAAACAAGACCGATCCCGAGCCGTCTACGGACCATATGGATCAGGGTTTCGGCGGTTTGGACGGTCAAATTGCTTTCGAGATTTAAGTGGTGCTGCTGAAGTATGCTGTTCATCGCCGCCTCATGCCCGCCTTTACAATAAATCATGTCATGCTGGTACCTTCCGAGGTCGACAACCGCCGTATCGTGCAGCTCATGATCGTCCGGAATGATCGCCACCATGTGATCCTGAACCAGGCTATAGTGCTCAAATTCCGTAAACGGGGACGCGACAAGCCCAATTTCCACGGTACGGTCGGTGACCCATTCCTTGATCTGGTCGGATACCCCCTCATGGAGTTCAATTTGAACGTGAGGATACTTGGCCCGGAACCTGGCGATAGCCTCAGGAAGTAACAGGGACGACGCAGCGGGAAACGAGCCGATTTTGATTGTTCCAGATAAGAGCTGGCTCTCCCGGCTGGCTACCTGAAAAATGCGGTTTTCAATGGATTGCATCTGCCTCGCCAATACCAGAACCTCTCTGCCGACATCGGTCAGAATGATCCCCTTCTGCCTATCCCTCACAAACAGTCTCACTTGCAGCGCATCTTCAAGCTGTTTAATCGTCTTGCTCACAGCGGGTTGGGAAATAAACAACGCTTTCGCTGCTTCGGTAATGTTTAATTTCTCGGCGGCAGCCATAAAGACATTCAGGTGGTTCAAGTTTATTTTCATCGCGCACACCTTCATAACCACGTGGTTATTCCCTTTATTACAAATATGTATTTCAGTTATGTACTATTATAACTTATTCTAATTGCACGGCAATACGGAGACATCGCACGCATTTAAGGTTGTAAGGAGGAGATTATATTGATCGATCATGCAAAAACGGGGCTTTCTCAGACCTCGGAGGGCACCCGCGTATCTACTCGCCGCATCTGGTCTACAGCTTGGATCGTTACGGCTGTATTCATGCTGTCCAATTCAGCGACGCCGCTGTATGTCCAGTGGCAGACGGCGCTGGGATTCACGAATGGAACCCTAACGGTTATTTTTGCCGCTTATATCGCGGGCTTGCTTGGCAGCCTGCTCGCAGCCGGCCAGTTGTCCGACCGGTTCGGACGCAAGGCGGTGCTTTATCCGGGTCTTTTGGCTGCGGTGGCCGCCTGTGCGCTGTTCGCATCGGCCGAATCGGTCGGCATGCTGCTGGCAGCTCGGTTGCTGACAGGCATAGCCGTCGGCGTCATCGTTTCCGCCGGCATGGCGGCGGTAGTGGACTCCGGTGGACACAGCAAGAGACAACTGGCATCCCTTGCCGCTTCCGTGGCTATGGTCCTCGGAGCCGGACTCGGGCCGCTGCTGGCCGGAATGATGGCCCAATTTCTTGCGTACCCTGTTGTGCCTGTGTATTCCGCGCAATTAATCATTTTAGCGACAGCCTTTCTGGTGGCATCCCGTCTCCCTTCCCGGCGGCATCCTACGCACGGAGAATGGAAGCTGCGCTTCCCGTCGGTCCCTAAGGATAACCGTCTGCATTTAGCGATGGGAATATCCGTGTTTGCTCCGGGCATTACCTCGACTTCCTTTGTACTGTCTCTGGGTCCGCCGCTGCTGTCCAAGCTGCTGCATGTGACCAGTCCCTTGGTCGCTGGAGGAACGGCCTGTATCATGTTCTTGGCGGCCACGGGAATCCAATTCGTTGTCAAAAGGTTCTCCGTGCGCACTCTGTTTCTCATGGGTAGTGCGGTTATCCTTTTGTCCATGAGCTGCCTGGTATCTGCTGTTATGTTATCGGCACCAGCAATCCTTGTAATAGCTGCGGTATTCGCAGGTGTTGGACAGGGGTTGGGGCAGCTTGGAGGCCTCACGCTGATCAGCTTGCATGTCCCGGAACATCGCCGCGCCGAAGCCAATGCGGTACTGAATATCGGAGGATACGTACCTGCCGCGCTGCTGCCCATCGGAACAGGTTTTTTGATCGATATGACCAGCATCTCCCTGGGTGCCTCGCTGTTTGCGGCTGTAATTGCGGCAGCTTCGGTCGCAGGGGCCGTTTTTGTAACCTTGAAGTTTAATAAAAGATAAAGACTAGAGACGGTTATCTCCATGGGCTGAACGATTCAAACATGCGGTAAACCAGGCGAATATAATTTGACTTTAACGTAGCGTTAACCCTTAAAGTGATTCTAAAGGGTGGATGCAATAGAGGAATTTTTCAATTTGATGATAATTAGCGAAGGTGAGCTTTAATATGCAGAATATAGAGCGACAAGCACAGAAAAAAGGCGTGAAGTTGAAGGCTTATGGTCAATGCCAATTTTGTGGATCAAACACTGCTGGTGGAGTTATTGAATGTTTTGACATTTTCAATCATATAGCAAGTCATTTTGTAGGAGGAAATGGTCTTTCTCGATTTATATATACTGATGCACATTGTCTGCAGCATTCGGAGGTTCATGGCAGATGGAACAACAATTTGCATCTCACCAGACAGTATTTAATTCTTGAAAGAAATATAGATTGGGAGTATTCGAAAACACCGCTGTTGAGCAATATGATGGATAAATACAAATTGTCGCACCCGGATGCTTTGATCCCTGCATTGCCCTTACTTGAAAGAGGGCATTTAACAGTTACGGACTTACTAGGGCTTAAACAGAGCGAACTCGAGTCGATGCTATTAAAATGGGCAAATGATGTATACCATGCATACCAACGATATCATCAAATTGCTAAAATTGTGGGTGATCTCTATATCAACAAATATGAACGATAAAAACGGAGGACAACATGAATGTTATCAATATTGGATATGACGCAACCAATTATTATGCAATTGAGCACCAACAGAAGTATCTATTCATCGATACAGGCATGCCTGGAACGCTTGGGAAAATGACGAGTCAATTGCGAAAGCATGGGATCAACCTGAATGCTGTTCAGCACTTGATTGTAACTCACTTTCATCCTGATCATTGTGGAATTGCACAGGATCTGCAATCGTTGGGCGTTGAATTCATGGTTAGCAGAAATCAACTGGAATTTCTTGAATCTGCAAATAAATCCTTGAAAAAGTTTCCCAATTATAATGAAATTGAAATCGATCCTAAAAACATCATCAACGAAAACGATAAATCAGCATTCACGAACAGGTTGGGTATACCTGGCTGCATTCTACACACACCTGGTCACTCGGAAGATTCCATTAGTATTGTTATCGAAGGGTTAGGTCTTTTTACAGGGGATTTGCCTTTCCCCAACCATTTTATGATCGAATCGAACGAGAAGGTGGATCGCAGCTGGTCACAGCTAAGAAGTACGAATGAAAAAAAGGTATTCCCAGGGCATGGGGCTCCCATAACACTTTGAAGATTGAATGAGCCGGACCTGTAAGCCTCGAATCATCGCAACTCCAATATTAGATAATCGTCCCTCAAATGTTGATGGCCAATCTGGACAATGTTATTTCTCTTTTGAAACAGACATCCTGATGCTATTGTGTTTGTTGTCTCCAATATAATCTGTCTTGCTGAGAATGAATGGTTAACGTGGTCCCATAAAATAAGAAAGCCGCGTGCATGCGGCTTTGTAAAATCTACAATACTACTCGCCTCAATTAGATTTCGTCCCCGTTACTTTGAAGTAAATTTGGTAAGGCTCGTACCCGATATCCCGAATTCGTTTGAACGTGATGGCAGGATCTTGGTTGACTGTCTTGAAAAAATAACGCCAACTCCCCCACTCGCGCTCATTCTCATTCTCGATGGCGGACGCGATATCCTCATCCTTCACATGGAGCTGCCGTTCCGTCTCGCACATGCCCGCCAGCACTTCCGGCCCGTATCGGAAAGCGCCCGTCCGTTCGTCGTCCGGCAGTGGAACAAATCGAATGCCGATTGGCAGCATAATCGATACGGTATCGCCTTCCTTCCATGCTCTGTGAATGTCGTAGAACCTGCCGCTGTCCTGAGTCGTCCCCTGCAAACGGTTATTGACGTATACGGAAGCCTCCGCCATAATCCACTCCGGTATGCGGAAGCGGAGCGTAAATGTTGTCGGTGCAGCAGCGGATACAATGAAATCGTACTTCCGGAAGGCAGGCATATTTTCATTCGTCGCCGCCGTATCATTAATGGCTTGATAACCGGCTGTGTTCGACGAGGATAGCAGGCTGCCGCTCATTTTGTCCTGTGTCTGTACGATCCGTATGTCGTTACCATGGATGCTTGAGCGCATCTCGGAATCGAAATATTGACTGATATAGACGATATCCCCTTCCTGATAATAAATTCCCTTGTTCCAGGCCGCATTCGCCTGAACCATCGTGCCATGGCAGCAGAAGAAGCTGTCGGTTTCCGTGCTCCATTCCTTGCGCAGACCGGCCTTCATGGGAAGGAAATAGGTCAGCAGTCCGGTATGGGGATGCTTATGCTGACTGCCCGTCAAGCCATATTCCTGATAATAGGCTTGCGCCATAATGCCATTGTACAGATTGTATTCGATATATTGCGCGTAGGACGGATCGCCCGTTTGACGAAATAAGAACTCGGCCAGCCGGATCATGTTATAGACCGTGCAATGCTCTTGATTTTTGTCACCCAGACGCGCCTTCATCTTCATCTTGGGCATCCAGACCTCACCAGCGGTTTGACCGCCTGTCGCAAGGCTTCCCCTTTCCGTAACCGCGCATTTCCAATACGCTTGGACGATGGAAAGCCACCTTTCGTCTCCGGTAACCTCATAAGCTCTCGCACAGCCGAGCACCTCCGGGATTGTGGTGTTGGCATGCATATTCGTAAGGGGATCCTTGCCCTCCAGCAAGGGTTGAAACAGCCGGCTGCGATAATAGCGTTCCAGCAGCACACGATATTTGTCCGCCCCGGTTATGTGCAGCAGATCAGCCCATACCTCAAGCAACCCGCCTGTCTCCACATCGAGAATATCGTCGAATTGATCTCTTGTAAAAGTGCTGCTCCAATTAACAAACCAGTCCGCGAACCGATCCACGATATCGAGCGCCTGTCGATTACCGGCATATTGCCAGGCATCGACCAGTCCCATCAATATTTTATGCAGATTGTATTGGGGCGCCCAGATGCTTTTGCCGCTTGCAATCCAGTGCAGATACTTTTCGGGAATCGGACCGACCCACTGCCCGCCGTTATCCCGTTGGCATTCATGCAGCTCCTGCACGATCGCATCCAGTTTGGCCTTTAATTCCATGTCGCCGCTTTTTTCGTAATGCATCGCCGCGCCCGACAACCAATGACCAAGAAAATGTCCGCGCAATTGGCAGACCGGCGTCTCCCAACCGCCGTGCGCACCTTCGGGAATCGTTCTGCCGTGAAATCTGCCGGCCTCCAATTGATAATTGAACAACAGATGACCGCTGTCCAGCTTCATCAGATAGCTTCTGTTCGCTCGTTCCCTGCGAATAAGATCATGCTCTTTCAAAATGACCTGTTTGCCCATCAATGCTTTCATTGTATCCCTCCTGTCGAGATGTCGGCCGGGCGGGCTGTAACCTTTCAGCCCACCGAAATGCTTTTCGTAAAGTATTTTTGTTCCCTTATAACGTAGAATCCGAAAATGAGATCCATCCTTGCCCGCGTCACCGGTCCGGATAGCCGGCCCTATTATCGGATTGAAACACATGATGTTCCCCCAGCCACAGTATGATCGCATCTTAAAAATTCGGGATCAGGGATAGTATAGAGGACTGACTTTTGCCGGAAAATGATTTATACTTGCTTTTACTTGATCAATTCTATTATTGCGAGGATTGCGAGGAAACGATGACAACGATTTACTATGTCGGATACGGTGCGGCCCATCCCGGTGATTTCCTTTATGATTTTCCGGAGGGCCATGATTTTTGGTTGCTTATTTTGACGCATACTCCGGCCGAAATCTGGGTGCAGGGCAGCGTCAGGGAATACCCGGCCCATTGCGCCGTGCTTTTTCGGCCTGGACAGAAAATCTGGTATCGCGCCTGTGTGGAGCAATTCGTCAACGACTGGGTGCGCTTCGATACCGACGAATCCTACTTGACGGAAACGACGCTGCCGTTAGGCGTTCCGCTGCCGTTGATAGACCCCGGCTACTTCAGCAGGCTGTTTCAACTGCTCGCTACCGAGCATTTCTTCCAGTACGACTATCGGGAATTGTCGATCGATTATTTGCTCCGGCTGATGTTCCATAAACTGCTGGAGGCCGCCCGGGAGACGGACAGGCAGCCGGACGAGCATCAATTGCTGGAGCTTCGCAAGCGGGTTCACAATAATCCCGGCTTTGCATGGTCCGTTCCGGTCATGGCGGAATCCGTCCATCTGAGTCCGAGTTATTTGCAGGCCTTGTATAAATCCGCCTTCGGCGTCTCATGCATGGAAGATGTCATTCAGAGCAGGGTCCGACTGGCCAAAGAACGGCTGTTATACGGTTCGCAGAGGATCGCTGACATTGCAACATTGTGCGGCTACCGGAATGTCGAGCACTTCTCCAGACAATTTCGCCAAATTGCTGGCTGCACTCCACGCGCCTTCCGCAGCTCCGCAGGTGCGGCAGCTGAACAAACCTAAGCCTGCATGTCCCTCCTCATTCAATCGGGGGTAAGAAATTGTAGCCGATAAAATAAGCCGCTAAGTTAGCGGCTTTATATGAGACCATGTTCTAGTGTCTCGACATTTATTGAACAACTCCCTTTGGTTTCAATGAGATCCCTGATGCGAAATTTATTTAGTTCGCAGACGCTCGAACATGTCCATGGCTTGAACCGGCGTTGGGATAGTCAATACATTTTTCTCAGCAAAATCATTGGCTTGCGGATCTTGACTTGCTCTAATCTCATTCGCGGCATTCTCCAAGTCATATAACGTGCATTTATGCTCGAACCCGCTTGGGGTGATCAGGAGCCAATAAGCACCCGATCGTTCAGCAAATGGCATACCAACACTTCCTGCATTCATAACCCGAATCCCGTCTATTTGTATTTCAAACTGTATATGTGTATGTCCGCAAACCACATCCGGTTGATTAACTTCGCGAAAAATTTCTTTCAAGCGTTCCATTGGCGTTATTGGAGTAAATATTTCTTCGTCACTTGTAGGTGTAGCATGGCAAAAAAGAATTTCTCTACCTGAATCATTGAGGGGTTGTATTAAACGCTCAGGTAATTGAGCGAGAAAATCTCGATGAGATGGATTTAATTGTTTGGCCACCCATTCTAATTTCTCTCTCCCTTTCTCCGACATATCCGAGCGAAGAGGCTTTCCGTCGTATATCACGACCACTTCCCTATCATTGTTTCCACGTATAAACTTAACGGGATACTTAAGTTGCAAGAGACGCTCTAATGTTTGGACCGGCATTGGACCGGCTACAATATCTCCACCAACAATGATTAAATCAGGTTGTACTTGATCCAGTTCGGAAATTACGGCATTAAGGGCTGGCAAATTACCGTGGATATCATAGAGCGCGGCTATTTTCATATTATCGACCTCAATATTCTCTAAGATTAATAACTTCCAGCAGTTCCAAACGGAGAAGGAACGATGTTCGAATCCAAAATAAGAGGTATCCCTAGTCATACTCTTTATGGCCTGAGGGCTTCAGGATTAAACAACTGGAGAAGAAATGCTTGCAAGTTCCTTAAACTCCTTAACATTATGCAGAGCATGCGAGAGTTCATTACAACGCACAATCTTGCGGTTTTTTATTTCAAAAATGGCGATAAGCTCAATCAATCCCCGGGTTCCGCTTTTCTTGGTAACGTCTACGGTGTATCGCAATGTCAAAGTCTGAAGCTCTTCGTCATAGAGGGCATCGTAAAAAGGAGAAACGATAATTTTGTCTACTGTAGCTTTTAATGTAGTCAGATGCTTCTTAAATTCTTCTATGTTAATCTTTTTGCCATCAGTTACTTGATAGTAATCGTTATGGAAGTAATTGGGTAATTTATCAAAATCAAAATTAACTACAATGTCGGTATACATTTGCGAGATAAAACGAATAGCTTCGTGCTTGTTCATATTGGTCCTCCTGCAGGGTTTATTTGGATTCTGAAGTCATCAGTTGCCACATGTTAAGGAAGCGAATAATCACATCGATTTCGTTATCATTGAAATGACTGAACAAGTCGTAGTACTTCTCTTCAGCCTGGGAATGCAGCTTGTCATGCTCTGCAGCCAACTGCTCCCCTTGATCTGTTACTTCATAATATATTTCTTTGAGATTGTCCGTTTTCTTTACAGTTACAATTAATTGGTGTTGAATCAATGTATTTATGGCTTTGGTTATAGCGGGTTTTGATAAATTTAGTTCCGCGGCTAAAGACGTATTATTCAATTGACATGGGTGACGCTTTACTAAAGATAAGATGTGAAGTTGTGTCATGGTCCATTTTTTCACAGAGCTTGAATCAACAGCACGCTCAGTCAACATGTTCTGAGTCCGTAAACTTTTCTCTCTATTCATAATGAAATGTTGGACAGCTTCAATCGCTTCTTTGCGTTTATTTGAGCTCATGGGAGTCACCGCCTCCGAGAATATTGTTAACCGTTTAACAATATTAGTTTACCAGTTAACAAAAAAATGTCAAGAAACTAGTCTCCTCCATCACATTAGAAAGTATAATAACTTGATAAAAAGCCGCCAAAAATGATGTTATCCCTTTTAAGTAGACCTTATGTAAGAAGCTCATTTAAGTCTAATACTCTTCTTTCCTATCCTTATTTGAACAGCCAGCAGTTATAAACATGCTAATTAACATACACAGCAAAATTTTTCTCAAGAACTAAACCTCCCCCAAGTTGTTGAAAAAATAGGGACAAGTCTAGGATTGGTTGGTTTAAACAACGGAACTTTGAGTTACTCACGAATTACTTTCTTTATGTTCTCAACACTAATGTCATCCCACACAATGACGTGACACTTATTTCTTTTAAGTCTTTCAAGTGCGCCATACCTGTGATTTCCATCACGTACACTCAGTACTCCATTCCTATTTTCAGCAATCAATGGAGGCATATCCCATCCACCTTCTATACGTTGACATATTTGATTTATGTTATAGTCCCACCATTCTTCATTCTCAACATACTCCATCCGTAATTCAGGTCCAACCACCCTTTTTAGAATTGATAATTCGACTTCTATAGGACCAACCCAATGTCTTTTACGGCTTTTTAAACCTTCCGATAGACCAACATTGTCTCCCTCTCCGTTCAAGAAAAGATGGACCCAGGTCTCAATATCACCCTTTAACGCATACTCCTTTGCTGCTGTTAAAGTAAACATCGTCATAGTTCTATACGCGTCTCCTTTGAAAAAAAGGTACTTTGTTTGTATTTACTATGGTTAGCCCTCATACCGACGCCTAATTTTAAATTTATCGTCATAAACTTCATAACAAAGGATGTCATGTTGCTCAAAATTATTCGTAGATAGCCAATCAATAATTCAGCTGTTTCATTTATCTTACCTATACTCCCAACACCAATGATATATTTATGGATTGACTCCCAAGAGGCTTCCCCCTCTTCCTCCATTGTGTGAACACATTGTTATAGGATGCCGTTGTCCTCTTTGAAATGCTTTATCAATTTCAATCTATTTTATCTTTTAAAGTACGCATAGATTTTCTAATATTTCCTCACAATTACCTGGAATCCAATAATCGTTATTCAATAAGTATGGTGGGCATTCTTTATTAATTGCAATTAGCTTACCAGTAGAGTTAGCATTGCGATACTTATCAGTCAGATTCATATTCCCCTCTTCTCCAAGTCCAATAGTTAGCAGAACATCATATTCACACAAATTGTCCACTTCATTTTTTGGATCGGTATAGTATTTAGGAATGACTCCTGTTTTCTCATGAAGACCATCAAGGTTTCCTGTAATCAAATCACAACAAATGGAGCTATATAAATCAGCAATTCTTAAATGAGAAATCGAGGGTTCCGAGTTTACGAAAAGCCCATGTAGCTTTATTACTTTACTCAGTCGTTTTTCCGAATTGTTATTTATGAGTTCGATTATATAATCATTAGTTGGATTAAAAGATTCGTCTATAAGTTGGTTAAGCAGAGACATGTCCGGTACGCCTGATGAAACGGATATTCCTGCTCCAGTAAACATTAATACATTCTTGGCGTCTGATAATAATTCGGCAAGCTCGCTTACATTGATGGTTTGAGGGGGATTTGTCGGGTCAACCTGGACAAACTGGTTCTCATTGTTCTGATGATTCTGATTATTTTTCTGCAAAAAGGAATCCAACGTACGTTTAACTATGTCCGCATGATTCGGAGAATACCAGTGTTTCTTCCCATCCTCATATTCCTTGAAAGGGGTATTACGATTGATTATTTCAGATGCCAATTTAGAGATTGATTTAGGAAATTCCTTCTCCGTTATTAATGCAAAATAAAGTCCAATGTTGCCTTCATAAATATAAGCGCCGCGCTCAATAAAGTAACCTTCTTGATTCAAATCATTCAAACTAAAGATAATTTCCACGGATAATCCCCCCTGTCCAAGCATGCGCATTTTGGAGTTTAATTTTCGTTTGTACGCTGAATGCATTTTGCTACTTTTATCTACGAACTTCGTAAAAAACTCGGTATTGAAAAGTATTCGCGAAGCTATTGAACTCCCCCTGCCTGTTAGCTGAATAAATTATAATGAAACATGTGGTAGAATACCTTTTGAACGGGTAATCGGATAAAGTAACAATCCTGCTCGGCAATCCTTATGTTTAAAATGAGCTTGGTAAAAACAGCTGAGCTGCAGGCCGCTGATAAGGTCTCCACCCGCTTTCGTGTAAAAAAAGGCAAACGGTCACACTGACCGGCTGCCTTATTCATTCTATCAAATTATCGTTATTCTTTCGCAATAAGACCCACCGTCGTTTTTACAAAAAGAGTCAGGTATTTGCAAGCAATTATCTTTTGTTTTGAAGTTTATCGACTATTATATTCGAGAATATTAGCGATACAAGAATAGAGAGCGCAATATAGATGACATCGATCAAGTTTTGATAAAGTTGATTCCCAAAAATATATAGATCAGAAACAAAGTACTTACCAACAAAATACAAAATTAAAAAAAGAGTAATAAAAATAAGCACTTTAGCAAATAATTTCATTCTGTACACCACACTTTGCTTTTCTAAGTAGTTTTTATTAAGAACATCCTGTGGAAGTTCCTCGCTATACTGTGGTCTAACGGCTATTTTCCAAATCTCTGTTATACGGGATCGACTGCCTCTAGGTTCGAAGCTTGATTACGTTGCTATCGGATGGCTTTTCCTTCTTCGAATTATCTAATTTCACTAATAACTTTTATTTGTTGAATAATATCCATGTTATTACTGGAGTCCTTAATGTCAAACAGATAATTCGCTTCATCTTTACTAGGTCCTATCTCTGTCGATTTCTCTTGTCTCTCCAATACTTCCAAAAAGCTCGAAGCACTTCTAAATAGATCTTTACTTCTTTGAGTTTGTATTACACGTTCTTTCAGTAGATCAATTGGTAGATCAAAGTAAACGATAATGCTTTCAAATCCTTTGTCCCGAAAATGCCGGAGAACATTTGTTCTTCCAGATTTATTTAAATTGGAATTACTCAAGATAATGTGGAAATTGCTTTGCTCAATAGCATATTTAACAATCGCATTAGTTACAGAGAACTTTAAAGTGTTTGGACCCTCTATAGGCAGAAGTTTCTTATAATGACTATTAATAAATTCAGCATGATTATCTTGATCAATGACAATGGCTTGTTGTAATACAGATTCTAATTCTTTAGCGAAAGTGGTCTTTCCACTATGCGTTTTCCCAACCGTCATGATTACGAGGCGTTTCATAAAATACTCTCCAATCAAGAGATCTAATGATCCCATCATATTTTTTACCAATCATTCACACAACGTTTCCGTGTTTCCGACGTTTTGTTCCGTTATTTGCCTCAAGACTCCATCGTAAGTATATTAATCGTTTTTATCTCCCTCTTCACCACTATCATGAAAGAGAATTCTATCTCCATCGGCAATTAATGCCCAACCACTGTGAATATACTCCATGTTTGCCTCCTTGAATACGAGTTCCGCATGAACTATTTCTTGTCCACCCACCCTGATATTAAATAGAAAAAGAACATGCTGACCTGCCAATGGCAGGAAGCATGTTTCCTTTTATTACATCATACTCCGCAAGTTTTGGTTACAGCTCCCGGGTCATAAAAGTACTGCACGGGTCGAGCGTATAGTCCGCAAATGGCCCGCACTCCTCAAACCCGAAGGCCGTGTACAGCCGTCGGGCCGGCTCGAATGACGCCATCGATCCGGTCTCCAAGCTCAATCGCCGGTATCCCCGCCGCCGGGCTTCCTCCATTATGTGGGCTAAGATCGATCGGGCCACGCCTTTACGCAGGTGGGCGGATGCGGTCCGCATCGATTTGATCTCGCCGTGAAGAGGATCGAGCTCCTTGAGTGCCCCGCAGCCCAGCAGCTCCCCCTGCTCCCATGCGCTCCAGAACGTCACGTCCGGCCGGCGGAGCCCATTCAGATCAAGGGCATGCACGCTTTCCGGCGGCGACAGCTCCGCCATGCCTTGAAGATGCTCGCGGATCAAAGCGGCAATTTCCGGTCCTCTTAAATCATCCAGTATAATTTCCATAAGTTCACCTTCGCTCCGTTGGTAAATGTCCATCTCATCTGCTGTGTTCATTGTACTACCATACCGATTTGAGAAACAGGCAATCTTCCCGGGAAACATTTCCCCTTTCGTCACATGTCATATTTTCCGATGCCGTATTCACTATGGCTCTACCGCAATTCCCTTTCTCCTTTAAACCAGATGTCCTTAAAATCTACCCAACCGGCAGCATTCAGCCTGACACCCTGCTGTGCCGGATGGGAGAGTACCCGGGCTTCATTGTAGGTCAAATAGACGGCTGTGCCGCGTTTGCTCAACCAAGTCTGCAATTGTTGAAACGCCTCATTCCGGGCTTCCGGCTCCTCCTTCTGAAGCAGCTGCCCCATAAGCTGATCTACCTCCGCCTGGGCTCCGGGGTCCAGCATGCTGTGGATGAAGCTGTACCGGGACAGCAAATATTCGATCTGGCGAAGCAGCCCCTCGTTCAGCAATGCCTCGAAAAGGATCAGGTCCGCCTCCCGAGTCCGTTCTTCCTTCATCAAGTCCGCCCAGGGTACAATATACACGTCCAGCCGTATCCCGGCCTGATCATATTGCTGCTGAAGCCAGTAAGCTGCTTGCTCATGACGCCGGTACGTGTACAGCTTCAGCACCTCTCCGCAGTATCCGGACCGTCTCAACTCCCTGGCTGCCTCTTCTGGATCATACATTGGATCTGCAGAAGCCGGATTCGGCTCAAGGTGAAAACCGAGGCAAGGAGAGGCGTACGGGTATCCCAAATCTCGGACCATACGGCTTCGGTCAACCGCAAGTCCAAGTGCCCTGCGAAAAGAATCGGCTTGCAGGATTCCCGGCTTCGCGAGGTTTATGGTCAGCATGCTGCAACCGGTAACTAGACGGCTGCACCGCCATGCTTTCAGCTCCTGACGACGGGCTTCTCCTGTCTCAACGATCAGAACACCCGGATTGGTCTCCAATGACCATTCTCCACCGGTGTCCGGGATAATCATTACTTCAATACGATCAATCTGGCCCCGGGCCGCATAATAATTCTGGAATACCTCAAGAATGCATATTCCCGGCAACAACTTCGTAATCCGGTATGGCCCTGCCCCGACGGGCAGGCTGCCGGGAACACTTCCGGCTCCGTTCTCCCCGCTATCGCGGGAAAGGACCGCTGCCGCCGTATGAGACATATATAGCGCGAACAGAACGTTGGGCTGACGAAGCTTTATTCGGACTTTATAGCGCGATTCCGCGCAGATCTCAACGATATCCCTGCACAGCCAGGAATGATTTCTGGCTTCCTGCTGAACGCGGAGCAGGCTGTACTTGACGTCATCGGCCGTAAGCTCCGTGCCGTTGTGGAACGTCACGCCTTTCCGCAAATAGAAAGTCCAGCAGCTGGCATCCGTACTGGATTCCCAATCAAGTGCGAGGGCGGGAGTAACCTTGTCGGTCTCTCTGTCCAGTTCGACCAGGGTCGCATGAACCTGGCGGATCATATGGGTGTCGAAGGCATACATCGCGTCCGCCGGGTCAAGCGTCACGATCGGCCGGTAGATCGGCAGGCGAAGCGTCTCCACGATACGGCCCTCTCCGATCGTTTCCATGCGGTACCCGAAATAACCGGTCAGCCAGTCCATGAACCGCTGCTTTACTTCGTGTTCGCCCGCCCTCTCCTTTACCCAGAGCAGCGCGCCTTGTACGTCACCTTGCCTCACATATTGCTGTGCTTCCCGGATCACGAGCTCCCGCCTGTCCGCCAGAAACGTCAGCTCTGATCGATGTCCCCTTCCCTGCCCGGCTGCATACTGAATCAACCCTGCATCCGTCATTTTACGCAGGATCAGCCTGGCGTTCCGTGGCGTGCAGTACAGGGCCTCGGCCACCCCGTCGATCGTCACCTGGAACGGCTCCCCTTTTTTTTCGCCGGAGTATGCGCTCCGCAGCCGAAGATAATCCTCTGCCAATCTCACCGGACATGGCTCTCCTTTGCTTAAAAAATGGTATGAATCCAACATACAAATTTTAAGGCCGCATTTCAATCCCAGCAGTCGGGACTTCCTGTAGGACGCAAAAGGCAGCCTCCGGTCCACAAATGAGGTGCAATCTCACAAGAAAACACTTGTAGAAAATCAAAACCCGCAATACTGCAACTCTTTTTCAAGTAGATTTACGTATAATCAGCGAGGCTTTGTAGGTTTTCAAGATAGGAGCAGTTTGTATTCCCTTTAATCTCCGGGTCAGACATTCCGTAACATCCCTCACCATATCGGAAATACAATTGGTTATTGTGGTCAGCTCCGGGTCAGTCATCAGTCCTACAGGATGGTTATCACACCCGATGACGGACAGATCTTGAGGTACGGATATCCCCTTGTGCTTTGCTGCTTTCAATAAACCGGTAGCGACAAAGTCACTGCCTGTTATCATTCCATCCGGTAAATGATCAGAAGTAAATAATCGTTCTCCCAAGGCATAACCATCCTCCATCGTCACCAGTCCCGTATAACATTGCGATTTCGTGCAAGCAAGGCCGAATTGTTGGTGAGCCCGCTGAAACCCTTTCCATCTACGCTCTTGCAATGGCGTCATGTGATCCATACAGAACAATATATGACGGCGTCCCTTGGACAGCAAATAGGCTGTCGCTTGAAAGACCGCATCTTCTTCATCCAACCGAAAGACATCGAGGAACTCTCCGTCCATCGCTTCGTTGCATACGATTCCAATGGAAGAACCTATATATTCTTTAATCTCTCTCTCAGAGAAATGGGAATGAGCAATAACCACGGCATCCATTTCTCGACGTAACAATCGGGCATAAACATCTCGTTCATATTCGCGGGATCGTTCGGTCTGATAGATAACAAGCTGATACCCCGCTGAGCCCAAAACTCGACTTAATGCACTGACAAGCTGACTGAAAAAGGGATGCTCCACATCCGGGACAAGCACACCGATATGATTGCTTGCCTGTAGCCGCAGCTGAACCCCCTGCGTATTGCGGACATATCCCAGCTGCTTAATAGCGTTCTGTACTTTTTGTCTGCTCTCGTCGGATACATGAGGATGGTTGTTTAACACTCGCGATACCGTTGACTTGGAGAGACCGCTTACTCGAGAAATATCAATTATGGTGGGCAAAACGAACACCTCATCTAAAGTATTGACCTGGGAACGTTCCCTGCAACTATGATATCGTTAACAAACCATAGGAGGAATGACACGTATGCAAGTCATCTATACCCCTGCTGTAACAGAATACCTGATATTTTTTGATTTTGACGAAACCTATTATCCGCATGAATGTTTGCCTGAACAACTCAATATGATATACGAGCTGGAACAATACCTCCAGCAGCTGGCCAGAAATCATCAAGTAAAAATAGCTTGGGTCACCGGAAGCAGTGTTCAGCAAATACAAGCAAAAATGAAAACAGCCGGTATGACGCAGCTCCCCCATTTTATCGCGAGCAACCTGGGCACAGAGATGTGGGAGGTCAAGTCTGACGGACAACTGGTCACTGTTCCATCCTGGGCAAAGATTATTGGAGCATCCCGATTCTCCCGAAGAGATGTAGAAGATTTACTTAGCGAATTAAAATCAACATACAACATCAACCTTCACGAACAGACTCAATTTGGCCAATCCGGATATAAAATGAACTACTATTATTATCCGGTATCAGCAGTCAAAACCCAATATGATCTAAGCATTATCAGGCACCTGGCCGCAAATTGCGGGATCGGCATAAATATCAATATTTGCAATCCCAAGGCGGGTGATCCGGAGCATGCATATGATGTTGATTTTATCCCTGCTGGAACTGGAAAAAAAGCGGCTGTGCAATTCCTAGTGAAGTATTGTCAGGTATCCCCGTCCAAAACACTGGCCTTCGGCGATAGTGGGAATGACATCGAGATGCTTAAGATGGCTGCGCACGGATATCTTCTCCAGAATGCAACGGATGAAGCAAAGTCATGCCACCACAACGTTGCCCCTTATCCTTACGCCGAGGGAATATTGCATGTATGTAGAAATTTCTTTCGAGAGTAACCCATAATATTGTGGTTGTTCAGTCATTGTCCAATACAAATACCGCCGATATCCTCCACGGTGAACTGTGACCCGATTTGTGGACAGTTTGAAATAAACCGCCTAGAGCTTAGCTAGCAAGCAGATGACCTCTGAATTCATCGGGGGTCATCTTTTTTAATGTCCACTGGTATCGTTCTGAGTTGTAGTAGCTTATGTACTCCTTCACTCGCACCCTCACTTCATCAATAGTTTGGCAATCGCTAAAATCAACGTCGTCTTTCAAGTGACCGAAGAATGATTCCATCGGGGCGTTGTCCCAGCAATTGCCTTTGCGCGACATCGACTGCTTAAATCCTGCCTTAGCAATGAGAAGACGGGTTTTAGGATGCGTGTAGTGCATCCCTTGGTCGGAGTGCAGAATCGCTTCTGGATGAATGTTTCCATCTAATCGCTCTAAAAGACGCTGTAGCGTCCGCTCGACAATTGGAAGCTCGAGTGTTGCTGCCACGCTGTCGGCAAGGATCTGCCTGGTCGCCCCGTCCTTCACGCAGGAAAGGTATGCCCAGTGTCCGCTTCCATAGCGCAAATAAGTGATGTCAGTGAGAAACACTTTCTCAGGTTCGCCTTGGTTAAACTTTCGCTCCAGCAGGTTCGGACACGTCTTGTGCTCTTGAGTTGCCTTAGCCATCTTGCGGTAGGGGTTCGCCTGACGGATTACGGCCACCAAGCCTGCCTTTTTCATAAGCCGGCGAATCTTCTTGTGGTTCATGACAACGCCGCTTATCTGTTCCAGCCGCATCTTAATCACAAGCGCACCTGCTTTGCCGCGGAGCGCGTCAAAGTGCTGCTTGATGAGAAGGATGTCCTGCTCGTCGGCGGCAGCACGAAGTTGACGATCTTCTTCCGTCCCCAGCCACCTGTAATAGCCGCTTGGACTTACTTCCACGAGCTCGCATAGATAGCGTGTCATTCGTTTCAGGCCATATGCCCGAATGGTGCGATTTATGATCTCATAGCGCTCGGAGGGCGTCAGCGTTTCTTCTTCTGCCGATCGAGCGCTTCGAGCTTTTTTAGCATGTCCACTTGAGCTTCAAGCAGTTTGATCTGGGCCTTAGCCCGTTTCAATTCTTCTTCGGCTGACAACTGACCAGCTGGCTTGCGCCCTGTACTGCCCTTACCGCGCCGCTCTGTAGCCAAACCTTCCTCACCGTACAGTTCGAAGGTTTCACGCCACCGTTTTAAGCTGTCCTTGGGCTTCTTATGACCAATAACGTCCAGGTCGAAGCCGGCACGAATAAAGATTTCTGAAGGTGTCTGCCCCTGCTTGTAGGCTTTCAGCGCCTCCAGCTTGAATGCAGGTGTGTATGTAATGGCCGCCTCGGTCACATGGTGTACGTTTGGATTCTCCTCCAGCTTCCTCATTTGCTCCTCGGTAAAGAGCACCCGTTTCAACTTCCCCATTCTCGTATCACTCCTCGTCACATACCTTGATTAAAACACAAATGACCCACAAGAAGTCACTTTTTTCAAAGTGTCCATCTTATGGGTCACAGTTCACGGAGAAGGGCGGTATTTTACCTATTGACGGCTTAGCATGCTTATCAACAGTCCGCGCGTAGCTACGATCAGCAAGTCAGGTTAGCCAATCGACGTATCTCATCGCTTAACCTTCGATTGACCGGATACACTTCTTCTATGAAATTTAAAATGCGAAGAGCCGATTCGGGAACATGATCGTATCCCTGTATCATGTCTCCTATGATTTCCGCAAAACGGGGGTATCTTCTCTCGAGCCGTCTCTCATTGCCGAATGGATCGGGAAAGTAGTCCACCTCCTGCTCCAGCAGATGGAGCACGGATAGAATCCGGTCCACGGCGTAGCCTTGAATAAACCTCGTCGCGGATAGACGCTCTCCCCTTGCATACCGACCGAGCCCCACGTATAGATTTGTTAACGCTTCATTCAAAGGAGCGTCCAAGGAATCCGCTTTTAGGCTGGGGACCGGGTTGGAAGGTTTAGCGATGGACGAATTGGTATACAGAGGATCCTTCCATATGACCCTGCCTTCCGTAAAGGTCGCGTTCGCCAACTCCCCTTCCTCGAATACGGCATATTCCCCGAAAATACCATCCTCGAACAATACTTTGTAGCCAATATCCGAATTCTTAAACGAATAAGCAAGAGGGTGCACGTCCTCTAGCCAATCCAATCGGTCTATATATCGGTTTTTCTCCCTGGGCTTGACAACAACAAAGAAATCTAAATCCGAATATTCATCCAACCGTTCTGTCTCGAGCCCAACGGAACCAACTCCTAATAATACAAGAGCTCCCCCCTTGCGTTCGAGCGACTTGCCGATCTCGTCCAGCCGCTTTAACAGCAATTCAGTTTTCAACATTTCGAGTCCTCCCCTTAGTTCTGGAATGCAAAAAGGGTCCAACCCACTTCTCAGCGAGGTTGAACCCGAAGGTTGCATTGCCTTTATTATCCTGCCATCAAATTATCACGTATTGATGTTGACGTCAATCGAAAAATAACTTTTCATTATTTATGATACGATTAATGATCTTAATTTGCAGTATGATAAATCCTTGCTGCTTTCAGACCAAGGTTATTGAATAAACGTGTTTTGCCCTGCCGCAACTTTCCACGTATTACTGTCTTTAGTCATCACATAAATTGCAATGCTTTTTTGGGCATCTTCAAGGTCCTGTCCAAGATGATTTGTTGGGTGCTGCCCAATGTGTACAATTGCTACATCTGATCGAACGAATGAAATGTTTAAGACCTCATAACGGGCATATGAATTTCTTAGCGGTCCCTCATATGCCAACCTGTGGGCTGTATTTATTTGGTTCCAACCAGATAATCGAGATCCCAATACATTAACCCATGTCGCGTTCGCGGTAAAATGGAGATCCAGTTCATCAGCATTATGTCGATTATGAGCGGATTCCATTTCGGCTATAATTTCTTTAATGAGTAGACCTTCTTTTTCATGATCATCAGCGTTTTGAGCCACAACTTATTCCTCCTAACAAGTCAGAATCACCATGGTTACAAATTCAATATATATAAATTTATTTAGATATACCAATATATAAATTTGCATACATATATTCCTTAGAGTATATAAAGGCTGACGTGATCCCTCAAAATGTCATCAAGTTCTTGTGTGAGTGGGCTGCCGATGTAACCATGTAAGGTAGATTGTTACGCTGTTGTCATAGTTCCCCGCTAAACGCGAGTTAGCTTATCCGGGTTTCTAACGACGTAGATTCTGTCAAACTTTCCATGTCGGTGTTGTAAAAATATAACGGCTGCGGGCTTGCCCTCAGTGCGTAGTACGATGCCGGTCTCACCATTCAGTGGGGCAAACTCCGCACGTAGGCTACCTTGAGACTTTAAAGCATGAAGCGCACCGGCTAAGATAAGAGCCACTTGATCGCGCGTCTGAATTGGAGAAGTTGCCGCGACTACCTTTCCACCTCCGTCGGTAACAAGGATAACATCTTCACTCAGCAGGGATAGCACGTGATCGACGTTCCCTTGCTCAAGGGATGTGAGGAACCGGCTAACCCAATCCAAATCGACTGCCTCGGCGGTAATATGCTCTTCCCCGGTTATTCCCAACTTGCTTTTTGCCCGGCTCATCAGCATACGGCAGCTCGTTTCTCGTTTGCCAAGAAGTTCGGCTATTTCGGCATAATCGAATCCAAGCGCCTCACGCAAGATGAAAGCTGCCCGCTCAGACGGGGTCAACCGCTCAAGCAATACGAGCATGGCATACGACAGCATATCGCGACGGACGATCTTTTCCACCAGATCCTCTCCCGATGTCGAAATCGGTTCGGGAAGCCAAGGGCCGACGTACACTTCCCTCTTCTTCCTTGCCGACTTCTGCAAATCAAGACAACGATTGGTTACCATTTTGCACAAATACGCTTTCGGCTCCTTCAATCGCTCAGGTTGAATCTCATGCGCCTTATAAAACACATCCTGAACAACATCCTCAGCATCTGCTGTAGAACCTGTCAATTGATACGCCAGCGTGAACAGGAGTGCTCTATATTGTTCAAACAGTTCTTCCATAAGCCTTCTCACCTTTCGAGTTGTCGTAAACTTACAGGAAAGCTTCGGAATGATCGGCCACCCACTGTTTGAAGGTGCGAGGTGCCCGGCCGGTTACTTCTTTTACTGTAGGCAGCACTTTAGAGAAGCGTTGACCTTGTTTAGATAGATCAAAGAGAGCTTCAACCATTTCCGCAGGCATATGTCGAAGTAACTGTTCACGGGCGAGATCGTCTGTGATCGATTCAAACCCGATTTCTCGCCCCAATACCTCGCCAAGTATTCGCGCTTGCTGCCGGCGAGTTAGCGATTCTGGTCCGGTTAACGTATAAACCTTACCCTCATGTCCATCAGTGCTTAGCGCTTTCGCAGCGACGGCAGCAGTGTCCCGTGAATCGATGACTGGAATGCTGAGGTCGCCAAACGGTACCCGGACAACCCCCTCGGACCTGATCGAATCTTGCCATCGGAACGTATCCGTCATGAAACCGCTCGGCCGCAGGAAGGTCCAAGATGCGCCCGATTCCCTTACTGCCTGCTCGGCATTTAAGTGAAGTCGCGCAATAGCATTATCTATTCCAATTTCAACGGTTGCCGCTGAAAGCAATACGATATGCCGAACCCCGCACTGCCGGGCGATCCGTGGGAAGTTAAAGTCGGCGGCGAGGGGTAACATCCAAAAAACTTTGTCCACTCCGTCCAATGCGGATAAAAGCGACTCCGGCTTCGTTAGATCTCCGGCAACCCCCTCAACTTCAACAGGAAAATTCGCCCTCTCCGGATCACGGCTGACCGCCCGCACCCTATAACCATCCTCGTGCAGCAACCGTACCACTTCACGGCCTACCGAGCCTGTGGCACCTGTAACTAAGATCATATTTTTCTCATCCTTTGCTATTATGTCGTTAGATCACTATACCGCCTAAGTGGCGGTATAGTGTGAGGAATGGGTGTGCATTAAAATCCGGATGCTACTTTTGCTGCTTCAGCTAATCCGGTTTCAATGATTTGCTGAGCGCGGTCTTGATATTGATTGTGGCCTTCTATGACGACCGTTTCAATGGTTGTGATTCCCCAAAAACCAAGCATGCTTTTTACGTAATTAACAGACATCTCCTTTTCAGCCAGCGGGCCTTCCGAGTAAACGCTGCCTCGTGCGTTAAGGAGCACCACTTTCTTTTCACTTTGCAATCCTACCGGACCTTGTGCTGTGTACTTGAATGTTTTCCGCGGTTGGCTAAGATAAGACAGGTAAGTGAGCAATTGAGCCGGAATCGTAAAATTCCAAAGCGGGAACGCGATTACGACTTTATCTGCTGCGATAAATTGATCTGTGTAGCGATTAGCGATATTGACTGCTTTTTGTTCTTCGGCCGTTAGTTCACCGCCGCTGGCAAGCTTGATAATGCCCGAAAACATTTCGCCATTGTAATAAGGCAGCTCCGCTTCGAACAGGTCCAATTCCGTAATATTGTCGCCCGGGTTTTTCGCCCGGTACGCACTTACGAAAGCGTCGTAGAGCTTTATGCTGACGGATTGATCCCGATCGTTAGCTTTAATGAATAATACATTTGCCATTTTATATTCCCTCCTGGTTTATCTGAAAATTTTTCCTGCTCTTGAAATTAGGATGATGACAGTATCAAGGTAAGAGATTCTAACTCTCCCGCAAATCAACTCATGTCAAACCGCTCATTCTTCCTCAACTCCCTGTTCCGTTATGCACATATAACGATGCAGGGCTTTTATTTGTAACATCACGGATCGGATCTCCTCAGAGAAATCCTGAAATCTTGACCGCTATGTCCGCATTCCTCCTAACTCCGCTTGGGTCATGATTATTCCCCTTCCACAAAATTCTATTTGCATTATATCGGGCCTCTCTCAATAAATAAAATGAATGTTTAAAATGGTTATAATGATTATTTCTCATGGCTGGAGCGTTGAGCATGTACCGACGAAGTATTTTCCACCGGCTTTGACGAGCAGTGCTTTCTTTTTTATGGCGAACGAGAGAGGGCCTTTTTATGCCGATCACTAGCTTCGTATTCCCCTCCTTATAAAGCAAAAAAGAAAAGCACACCACTCCCAATCACGGGAGAAGCGTGCTTCGCTATTATGAGTACTTTAGCGACAAAAAATGGTAGCATCCTATGGCCAACCCCCTCCGCGAGACGCTCCAAGACAAGATCTTGTAAGACATCATTTCTCTCGGAGTTCGTGAACCAACCTTGGTGCCATTTCGTGGTCGTTATCTAGTTAAACGAACTCTATGGATGAAGGGCCAATCGCTATTAGGCATATTTGCTCCAACGGCATAGGGCCTAGGCCAATGAAGCCTGACGTGCGATCAGCAAATTTGCCCCATCCGACGGATTAACTTTTGGTGCTCTTCTCCCCACTGATTCATTAAATCCATGAGGGGAATCAAGCTTTTTCCATATTCAGTCAACGAATATTCAACTCTCGGAGGGATTTCCGGGTACACTTGTCGTTTCACCAAGCGATGAGTTTCCAGCTCTCTTAATTGATAAGTCAAAACTTTTTGTGTAATGCCAGGTATGATATGGATAAATTCACTGAATCGTTTCGTGCCGTTGCGCAAATGACAAAGAATTAACAGCTTCCATTTCCCTTCAATGATCCCAAGGGTCACATTCGCAGCATAATCGGATGTTTCGGGTCTCATTTTCGCTCTCCCTTCCTTATTTCTTACCTGAAAGAAACCTACGCGAAATAAAGTGCGTACTCCTCAACCTTCTTTTTCTCCATCATAATCGATTGTGCATGATTATTCAAAAAAAGGAGGTACGGCATTGACCCGTATGAAAACCATCTTTCGCTACCCGATAGCAATTTATGTATTAATGATTGGCGCATTCGCGATCGGTACTACCGAGTTTCTGATTATGGGAATCCTTCCCGAAGTTGCGAATGATCTTCACGTTTCGGTCAGTAAAGCAGGCTTGTTAGTGACTGGCTACGCGCTGGGCGTAGCAATCGGAGGCCCTCTCCTGACCGCATTTACGGTACGTTTCCCACGAAAGGCATTGCTCTTGGGTTTGATGGCTCTATTTGTGACAGCCAATATCTTAAGTGCCATCGCATCGGATTATTTTGTCTTAATGGCTGCCCGCATTCTTTCCGCATTATCACACGGTACTGTGTTTGGAATCGGATCGATCGTCGCCACCAGATTGGTGAGTCCGAAACAACAAGCCAGTGCGATTTCCATGATGTTTATTGGCGTGACACTCGCCAATATTTTGGGCGTCCCTCTTGGAACATGGATCGGGCAAAGCTACGGATGGCGCTCTGCATTTTGGGCCGTTGCTTTCTTGGGACTCCTTTCATTCATCGCCCTGGCCGTCTCTGTCCCAAGAATCAAAAATGAAGAACGCCCGCAGCTTATGAAAGAAGTTAGCGTTCTGCGAAGCCCTCAAGTATGGTTGTCACTATTGATGACCGTATTGGGATTCGGCGGTGTATTTGTTATTTTCACCTACATCACTCCCCTATTAACGAATGTTACAGGGTATCAGGAAAACGCTGTGACAGGTCTGCTTCTGTTGTTTGGCGCAGGTTTGACGATCGGCAATATAGCTGGCGGAAAACTGGCAGATTGGAAGCTCATGCCGTCTTTGATCGGAATGCTGGTTCTTCTTACGCTTATCATGGCTCTGTTCACCGTTACAATGCATTCCAAACTTGCGACTGTAATTACGATTTTCATCTGGGGAATAGCCGCATTCGGCACAGTGCCCGGCTTCCAGATGCTCGTGCTCAATAAAGCTGGAGCCGCACCCAACTTGGCATCATCGCTGAATATCGGCGCTTTCAACCTCGGCGGCGCGGGGGGCGCATTGCTTGGCGGGATAGTACTGGACAGTGCATTAGGAATCGAGTCTCTTGCTTGGATAGCCGCTTCTGTTACTCTGGTCGGATTAATCGTCACCATCTGGAGCAGTGTAATGGAACGCAAGGGGATACACTCGAGCAAGGATTCGGTTAAATGGACAAGGAGGTTGGATTCGTAATGTCAAAAAAAACCGCGATTGTCGTTGGGGCGACAGGAATCATTGGCAGTTATTTGTTGGACTATCTCAGCAAGCTGGACGACTGGAACGTAAAAGGGATTGCCAGAAATATCCCGCGCAAACATCCGGAACGTTATATCAGTATGGATCTGTTAGATGCACGCGGTGTCAAAGAAAAGTTTCACACATTGGGCGATGTGACCCATATTTTTTATGCCGCTTATCAGGACTATCCTTCCCTTACCAAGGAACAAATTGAAGTTAACACAAGCATGCTTGAAAATATTGTAAAAGCGGCCGAAGAATCTTCAGACGCTCTGGAAAGGGTTGTGTTGATGCAGGGGGCTAAAGTGTATGGCGCTCACTTGGGCAAGTTCAAAACACCAGCCAAGGAAAGTGACCCACGCCATCTTCCACCGAATTTTTATTATAATCAAGAAGATTTCCTGCGTGAGCATCAGAAAGGAAAGAGCTGGTCATGGACCATTTTAAGGCCCGACCTCGTAGCCGGGATATCCATTGGAAATCCGATGAGCATTTCGATGGTGATCGCTGTATACGCCTCGATATCGAAAGAGCTGGATCTGCCTCTTAGGTTCCCTGGCAAAGAGGGGGCATACCACGCATTGGTTCAAGTTACCGATGCTGAATTGCTTGCGCGAGCCTCGGTTTGGGCGGCTGTTCAATCCCACACTGCCTTGGAGGTATTTAACATTACTAACGGAGATTTATTTCGCTGGGAACAGCTTTGGCCTAAATTTGCAGCCTATTTTGACATGGACTATGCTCCCGTCCAGACAATTTCCTTGTCGGAGATGATGCCGCTTCAAAAAGATACATGGAACACGATGGTGGAGAAATACCGCTTGCAGCCCGTACCGTATACGAAAGCAGCTGCTTGGCCATTCGGCGATTTTATATTCGGATCCGAATATGATGTGATATCGGATACGACGAAAATTAAACAATACGGATTCCATGAAGTCATCGATAGCGAGAAGCGGTTTTTAGAATTATTTGATGAGTTTAAAAATGAAAAATTGATTCCTTAACATTAACCTGCAGCATATGCACCTGAGGTGATTCCTCTTTCAACGCAACTTCATAATGGTAGGGTTGTGTTATAACAAAATCTCTTTGATTGATTTCTACATGCTATAAAGAAACGTTCAATCTGCTAGCATCTGAATGTCTGAGCTAGATGGATGGTGCCCCCATTTGTCTGCGGCGCTGCCGAATATAGTTCGGTAGCTCTTCGTAAGTTACCAACGATGTAAAAAGTTAAGGCAGCTGATCAAATGGATCGGCTGCCATTTTTATTATACAGTCCAATAATCGACTCATTCCAATCAATACTATTAATCTACGGGTGTTTAATAAATTACTTACTAAAAGTAGCCCTGCCAACCCTACCATTTAAAGGGTCTGCTTACATGTAAACTCTCATACATTTTCTACTTCTATCCACACCCGCCGCTTCCAAATAATAGTCATCTTCATTTTATGCAAATATAATATATGGGAGGTGTAACTTAATGCCTTGTGTCCGAAAAGACTTACAGCAACCGGTTTGTTTAACTATTGTCTATAATCTTTCCACCGGCTCACTCATTTCTTCTTCTGTTAAATGTGGTAGGTGTACTCGAAGCACTAAGTATAATTCAGAAACTAAGAATCTAACCATTAAGGTTCCATTGATTGTCGAAGGTATTCTAACAATCAACGATAACTTCCAAGCAAGCTGTGTTACGGCGAATATAACCCTACCAAAAAATAACCGGCAGAATAAGTAGTATGTTTAACTAGGAAGAACACGCCCAAGCTATATATCTAAAAACAGATGATGTTGCCTTTTGCATTAATTCTGTTTGTGATCGTTCGAATCAGGGCTCATGCTAGCGGCTCTAAGGCAAAAAAGGATCGCCCCTAAGAGCCGCTACGCACCAGTCCTTTTCGGCAATCGGTACAGGTTCATGTCTCTTTTCAACAAACAAGCGGCTACAGCTCACGCTTTTATCATTTCAAATAATAATTAAACCCACTAATTTATAGTGAGTTTATAATGATTATTTGTAATTGGAATGCTAGCTTAGTTTTTTACCATTTCCTTTTCTTGTTATATCCAAATAAAGCGAGCTTCAGCAAATAGGCTCCGTCTTTTTTGATAAAAGGGATGATTGCAATTCCTAGTGCAACGAGATATATAAACGCAGCCGTAAAACAAGCTGAGGTAATTTCAGAGTACTTGAACAAACTCGGAGTATCCGTAAAGTAGCAAATGATTTTCAAGATGAATATGTTCAGGGCTGTGGAGACCAAGGAGACAAAACCTGAGAATGTACGTCTCCCCTCATTTTCAAATTTTTGGGCACGAAAGATGAGCGACCAGAACAACGATGTCCATAAATAATATAGTATAACAATCACAAACCAAATTAGCCATAAAAATCCTAAGATTACCATAATCATGAATCCCAACTCCCTTCGGTGAAAGCGCAGCTTGGTGGATGATGTCGTTGTTTGGAGGATGGGTGTCTGTTCTCCATCAGACCATATCCAGCATCCTCTTCTGTAAAAATATTAACGGCTTCTACGATCATTTTCAAATCTGTCAAGTCAATAAGCAGGATTGGATCTGATATACACATAACAAAAAGACCGCAAATGATGCGGCTCTCACGGTTATCTGTTTCCTCTCGGTCCGCCCGTTAACCAACAGACTACAGCTTCAATCGATATACCCCAGCCTCACCGGGAAAATCTTCCCGGGTCAATCCTTTTTCTCCAAGCAATATCCGATAATTCGTTATGGTACCATCATGTGATATCACGAATACTCTATTATATCTTTCCCCGATCCACTCTATTAACCGCTTAGCATATCTTTCAAAGATATCTTGCCCAATCTGGTTAATTCCTTCTTTCCAGCACTCCACATTGAGATCAAGAATTTCTGTATCTCCATACAGAATTCGAATTTCAGTTTTAGAAAGGATATGATCACATGCTAGAAAAGGGAGTTCGGGGTTCAGAGGAAACATTCTCGGACCAACAAACGGAGAAATCACAAAGTCCAAATCATTTTTTAAAATAGCTGCCGTCTCTATTGTGCGTTTGGTTGGACTGACAAGAACTAAATCATCAGAATCGATATTAATGTCATTTCGCAACTGCCCTACTTGAAATTTGCCGTACTCCGTAAGACCAGGATGCAGAGTATTCAACCGATTTGGATAATCGATCAGATGCTCTCCGTGACCGTGCCGGATAAATATGATTTCCAATTTTCTCCCCCTTAACGACATGTCCCGATTTGGTTTTCCATGCTTGGATGGAGCAATCCAGCCGTTAACGTAATGAAACTTCCGATCAGGGCTTCTTCTACGTTGGAAATTCAGCTATTTGTCCGCCTTACCTTAACATCTATTTGTCCGCCAGGATCGTAAATTCCCAAGGGATATTTTCATTATTCCATCCACGATGCTCATCGAACCTTTTCAATCTGAACCCGGATGCGACGACCGAATTTATAATATCGCTCAACGTGTACAATCGAATGGAAACATCGGGGAAATCCTTCTGTTCGTCGACATCAAATGCCCCTTTATACGCCACGTCTCCATTTTTTAATTCCGTATCAAAATAATTGACCTCGCCGTCAGAAGAGATACATCTTCCTAAAGGATGGAAATCACTTAAAATCAATTGTCCACCATCATGCAATAAACCGTAAAGAATATTCATGAACTTGTCCAAATCACCGAAATAGTGTAGGATCCCTCCCTCTAAATATAAAATATCGAAGTATCCTCCGTACGCTTTTAGGTCAATCTCATATATGTCGGTGACGATGAATTCTAATGGAATACCAGCGCTTGCAGCCAGCTCAAAAGCATACTTTCTGTTTTCCTCAGAGATATCGAATACAGTCACCTCTGCTCCTAGTAAAGCTAACGGAACAGCTTTTCTTCCATTGGAGCCGCAAAGGTTAGCAATCCTTTTACCTCGAACATGTTCGAATAGGCTTTTATGCTTTTTAAGCGCTGCTAGTGGGTTTTCTAATATCTGACGAGCTTTTTCCTGAGGAGAACCATCTCGTTTATGCCAAAATTCATAAGCACGATGCTCCCAAGCTTTCTTATTCATTCTACTTTGTTCACGCACTTCTTTTCCCCTCCTTTTTACGTACGTATCACCTCATGATACCACATATTGGAACCGCCATGCGGTTAGCATAACAAAAAGGCAACCGATCACCAATGATGATCAGCTGCCTTCTTCATTTGATTGATTGACCTAGCGTTTTGCCGTTCCTTTTAATAAACCTCATTTATTGTCTTATGCAACCGAGCCCTTATCGATTAATCTCCCTTAACTTCATTATCGATCGGAACTAACTCATATAATGCACGAACATCACAACCGATGGAATCGGCGATCGATATGGCAATCTTGAGTGGCATTACTCGTTTGTTTTCAATAAAATCGTAAACTCGTTCCGGTTTCATTAACAGGTCTTTGGCCAGCCATTCCGCTGACTTTCCGGATTCCATCAATCGTTCATTCAGTAAGCAGCGTCCTAGTTCATATTTCAAGAAGCGATAACCTCCCGCATAAGATAATCCTTAACCTTAAGCGTTGTCCGTTGCCAGTATGAATATACTTCCTATAAGAGACTCTTCACGATGAAGTTCCTCGTCATAAAAAGGAAAGCGAGAGACCATCTGCATTAATGAAGGTTAGAATGATGATTAGCACAAGAAACACAACGGGTGTCACCGTTTTGCCGAACGGATCCTTAACCCTTATATGCGCAAGGAACGCCACCAGCATCGTAATTCCAAGCCAAATCCCGGCCCATGCGACCGCTCCATCAACCCAGTAGCCGATGATGAGTACTATGGCACCTACTAACTGAACTAATCCGGTGACGATCCGAAACCACTGAGGCAATCTAAGCGTGTTGAAAATATCGACCCAATATTTTGCGCCCATAACCTTTGCAGAACCTGAAAAGAGGTAGTACAGGATCAATAAACTTTGAATTACAATCGAAAATACAGTCATTAGGTAACCCACCTTTTACTTACCGGTCTACTAACATTAGAACTGTCCAACCATGTTCACAAAATCATAAACCACTTCGCTTATTTTCAGAAAATGGGGATTCAAACAGCGGTCATACCCATCAACTCCCTGAAATCGTTTTGTTTGATACAATTCAGCCTCTGGTAAAAGTATAGAGGAATTGCGAATTGCGGGATTGTAAGAAACAAACATCTTTTTGTACAAAATTACCATCCCATGACATTCGTAAAAAGAAAAAAGCCACAATGAATTGTGGCTCCAGGCTGTCGAGAAAGTCTCGACAGCTATTTTCTTGTGAATTTAATTCAACACGACACCGCGTTAATGTTGTATAATAATAGTAAATAAACCGTTCGGAAGGGTGTTACATATGTTGCGTTCGAATCGAGAAAAACAGCAGGCTTACGAATTTGTTTCGATTGAAGAATTGGTTCCTCAAGATCATCTGCTCCGTAAAGTGGACAAGTATATCGATTTCTCTTTCATCGACGAAAAGGTTCGTCCGCTTTACTGTGCGGATACTGGGCGGCCTGCTATCGACCCTGTCGTGTTATTTAAGATGATTTTCCTCGGTTATTTTTATGGCATCCGTTCCGAACGCCAACTCGAACGTGAAATTCAAACCAACCTTGCTTACCGCTGGTTTTTGGGGTTAGGTTTAACCGACAAAGTGCCGGACCACTCTACGATTAGCTGGAATCGTCGCACGCGCTTTAAAGACACCGAGATTTTTCAGGAGATCTTCGATGAGATTGTGCTTCAAGCTATCCAGCACCGTATGGTGGGCGGACGTGTCTTAGTTACCGACTCAACCCACGTCAAAGCGAATGCGAACAAGCATAAATACACAAAAGAACAGGTTTTGCAAAACACTCGTGGTTATGTGAGTGAACTTAATGCGGCCGTAGGGGCTGACCGGAATGCACATGGAAAAAAGCGCTAAAGCCAAGAGAGGACGTGATCGAGGAAAAGGAAGTTAAAGTGAGCATGACAGATCCCGACAGCGGTTATATGATTCGTGATGGGAAACCGGAAGGATTCTTCTATTTAGACCACCGTACCGTGGACCTGAAATATAATATGATTACGGATGTCCATGTCACCGCCGGAAATGTCCATGATTCTGTACCGTATTTGTCCCGTTTGGATCGTCAACAAGAACGATTTGGTTTTAAAGTCGAAGCCGTTGCTCTGGACTCCGGGTACTTGACTTCACCCATCTGCAAAGGGCTGCAAAGCCGAAACATTTTTGCCGTTATTGCTCACCGAAGATTTCACCCGACCCAGGGTTTATTCCCTAAATGGAAGTTCACGTATGATGCGGAGCGCAATCTTTATGTTTGCCCTGCAAAGCACGAATTACCATACAAGACGACCAACCGTGAGGGATACCGACAGTACGCTTCGGATCCACAGCACTGCAAGAACTGCCCGTTATTAAATGAATGCACGCGGTCTCGCAACCACCGAAAGGTGGTAACTCGTCATGTCTGGGAGGACAGCAAAGAGTGGGTGCGAGGCAACCGGTTGAGTCGATCCGGGAAATATCTCTACCGAAAACGAAAAGAAACGATTGAGCGAAGCTTCGCGGATGCCAAAGAGCTCCATGGGTTTCGCTATTGCCGTTTGCGCGGGCTGCAAAACGTCAGGGAACAGGCCCTGATGACAGCAGCTGTACAGAACATGAAGAAGATGGCGATCCACCTGGATCGCCTGGAAAAACGGGGGTAATCTCCCCGTTTTCACTTTTGAAGTGACCACTTGAAATTGAGAAACCCTGCACTTTAGAAAAAAGTACAGGGTTTCTCGACAATCTGAAGCCACAATGAATTGTGGCTCTCATGTTCTTTAAACGATCCAAGTTGACATGTATTCTCTCGGAGACAACCCAGTAATTCGCTTAAAATGGCGATTCAAATGACTTTGGTCGGTAAATCCGAGAATCCCTGCAATTTCTCCCACTGTAAATTCACGGCTCTTGATAAGCGTCTTCGCTTTATCAATCCTTAAGTGCAAGAAATATTGATAAGGACTTAATCCCGTCGTTTGTTTAAACATTCGAATCAAATGGGTTTGACTTAAATTGACCAGTTTAGCCAACTCTTCAAGCGAAATATCCCGATCAAAATGGACATTCATAAACTCAATGGCTCTTGCCAGTTGTTGTTCTGATAAGTTCTTCGAAACATAAAGCTGCTTATGAGGGGAGGTTTTATTCATCTCCAACAGATGAAGGGCCATCAGATTGGATAATGATTCGACGTATAGCTTTCCTCTTGCTCCGTTGTTATTGATTCCATCTTCTAACCATTGACTTAATTGAAATAGTTTCGAATCATATAAAGATATTTTGTTTATTAATTCACCATGATCGACTATATTCAAGTCAGCTTGAGTTGCCACTTGTTCAACCAACGAAGGAGACAGCATAATACAACTAAAAGAAGCCTCCACCTTCTCCAAACGAAAGTATTCTAAATTGCCAGGCATGAATATAGCGGTCTCACCAACTCTCGCCAGTCGCTCGTTGTCACGTCCTTCGAAACGCGACACCGCCTTAATCGGTTCTGGGGTTGAATTTACGGTAATCAAATAATAAGGCATTGATTCAACGTAGCTTTCCTGAGGGGCAACTTTACTCCACTTCACGTATTGAATATGTTCCCATTCCAGATGATTGCTGTTTAATGCAGGCTTGCCATCTATCATATAACGTATCGTCATCTCGATTCCCCTTCTCAATGGCTCAGCCAATCAGAATATACAACAATTATAATCCATTGCAGAAAAGTTGGGTACATTTTCCTCCTTATGTAGGGAAAACTGACCTCAGTATGTTACCCCGTTGTTAGCTGTCGAGTTTTTAATTAGATATGTGTTCATTCGAAAAAAACGAGTTCATATCCATTTCGGGCAATCGGAACAAGAACCTGTACCAATAAAATAAAAAAGCCGCTAAATAGCGACTTTCAATCGAATGATGTTCATGTGCCTCCTAAATCGGACGCCCCTGTCTACTCAAACGCCTCTGCGTCCCCAGCCAAAAACTTTGACGTGCACGATCGCTTTGGTTACCCAATGCAAGAGCACATACAACACGATGAACAAAATGAGCAAAGGCCTAAATAATAGCATTGCCACAACCCAGGTGAGCAGAATCTGCCAGTTCTTCATTTTCCGCAAAAATTTTACAGGCCACAAGCATATTTTAAATAACTTTTCGTTATGCTGAAGCGCATCTAAATATTCATCCTGGAACTGTTTGCTGTCCGGGTCCAAGCGGACGGCATTTCGCATATACGTCTCTTTCAGCTTGTATTCCCCACGCTGGCCAGACGCCAAGCCGAGGAAAAAATATACATTTGGCGATTCCATATTATTGTTGAGGGCTTGCCTTTCCAACCTGGCAGAATCCTCTAAGTTTGTCAGCAACGCTTCCGTATAGCTTAACAAAGCCAAATATAATGGTGATTCCGGACGCAGTTCAAGCGCATGTGAAAGTGCCGTCTTTGCTTGCTTTGGCCTCCCCTTTTTGTTCAACGTATTTGCCTGCAGATAATAATAATGAGGCTCATAGGGATCTATCCGTAAAGCTTCTTGCAGAGCTTCTTCGAAAGCCCGATCCTTATCCGTATAGTAGTAAACGCTGACGCGCACAAACCAGGCCAGCTCGTGCTGTGGTTCCCGTTTAAGCGCCTGATTGGACCAATGCAGTGCTTTGTCGTATTCATCCATGAATAAGTGAATTTGCGAGATCAGCGCAAAGACGTCCGGGTGCTCCGGTACTTGGCTTATTAACTGCTCAGCTTCCTTTAAAGCTTCTTTATACCGCCTCCATTTGATAAGCTGCTGCGCTTTCGTATAAGCGGCGTAATTATGTACGTCCTCCACCAGCCCTATCCCCTCCTATACATTACGACTTGACGCCATGCTTCTTAATGTAATCCAATACGGTTTGATAATCCCCGTTAACGTCACTGAACGTCGCGTAATTCTTTGCAGTAGCAAACCAATCCAGCGTTGTTGCCTTCCGGCCCTTTGCGGATCTCTTTAAATCGTCCTGAGTGATAGGCTGGATCTCACCCTTCTCAAACGTACGCTCCATCGCTGATTCTACGGCATCATGGACTAACTGCTCTAAGTCGGCTCCGGAATAAAACTTCGTCTCTGCAGCAATTCTGGGCAGGTTCAGCGAGCCCAGCGGCTTACCGGATAGCTTCAGTTCCAGAATGGTTTGACGCTCTGCCTCTTCAGGCGGCGGTACAAAAACCAGATGGTTAAAGCGTCCGGGACGTCTCAATGCGGAATCAAGGTACCAAGGCGTATTGGTTGCTCCGATGACAAACACGTTATCGTTCTCCGCCTGCAGACCGTCAAGCTCCAGCAGTAATTGGTTAACAAGCATGCGGTCATGATGCTGGCGCATTTGATGCCGGCTGCCTCCAAGGGCATCGATTTCATCAATGAAAATAACGCAAGGTTTGTTTTCCCGCGCTTTTTCAAATATATCGTGTAAATTATGTTCGCTCTGGCCAGAATACATCGAAAGAATTGACTGAAGCTCTACTTGAAAGAAATTAGCATCGATCTCGCCTGCCACCGCTCGTGCCAAAAATGTTTTGCCGCATCCGGGTGGCCCGTACAGGAGCAAGCTCCCTCCAGCTTGTTTGCCGTATGCAGCATATACTTCCGGCTGCTTCAGAGGTAATATAAAATTCATTCTGATTTTCTTCTTAACCTCTTCCAAGCCTCCGACGTCGGCAAACGTCTCTTTTGGCTTCTCAGACTCGACAAGCGATTGATCCTCTTTGCTGAAATGAATAAGCCTTAAATTTTTGCGTCTTTGCGCTGCTAGTTCATCATGTTCCGACATCCTGCTCTCTCCTCTGTAATATTCTCTCATAAGAATATCATATTCCCATAAATTAGGGAGCTGCTAAACAAAAAAAGACTGCTCACAAGAGCAGCCTCTACCTTATCTTCATTATTTCCCTTCATATATCGCGTTTGGAATGCCAGTCATCACCCTTTTCTTCGGGACCACAAGACAACCGGTATAAGAAGCAATGACAGAAAACCTCCGGTCAAGGAGAGCATCGAATAACTGGACTGAGCCACAACCATCCCCGACAAAGCACCTCCGGATGCACCAGCCAAAGCGATAAGAACATCCACAGTTCCTTGAGTCTTCGCGCGCATCTGCGGAGGCGCGGCATCGACTATCGCTGCAGTACCGCTAATTAAGCCAAAATTCCATCCTAATCCGAGAAGCGCAAGCGCAAGAATGAGCAGGATCATCGAATCCCCGGGTGCAAATGCAGCTAGTAAACCCGCCAAAAGCAAAGTAATGCCGGAGGCATAGGACATCGGCAATCTTCCGTACTTATCAACGAGAACACCCGTCAGCAGCGATGGCAGATACATGGCTGCAACATGGATTCCGATCACAACGCCAACCTCCTTTAGTCCGTGTCCGTGATGCTTCATGTGAACGGGTGTCATGGTCATAATAGCAATCATAACAACCTGGGTTAGCACCATGACTGACGCACCAACTATGATTCCTCGCTTATTAATATTCGCTTCCAAAGCATGCACTGGCTGTGGGTTGTTTTGATTATCTTTTGCCAACTGAACTTCTGTAATGGCTTTGGCCACGATTAAAGGATCAGGCCGCAGAAAAATGAGAAGTACTAATCCTGCTAAAATATACGCGATAGCTGCCAGAATAAATGGCCCGGATAAAGCAGGAGCGCCAAGAGAAGTCGCTATCCGGCCTGTAATATTTACAAGATTCGGTCCGGCAACCGCACCAAACGTCGTGAAGACCATAGCCGTACTAATGGCTTTAGCCCGTCCTGTCGGGAGTGCCAGATCCGTACCGGCATATCTTGCCTGCAGGTTAGTTGCGGTCCCTGCCCCATAAACCAGCAGCGAAAGAAAGAGCAGCATTATATTATTGAGGTTGGCTGCCAAGACGACGCCTGCAGCACCAATTCCGCCAGTTAAGAAGCCGGCAGACAGCCCGGCACGACGGCCCAAGCGTTGGGACAAGCGACCGACGGTTAACGCTGCAGCAGCAGAGCCTAGCGTAAACAATGCTGTTGGTACGCCAGCATATTTGTCTGTTCCGAGCATATCCTGCGCAAGCAGCGCCCCTACCGTGATCCCTGCAGCCAATCCCGCGCCACCAAAAATTTGAGAGACAATAACGATAATCATCGTTCTTTTGTGCAACTGATGCAGCTTTCGGGGGGAATCCAGAAATGGCCTCAGTGATTCCCCAATGTTGTCTATTTTCTCTTTAACTAACGCCGTATGGGTCGACATGCTTCCATCCCTCCTCAACTTTATACCATTGTTTCCATTTCATCGAACCGGTGCCACACTTCCATCATGCATGACCTCCTATCCATTCAGAAATCTCTGAAACTGCCTTTTCAGCTGATCGAAGTGCACCTTCCAAATGCCCGCCGAATTGCGAATCCGTCTCTGTACCAGCAAAGGAGATTTTCTTCTCCCAATTCCCGACTAATGGCGGTTGGCCGTATACCGGATAATTCTTAAGTGGATAGGAATCTTCTTTAACAGCCGTTTCTTCATCTTCAGACCAATCTTTGTAAAGAAACGCGTTTATTTGATGAGACGCGGGTCCAAACATCCGAACCAATTGGCCAATGACCATTTTTTTCAACTCCTCCTGCCCCAGCTCATGGCGTACTTTTGCCGGTATTCCGAAGAAACCGAATAGTGCTCCAGAGGAGCCTGCATCAGGAGAAGAATCATGGATTTCCTGCAAGGGTCCGACTCGGCTCGACGCGAAACCGGAAAGCCCCAGTTCTCTCCAAAAAGGACGATCGTAGATGACAACTGCCTTGGCCTGTCCTGCCATCCACGTAGGTTTGCTGACAAGATCAGTAATCAGCTCTGGGGGAAGCGGCGGGGAGAATTCCATATGTCGGGCTGCAATCCGAGGTGGCAGGGCTAGGATCACCGCACTTGCTGATATTCGTCTTCTCTCTCCATCAGAAAGCTCCGCTTCTATCGTAACTGCACCACCTTTATCGAGCTCCAGGGCTGTAACACGTGTTCCTAACTTGATTGTCCCGGGAGGTATTCTATCGGCCAATGCATCGATAAGAGATTGCACCCCACCTCTTAATCGAAATGAGCTTATATTCGCGTTAGCTGGCAGCATATATCGCTCGGGCGATTTGTTGTGCGACCGTTCCAGCAGCATCGCTCCATTGGCATATTGAATAAATGTTTCCAGGTTCAGTTCATTAACGAGCTTGGCAATCCTGGTCTCATACTGCGGCCAGAACCATGTCGGTCCAAGATCATATTTGCCCAAGTCAGGCCGGTCAAGAACCGAAGTGCTCAAGACTCTGCCGCCAATCCGGTCTCTTGCCTCTAGCACCCTGCATGGGATACCATGCTCATGCAGTAGAGACGCAGCTCGAAGGCCGCTTAAACCAGCCCCAACGATAACCACTTGATTGTTCATTTCGTGCCTTCTTTCCTCCAGAAAGGGCTGCACCCAACCCTCTAATCAGATTTGCCCCATCATAACACGCGCAAAAAAACCATACAATATTATAATTGTATGGCAAACAATATTTCTATTAAGTCAGCTCTTTAAGTAAACATTGAAGGATCCTCAATCCTTCCTCTAGTTCTTCAAGTGTTTCTGGTGCACAGACTGCAATCCTTACTGCCCGCTCCGGGGAACTATTCCCCACAACGAAGCGATCTGCCGCATACACCTGTACCCCCCGCTGAGCTGCCAGCCTTTCGAACTCTGCGCCTGTGATCACGCCTGGTAACAGCAGCCAACGAAAGATGCCTGCTTCAGCCCCAAAGCACGTATAGTCTGCTAAATACCGGTTTACGATTTGGTTTCTGCGAATGGCTTGTTCCCGATGCCCCTTAATTAATCCCTCGAATTGATTCGATACAATCGTACGTGCTGCCAGTTCAGTAAATAACGGCGAAACGGACACATTCAAATTATAAATCGCCTTTGAAATCGGGTCCTTGAAGGCACTCGGAACGGCTGCATAAGCTAGTCGCAGCCCCGGTGCGATTGATTTGGATAAACTCGCAATATAGATCGTATGCTCTGGTGCAAAGGAGGCGACTGCTGGAAGCGAATATTCGCATTGGAGACTGTAAGCCGCATCCTCAATCACGAACTGATTATACTTTTTTGCAATTGCTGCAATCCTTTTGCGATTGTCTACGGACATCGTGATAGCTGTCGGATTATGATAATCTGGAATCAAGTAGATCCCTTTTATATTGTCATTTTTACACGCATATTCCAAGGCGATTGGATTCATTACATTGTTCTCGGACTTTATCGGTACAATCTGGATACTGAGCATCGCTGCTGCTGTTTTTAAGCCGGGGTAAGTATGTGTATCGGCACCAATGCGGTCTCCGGGCTTGCATAAACTAGCAAGTGTGGCCGCTATGACGTTTTGCCCCCCATTAGCCAATAAGATTCGGTCAACTGTTGTTTCAAAGCCGCTTCTTCGGATTAACTTAATCGCTGCGTCCTTTTGCCAAAGGCTTTCACCTGCCCGGCCATAGCCAAACCACTTTGCATAATCCGTTTCTTGCAGCATGCTTTTGAGTTGCAGCAACAACGGCTCGTATGAAGCATTATCTGGCAATGTGGCTCCCATTTCGATTAAATGTTTCGGCTTCGCCTCTTCAAGTAAATAGGCATTCGATAACGCATCATAAGATACGAATGTCCCACTGCCAACTGCTGCACTTAACAAGCCTTTCAACTCGCACATTTTAAACGCTTTTGATATCGTGCTCAAATTCAAGTCTAAATAATCGGCCAGTTCACGCTGTGAGGGAAGTCTTGTTCCAGGTAATAAAACGCCGTTCAAAATGTCCTGGTACAACTGCCTTGCGAGTGCTTTATAAATAGGTTTTTGCGTTTTATCAATCGATGGTTTCCAGCTCATTGGATAGTTTTCAAATGAATTAATTGGCAAAATCATCGACATCCTTTTTCAATTTGGTAGTTTTGTAGTCGGCTGGGCTTTAACCCTCCTACTGTTCCTATGTTTGCTCAAAGCGCGGGTTGCAGTGCGCATTCGTTTTTAATTTTTTGTAAGCCAGCGGCGTCATGTTCATCGACTTTTTGAATGTTTCGATAAAATAGCTGGTGCTGTTAAATCCAACCTTGTATGCCACTTCGGTAACGTTAGAACCGGATTGCTGCAGCAGGAGCAAACTTTTCTGAAGTCTGTAATCGATCACATAATTCATCGGTGTCGTGTTTAGCATTCGTTTGAAATAGCGGCAGCATTCCGAACGGCTCAAATGGCCGGCTCTGGCAATATCATCTAACGTGATTTTTTCGGCGTAATGGTTATCGATCCAGCTTAGCATCCGCTTCATCCGCTGACTCCTGACAGCCTCCGACTGGTCGTAAGTGAGTTGAAAGCCATTCATGATTAGGTTTCTCCAAATGAACGTAAGATTCATGGCAACATCGATTTCATAGTAAGGCTGTTGTTGTTGAACCGATTGATAGATATTCACGATGGCATCTAAAATGTTTTTCGCCCAAGCCTGATTAGAATCCATACACAAATATGGCAAATTCGTAGCTTGGGTATACGGAACAACATGAGTTGCGTAAAGCTCTCTCGGTACAACAAAATGAGGGGAAACATTTAAACAAATATAAACACAGTCCGATTGATTCATATCTTCCGCCATGTGCAAACAGCCGCTGTTGATAAAGATCCCTTCGCTTTGCCGAAGGGTTAATTTCACTTCATTGACTTGAAAAACCGCTTCCCCTTTAACAATCCGAACAAACTGGATTTCATCATGCCAATGGAGCGGAATATGACCGTGAATATTTTGGTTAATGGTCGTTTGGTAACAGGCAAAAGGCAGTACGACCGTTCGATGCTCGGTTTGTTCCTTCAAGTTCTGATCGATCCTGAAATCTTTTATTTGCAAGGGATCTCTACCTCAATATCCTTATATTTTTATATCCAATTACGGTATCCTTGTACGATTTTTTCACCTATTATAACACTATTATTACATTTAGGGTGGAGAATCAGCCATGGATAAAGCAGCTAGGCGAAAAGGATTATTTCTTGTTACAACAGGAGCGCTATTTTGGGGGATCAGCGGTACCGTCTCCAAGAGGCTCTTTCAGCAAACCGCAATTGATGTCAATTGGCTTGTAACGACACGTTTGCTCATCGCCGGGATTTTACTATTAACTGTTCATTTTCTAGCCAAGGATCGCTCGCAAATCATTGGCGTTTGGAAAAACCGGAGGTCTGCGATTCAACTTATTGTTTTCGGTTTGGTTGGTATGCTTTCGGTTCAATATACGTATATGGCATCGATTCAGCACGGTAATGCTGCTGTAGCGACGCTGCTGCAGTACTTAGCGCCTGTCATGATCATCATCTATTTGATCCTGCGGAGACAAATGACTCTAACGCTAAAAGATTTGGTATCCGTGCTCCTTGCTGCAGCAGGCTGTTTTTTCTTGTTAACCAACGGCTCCATATCCGGAATTTCCGTGCCGCCCACTGCCATCGTTTGGGGTATTTTATCTGGGATAGCCCTGGCCTTCTATACCTTGTACGCAGTTCCGTTATTAAAGCAATATGATTCCCTCGTCATTGTCGGATGGGCGATGATCATCGGCGGTTTGGGATTAAGCTTGATCCACCCGCCTTGGCAAATGGATTTTAGAAGTCTGTCGATCGGCACCTATTTGTATCTTATATTCGTAATCCTATTCGGCACGATGCTCGCATTTTGGTTTTATATCGAAAGTCTGCAAAGCCTTACACCTAAAGAAACAAGTCTCCTAAGCAGCATAGAGCCGCTGGCGGCCGTGATCACAACCGTATTTTGGTTAAAAGAGCCCTTTGGTTCGTTTCAATGGCTGGGTACTGCCTGTATTATCGGATTGATTTTGGTATTGGCATGGAGTAAAAAGCCCCGCATCTCATAAATATCAAGCCACAAACGAAAAAAGGCCATCTCCGCGCGATTGAACGGAGATGACCGGTATGACATGACAATACACGGGGGGCTTTCCCCTTAGCTTGCTTTCGCGAGTTTCGTGCCCCGAACGGATGCCGCTGCGTACACGACGAGTGCTGTCCAGATGAGGGCGAAGCCGATGAGCAGAACCGGCGAGACCGATTCCTTGAACACGAATACGCTCAGTAACAGCATGATCGTCGGCCCGATGTATTGTACGAAGCCGAGCGTGGACAGCGTCATCCGGGCAGCCGCCCGGGCAAAGAAAAGCAGCGGCAGCGCCGTTACCACGCCGGAAAGAAGCAGTTCGATGAACATCGACGGAGGCAGCGTCCATGCCGTTGTCTTTCCTACGGCAGCCAGATAGATCCAGTAGCCGAGCGCGACGGGCAGGACGACAGCCGTCTCCGATAGCAACCCTACGGAAGCGTCTTGCGCGATCTTCTTCTTCGCAAGACCGTACAAGCCGAACGACACGGCCAGCGAGATCGCAACCCACGGGAACCGCCCGTAGTCAATGGCGATGATGAGCACCGCGGCACCCGCGATGGCAATCGCAAGCCATTGGCCGCGGCTTGGCTTCTCGCGAAGGAATACCACCGCAAGCAGTACATTCAGCAACGGGTTCAAATAATAGCCGAGACTTGTCTCGACAACATGGCCGTTGTTGACCGCCCAGATGAAGATCAGCCAATTCGCAGCGATCAGTAATCCGCTGGCAGTGAGCGACAGCAGCAGCGAGCGGCTAGCTGCAATCTTCCTGAGTTCACCCCAACGGCGCTGGAGCGCGACAAGAATGCCCATGAAGACGAACGACCAGACAACCCGATGTGACAGAATTTCGCCTGCCGGCACATCGTCAAACAACTTCCAATATAGTGGGAGAATACCCCACATGATATACGCAATAATAGCGTTGACCAATCCATTATTCATGATTACGTCCCCTCTTCTCTCTCCGATGTCTGAAACGGATTATACGCCTCGATCCTCGTTTAAGTAAAGTAAATAATCCTGTATGTGCTTACGCAAAAGAAAAAAGACCGCAATATGCGGCTTTTAAAGTCCATAGGTTCTAAACGTTCAAATATCGCAGCTGCCCGGTACGCACATACCGTTCCGATTCTAATTTGTCTCGTTCCTTTTTGTCAATATTCAGTGAGCATGAAAGCATTGTCTAAATCAATACTATAAATTATGATGGTGTTATCTTGAAAGGGAGGAAAACTGTGCTAATACCGACAAACATAATCAGAAAACGAAATACCTGTGTTGTGCTTTTGCTTTGTTTATTGATTACATATCTCGTGCTTCTGAATACCGTCATCTTGTTCGACCTTTTAGGCAGCCTCACAGCCTCTTATGAAAACGGATTCGGATTGATGATTGCACTTGTCCCTATTACTTGGTTGTACTCCCTCTTATGCATCTCCAGCATCGTATTCTATGTGCTCTATCTTTCCTTTAGAAAACCTAAGTTCATCTTAATCGGGACCCTGCTGCATTTAGTGTTTACTTTGCTGTATCATTTGATTGTTGAATCAATGACATCCTCCCGCTCCTTTACCTGGGGATATCTCGTGATCGTCATTGAAATCGCTGTTTATTCTTATTTCATTCGGAGAAGCCCGGAAAGATCGTCTTGAAATAGCCAGCAATATCCGAACTATTTCTGTAACTTTCAACAACTCTTCGTTATTAACAACAAAACCGCAAGGAATATTCTGAGACCCATAGCCCATTTGACAATGGGCTGTTTGCCGTTGTGCTTTTTTACGTGTAGTGAAGGGATGAACCCTGCTCTTTGCACAAAATCACCATCCGTTCATGAACAGTCATCCCTCCCCATGTAATCGTAATGAATTGCCAATTCATCACATACTGTATTAGCGGTCAATTTTTAGCAAGAGAAATTCTTCTCGGATCATCTGGTTACAATTGGCGATTCAGCATCGCAGCTTTCTTATACATCAGCTTAAGTTAATCATTTACGTGGAGAGGATGAATGAAATGAGTCAAGAGGTATTAAACATCGAAGCCGCAGGAGGCAACAATGTTCTGGCTTTTGTGGATTTGACGATTCTGAACTGTAATCTCAAGGGCGTCTATCAGTATCAAGTGATCAAGGGGCAAAACGGGGAAGACGAAAAGAAAACAAAGATCCTCGTGATGCCTACCGATCCTGAGGCTCAGAGCATGACGCTGACGGAGCTGGTCACCGAAATCAATAACATTATCGAATCGTTTGGCGGCGGTCAGAAGGTCACCGAAGAAAGCATGAAGTCTACGCTTGAATCGCTGGGCCTGAAAAACCTCGCGGATATTCAGGTACAAATCCGCCAGCTCTTCGTTTACGTTGATTCGTCCAGCATCAAGGCCAACTCCAAGCCTTGCGAGTATGCCTTTAACTTTGTCATCTTAAATCCGGTTCATCCGGATGAAAGCTTGAAGCTCTTTAATATCAAGTCTCTCGGCATCGCCGTCTATAACACCAACCGCCAAAAAATTATAGAACGCATGAAGCTTGAAGATATTAACCAGCTCTTAACTTAAACCAAGGAGTCGTCAAAAAGATGAAAGCTTACGATGCTGAATTCGCCAAATCATTGACTGTCGTGCTTCACAGCGAGTTTTATATCGGGGAGGCCCTCTTTCAAATTGTTTTTCTCAAGAAAAAGGAAGGCCTTGTCGTTGCAGGGAAATGGGTCAACCCGAACATCTCCTTCGAATTGAATGAGGTGGCCGATAATTTTGGTATCCTGCTTCCGGAGTTTTTGAACTTCGAATTGGTAATCGAATCCATCGGAATCCAATATTTTTCCGACGAAAACAGGTTTGTTTTTCAAGGTGACATACGTCATTTTGGCAATTTGTCGCTGGAAGCGTGGAAAAACCCGAACCAACCGGCAGGAAGCTATAAATTGGCTTTGGACTATGATCGGAGGTTGGAACTCTCCAGCCTTCCGATCATCGGTCGGTTCTGTAATCCCGGAGACGGCTTCATCTTTAAAGGATTGGATTTGCGTTACACGGCAAATGTTGATTTCAAATTCTCATTTCTTGCTCAGCTAGTCATTAAACAGCTTGCCGTTAACCTGGATATCGAGTATATCCAATCCTTGAAAAATAAGCTTGCACTTCCTCAGTTACCGGAAAATGCTTCTCAGCTTCCGAAAAACACCATCCATTGGCTTGATATCCATAAAGGCTTCGGTGTCCTGTATTTCTCCAAAATCGGAGTCAGTCTGGTCGAATCCGAGGTTACGTTATATCTCGACGCAAGCTTTACGATCTCGTTAATCCGGCTGGACTTTTATGAACTGAACGTGTCGACTTCTTTAAAAGACCTGAGTGATTTCGACTTTGGACTGAGCGGTTTGATGGTCACGCTGGAGAAACCCGGGTTCAGCCTGACGGGCGGATTATATAAATCACCCGAAGAAAAGACGCTTTACAACGGGGTTTTGGGCATAAAAATCGGCCAATACAGCCTGCAGGCTCTCGGCTCCTACGGCGAGATGCCCGGCAGCGGAGAAATGACCTTTTTTGCTTACCTGATGCTGGGATTACCGCTCGGGGGCCCGCCCTTCTTCTTTGTTAACGGCCTGGCGTTTGGGCTCGGGGTGAATCGGTCCTTAAAGCTGCCCGACTTGACCCAAGTCCGATCCTTCCCTTTGGTGCAAGCTGCTATGGGAGATAACACGGCACTCCGGCCGGACACACCGCCGATGGTGGTCTTGGGTGCCTTGAGCAAGTCGATTGTCCCCGCCTCGGGCCAATATTTCATATCGGCAGGGGTTCGTTTTACGACATATGGCGTATTGGAGAGCTTTGCGCTGCTCAATATCGAAATGGGTAATCGGCTGGTCATTTCCCTGCTCGGTCTATCTAATGCATCGATGCCGCCAAAAGTGACCGGAGTAAGCCCGATTATGCGGGCCGAACTTGCACTGAAAGCCGTATTTGATCCGGGAAATGGCGAACTGTTGATCATGGCGGCTTTGACAGACCGATCTTTCTTGTTTGACCCGGCTTGTAAGCTCAAGGGAGGCTTTGCAATCGGGTTCTGGTTCAGCGGGACCTATAAAGGCGACTTCATCATCACCTTGGGGGGATGCCACCATCCGGCATTCCATAACATCCATTATCCAATCATTCCGACGCTCGGTGTTTCCTGGATCATCAACCGCAATATCTCAATTAAAGGCGACGCTTATTTTGCCGTGACCCCTTCTTGTATGATGGCCGGCGTCAGCCTGCAGCTGTTGTTTGAGTCGGGAAATCTGAAAGCCTGGTTCTATGCTGCAGCCGATTTTATTTTGAAGTGGAAGCCGTTCTTTTACCAAGCCAGAGTTCGGGTATCCGTCGGCGTATCCTACCGCGTTAAAATCTTCGGCATCGGCAAAACGTTCAAGGTGGAGATGGGAGCAGATTTATCGCTCTGGGGGCCCAAATTTTCCGGAAAAGTCAGAATCAATTGGACCATTATCTCCTTCACCATCGGTTTCGGGGATGACCATCCTCGTGAGACCCGAACCATCGGCTGGGACGAATTCGCGGACAGCTTTATTCCCGGTTCCTTCGGAGACGGAAGAGCCAGGCTTGCGCTGGGGAGTTCTACAGCAGCCGGAGCTGCCAGACTGGGCAGCATCTCTATTATCAGCGGACTTCTCAACCAATATCAAAAAGCGGACGGCAAGGTGGTATATATCGTCGATGGTTTCAGAGCAGGATTTAAGATCGAGCAAAAAACGCCTTGCTCTGATTTGTACTTTAACGGACAGAGGCTGCTTCGGAACAAAACGGAATTTGGGATCGTGCCCATGGGGCTGAGCAATGTTCGCATGGAACAGCACGTCACCATCAAGAGACTGGAGGATGATCAAGCCCTACCGTTTCTGCAAGCCGTTCCCGAGGTGAGAAATATGCCTTCCGCCTTATGGGGAAACCGAGCCCCGGGGCCGGACGCTCCTTTGATGAGGGATATGCCCGTTGGCATGTCCATTACCGTTCAAAATCCGGTTTCGTTAATTCATATCCTTCCCCGGGAAGGCAGCTATGCCGAATCGGTTCTAAGCTCATCAGAGCTGATTATCAGAACAGCCGTTTATCACTCTCCCGCATTTGAACCGCCAAAGGTGTTTCCCAGCGAGCCTGAAACTGTACTAAATGTCATTAAAACCACGATAGGCAGCAATCCCCGACGGGACCAGCTTCTTATGGATACGGCGGCGGCCTTTGGAACATGGAATCAGGTACAAACGCGAGCTTTGTCTGATGATCCGCAGGCCGTGCTTTTCGCAGTTCCCGTTCTTCGTACCACAGGCAGTCATGGAAGCTAGGTCTAACCGATAACACGAAAGGAGCCTGATTATGGGAGAATCCATTCGTTTCTCACAAAGATGTGAACCGCCGTTAAAAGCCGGGACCTACCGGGTCCAGGTTGAGCAGGTTACCAATATCAACTGCCGGCTCTCCAGTGAAACAACCGACTTCAAGGTTTCATCCGAAAGATTTCAACTGTCTCCAGAACAAATCTATTCCGTCTACCCGCCTAGGGAAGCTGTAGGCAACTATGCGGAATGCCTTCCCCATATTGTGCTGAACCGCAGAACCCTTCCCTGGGAAAGGGCTTTGCTGAAGGGCCAGTCCCACATGCCCTGGCTGGCGCTCCTTGTGTTTGACGAGACGGAAAGCATTAAGCTCCACGAAAGCACGATAGGAAAAGCGTTGCAGCCGGAAGGCGGTGTTTTTGTTCCTTCTCTCCTCCTCGAGGATCATGAGAAGCCGGAAGATCCATGCACCTATGTACATATTCCGGCGAAGCTTCTTTCGGAAATATTGCCGTACCCTGAAGCATTATCGCTGCTTGCCCACGGAAAGGGCGTAAGCCTGGATCGTAAGGTAACCGACGCTTCCGTCAAGGATGACTGGTTCGCATCGATTGTTTCAAATCGGTTCTGCCTGGCCCCTGACGACGACAGCCAAACCATTCGACATACTGCCTGCCTCGTATCATTGGAAGGATACGAGGCCTGTCTCAGCAGCAAGCAAGGCCGATCGGACACCTTGGCACATGTCCAGACGGCCAGGATGATCGTGCTGGCAAACTGGAGCTTTTCTATGGCAAAAGTTGACTTTGATTTCGGGTCGGCCTTCACGTCACTAAATGCAGCTATGCTGTCCACCCCTTATCAGGGAAGCAGTGAACAAATTCAAAAGCTGTGCAAACTCGGCTACTTTCCAATCAATCATGTTGTTCGGGACGGAAGCCAGGTTGTATCCTGGTACCAGTCTCCGCTCCTTCCTTATGAGGAGACGAAGGCCCCGGTCAAGTGTGCTCGCTTCGCTGACCAGCTTCTGGCTTATGATCCCGATATAGGGATGATGGATATTCGCTATTCCAGCGCATGGCAGATCGGCAAGTCGATGGCACTGGCGGATCAGTCTTTTGCCCAAAAGCTGTATACATGGCGTCAAAGCAATGAAACGCTGGCCCGGACTTCAGTCTATCAAGGGCTCTTGAGCCTGCACCTTACTTCACCTTCCAATGAAAAACGGGTTCAGGATTGGAAGGAAGAGAGCTCCATCGGGTATTCTTTTGTCAAAACAGCCCTGGCGCCAGAGGGAATGGACCCTCAAACCAAATCCAGCGGAAAACAAATCCTGTTAGAGCAGTTGAACGATCGATACAAAACTTTGCTGAATGAGGTGATTACAGATGCACGTCCGGATGGATTGGGATAATTCGCCTCAGCTTGTCCGCACGCATGTCCGCCGTGTGTTTGGTGAGCTTGCTGCACTCACGAAAGATCAACCTGTGAGCCTGGAACATCAGGACGATGAATTGATCGGCTGGCTGAGTCAATTATGCCTGCTGGTGAACTTGCCTTTTCATTATCTGATCCCTACGGAATCGATGCTGCCGGATGACTCTATACGTTTGTTTTATGTAAACCCCAACTGGCTTCAGGCGTTGGTTGACGGGGCTTGCAGCTTAGGAAGAAACGCTTCCCTCGATCTGACCCATGACCAGGAATTAATCGATGCGGTCATTTCCCAAATCGGCAAAAGAATGAAGGCGGTCCGCCCCTTGCTTCAAAGCAAGTCCGTTACGGCAAAGGAACTGGACGAGGAAGTACAAGCTATCGGGGGATTTCTCCTTCGATCGCCTTTGGTCCGCGGCTGGCGCGGGCTGGAGTTTAAGGCCCTTTCTTCCCAAGGCACCCCTTTGCGTCCGCTGCGAATCGAATTGTTGTCCGACGATGTGTTGATCGGATTGTTTGAAGGGATCCCCTATACGCTCGAACTGGATCAACCGCCGGAAGGATATTTTTTCGGGTTCAACCATATTAACGGCAGGTACATGAAACGGCTCAGAAATTTGGACAGCGGCGAGCTGCTCTCTGAATCGGATTCGATTGAGGTCGCCGTGCAAAACGAAAAGATGCGAACTATTGATGTCTATCAAACGGCGAAGCATATGGAGGCTTATTTTAAAAAGGAGATAACCTCCGCCGAGTTTGCACTTCAAATGATCAAAACTCCGTATATCGGAAAAGTGGTCCGGAAAGACGAATAAAGATTGAATTGCTTTCGCGGTATTAAACATGGAATGAGGCGAGGTGCCGGGGAATGGAGATACCAAGTTTACCCAAAAATAATATATTGTGCGTTCCGATGAAGGTCCAGGCGATGATGGTCGGAAGAACCCCAACGCCTACCGTTTTTGCCGATATCGCCGATAATTTCTCCAAAATCGGCAGAGATCCGCTGGGCAATCAAGTTCCCGCTCCGGTGATGAGTGAAAAGGCGCAGGAAAAGCCTGGAATCCATCTGAGCTGGATTTTGCCTGAGGGCCTGAGACAGGGATATCAAACGCACGAAGAGCTTGAGCCCGAATATCCTAGAGTTCCTAACCGGTGGATCGTCTCCCGGCTGTGGTCGACGAAAACCCAGCCCGAACGGGTATCCTGCAAGCACTGGGTTGTGGAGAGCGATGCGATGGAAAAGAAAAAAGGCCCGGAATTCGGAAATGAAGACAGCTTGACGTTTCCCAAGCTTGATGATCCCGACTTTCCTTACAGGATCCTGGGCCGGTCCTTCCCGATTGAAACGAACATGAGTGAGCCTTTGGAAAGATTTCAGCAGCTTCATGCGCTGGGACCCGGGAACCCCGCTTTCTCTGCTATGTATCCGTATCATGTCAATGTATTCGGCTTTTATGATGATTTATTGGCGGGCGACAAATTTGGGAATCGTCTTGAAGATATCAGAGTGAGTTATGTGATACGGGGTTACTATCAAAATCAGCCGGCACTGATCGAATCGGAGGAAATTTGCAGGTACCGGTTTGGCTGGAAGCCCCCCGAGGGCTTGATTTACCCCGCCTTTCCGGTTCTGCACGGGGTTGTCACCGGCCTTCACTGGGTGGATGACGAGAAGGATTACAACGGCCACTTCATCTTAAGACTTCCTATGCCGAAGCTGGCTGTCGGAAATACTTCCGTTGAAGCGGTTTCCGCTCTGCATGCGACAAACCAATCCTCGAACGAGCGTTTAATGCGCGTGTTACTAAATGATCAGAGTCATAAGCTTGTGAACCTGGACGGGATTTATCAGGCTGACTATATGGATCATAAGAAACGTTTCCAAATCGTTGCGGAACAAAACAGCTTTACGCTTCAGAGCAAAATCAGCAACAGCGACAGTGATCATCAAGAGCTGCCGGAATTAACCCCAGACGAGCAGCATCTGTACCGGAGCCTGCAGCAGGGACTTGATGAGCTTTATAAGCAGCGATTTAATGCTGATGCAAAGCGATCGTTAATCTATGATCTTTGGTGTAAATATATCATTACTGCCTACACCGTCGAACCGTTGGGAAATGACCAGGCAAGAACAAGTATGAAGGAATATGAGGAGGCTCTGGCAAAGGAAATCCATGCGCTGGGACTTACAGAGTCCGCCTTGGAGGAGCTCGGGGAACACCTCAAGATCCTTGAACAACAATTGGTCGGGTCTATTCACAGCTTCTATAATCTGGAGCAAACGGCAGACCACCGGTTCTACGAGCCGAATTCGCCGGTTCTTCTTCTCTCGGGCGCAAGCCGGGGAAATCTCTTTGATTCGAACCTAGCCCCGGGAGAGCTTTTAAAATGCAGATTACTCGGAGAAACGATCCGGTCCTTTACCATTGACTTTAAATTCAGAGAAAACGCGTATTCGGTATCCTGTCATACTGATCAGCTGCTCGCCAGGAAGCAAGTTAAAGGAAACTATCCTGAATTGCTGCTTGAAGCGGTGCTGTTTACATCGGACTGTGCCGAGCTTTTGGTTACTTTTATCGCTCAGCAGCTCGATCTTTTGCCATTGTCGGAAGATGAGCATGCCTATTTGCATACTGTTGTTAACCAGGCACTGGAGAACATCACCAAGAGAGGGATATTGGATAAAGGGCAGGAGCTGCCTGCCCCGCTGTTTTTAAATGTTTGGAGTGAACCTTGGAATCCTGTAATCCTTAGCTGGCGGGCGCTGTATTATCCGGACCAAAATCTTGTCAGCAGTCATCCGAAGCTTGATCACTGGAATTTTCAAGGCACTGACTATGTATATCACAATTCGGAGCCGGATACCCGTGAGTCTGTGGTGATTGAGGGCAGCATTTTTTTGACCCCCATATAGCGGAGCAGCTTCATGCGATGACGCTCAAGCAATTGGGCGCAGAGGAAGCGCGGAAATTTGGGAACCTGACCCAGATGGATTACCTGTCCCAGACCCTGGAAGGCTTTAATGAACGATTCTTGATGAGTCAGCTTGCACTGCGTTTTCCTATTATGGTTTTCAATGTTGGAAGTGCGGAGCTGGCATCCCGGGTCAGGGAGGCATTAGGGGAGTATAGCGTAGAAAAACCATTGTTCAATACGTTTTTTTCTCCTTTAAGGGGAGGCTGGTTTAAACTGGATAAACTCAGATTGATTGATACCTTCGGACAATTTCAGGAGGTTCAATGCAGCCAATATGCCATCGCTGAAGATATGAGAATGTCGCCTCTCCCGATTGGACAGTACATGATGCTTCCTCCGCGCTTCATGCAGCCCACCCGGCTGGACTTCAACTGGATTCAGGCCCGCAGCGGGGAAAAATGCGATTTTAATCTTCCGGATTCCCCCATTTGCGGCTGGATGATTCCGAATTATATGGATCAAAGCTTGCTGATTTACGATGAGGACGGCTATATGCTTGGAAGTCTAATCGTGACGGCCTACGAAGGGGACCGGGTCCATTGGAGAAATGCGCCGGGCACACCGGAGAGTGCGCCTTCGATAGGAGGATCCGCAGAACTGCCAGATGGTATAAATCCGGATATGAAAGCTTTCTTAAGTGAGTTTTTGCGCCGAAGCCGTGAACATAAGGAAGATGTGCTCACCCCTTTTCTTGACCTGGTCGACTCGGCCTTGTGGGTAATCCATCAGCCCGATTCCACTGGCTCAACCGGTTTAAGCCAATATGCTGGAAAACCGCTGGCTTTGGTGAAAGCACGTGTCGAGCTGGTGCAGGCCGGGCCCCCTGCGGCTTATAAATTTTTTGAAACCTTTAAGGGGCCGGATTCCCCTCCGGATATCTCCATTAACCAGTTTAAGATGCCGTTATGGATTGGCGAAACCCATCATACGGGGGACGGTATGATCGGCTTTTTTGTTCATGACGACGACCATGACCACACGGGATATAAGCAGTTCAACAGCGCTTTTGCCGATACGGGGTACACATCCGATTATTTCAGGCATAATCGTCAGGTCGATGTTCCCGCTAGTGAATATACGGGCGGAACGGCCTTGTCCCTGATTATGGACCCGTATGCAACGATACATCTCATAAGCGGTATGCTGCCTGTCGTTGAACACCGCCTCCCTCCGGATCGGATTGAAGCTGCATTAAACAGGCTCTATCTGACCTTTTATTTAGGTCCACTGCTGGCCGGAGGACAAAGCTATGTAATGCCGCTGACGCAGCTGCCCAACAGAGAATGGGAATTTATCACGCCCGGAGAGAATGGAGCATGGGTTGAAACTTCCAATCTCTACCCATCCAACGGAAACGCCTTTCTGGTTCCGTCTCCCATCAAAGCGGTAGAAGGCTGGCTGAAGTTAAGGTTAGGAGAATCGCCTGAATCTCAATAAGGAGACAATTGGATACAGCAAAAACCTCTCCTCCAGCTATAGATGGTTGTACTTCCATCTCACCGAAGGAGAGGTTTCTTTTTTCGTTGCTTTCTCGGCTAGCAGCGGGAACATGTATACTGGTCGACGTTATGCGATGACGCTGCCGAGGACGAATTAGCTACTTCCGTGTATAATAACATGCAGGTACCTTCTCCTCCGCTTCGGGATGTGGCCGCGATCCGCAATATATTATCGGCATCTGGACCAGCCGGATCGCCCTACAAGGTATGTTACAAGTTCATCGTCGAAGCCGATCCCGAAACCCGGTGTGGTCGGAATATGGATCTCGCCATTTTCGATTCGATATCCAGATACGTCCATTCCCTCAATTGTAATATCATCATATTCCACAAATTCGAAGTTACGTACCGCTGCTGCCAAATGTCCCGACGCGTAAATGCCGTAGGCATTGCCGTAACAATGAGGCGCAGACCGCAAGCCATGGGCATCCAGCTTCTCGCCTAATTCCATCCAATGCGTGAAGCCGGGCCAAATGATATCGTACTGCAGCACATCTACACGGCCGCGAATCGCCCACTCAACAAGATGAGGTGCTGCAAGACCTTCCCCATCGGCGATAAGCACATTCTGTCCGCGTTGGCGGAGCCATTCCTTCAGGTCCTCGTACAAGGCTTCATCCTCATGAAAGGCTTCTTCCACCCAGTATAAATTCACGTCAGCCAAAGCTGCCAAAACCTCTTTGGTCAAGTTCAAATTATATGCATTATTCGCATCGATCATGATCTTGCCTGCGGGACCTGCCACTTCCGATATCCCATGTACGATCGCGATATCTCGTTTGGTCCCTTCCCAGAGCGGCATATGGCGTCCGCCTCGGCCAACCTTAATCTTAAAATGACGTTGGCCCTTCGCATAACCTTGCATGGCTTCTTCTTGCATCAATGCGACTGCAGCCCGCTCATCGGGCAAATGCAAATCATCGAAGTAAAGCGAGGTATCGTAACAAGGGACAACCACAGGAGTTCCCGATACCATGTGGGCACCGGATACTAATTGGTACACGGGTTTACCTTCCCGCTTCCCTAACCAATCGAACACGGGATATTCCAATTGTAAATGATACGCTTCATGCAGTCGGCCACGCTCATCGAATAAGTCAAGCAATCGGCGGCCAATTATGTTTTCGGCCCACTCCGGCGTTATATGAATCGAGCTGCCGTAACCTGTTTGTCCATCGATCGTAATTCTGGCGATATCCACTGTGCAGCTTTTGCCATGAATGCCGATTCTGCCATTGGCCCCCGCGCTTCTGGCTCGTTCTCCGGTTAACTTGGCGAATTCGATTTTTTCCACTTTCCAATCAGCCTGTATGCCCGCAATGTTCATAGGATCCTCCTTAACCGACTCGACGGTATCATGTCCCTATTTAATTCGTGTGCAGAACACTGTTTTAGATTTATATTGTTAGTAGATAAGAAAAATTCTTCATCCATGGAGTTCTGTAATAAAAGTTCACGGTTTCAACAGTCGTGAGTAAAAAAATTACCCGTCCCATTTTGTTATTGGATTATCATGACAAGTACTGTCACTATTATGAGACTTAATGTAGATGTATCCATGAGTGGAGCTACGAATAGACATGTAAAGGAGACGGGTAACAATGTTGAAAGCGATCCCTTTTATTATGCTGGACGGAAAGGTTGAAGAGGCAATCCGATACTATGAGGAAGCGTTAGGCGCGACAATCCTGTTTAAGCAGACGCTCGGAGAATCGCCAGGCGGCGAAAAACTGTCCAAAACGGAGAGAGCCCGACTCGCTCACTCTATTTTGCGAATCGGCGACACGGAGCTTTTTGCGGCTGACATTGATGCGGATTTTCCCTACAAGGAAGGAAATCAGGTGAATATTTGCTTGACAACACCAGATGTAAATCAATCAAAGCGTTTCTTCCAAGCTCTGCAGCAAGGAGGTCAAGTGAATATCCCTCTTGGAGAAGTTCATTTTAGTCCTGCATATGGCGTTGTGACCGACCGGTACGGCATTACGTTTCAGATTTTCACAGTGAAACCGCAATAACAAACTGTCACAGGCTGCCCTAACTACAAGCTGGAGGGCAGCCCTTTTAAATTCTGCCTGGCAGGCAAGTAGATTAATTAAACGAATGGATTCGCCTAAAGTTTAACACCTAATATCCTGCTCTTTGGCTAATGATTTGGGAGCATTGATAAGAAAAGTATCATCGACGTTTGCTGTTCCGGTGGTGTTCACGCGTAACGACGCCAAGGGAACAAGGCCGGAGTGTCAATCCATCGGAGGATGTATTGAATCAATCATCTACCCCTTAGCTTTATAAGACATTTTGGCTTCACTCATAAAATTAGCGCTCGCCCACTTCCCCTCCATCTTAAACAACTCATAAACAGCCTTATGGTCCATTGGCGGTCCATCAATCCAATTAAGCAGAGTGTGAATGATGGATTTCTTTTCTGGGAAGTGCTGAAGAAAGACTTCAGCTTGCTCGTGAAGTCGAGTCGTCCATATCTGAGAACGCACCATCACCATGGAATAGAATGTTCGGATTAGTTTACGAGCGAAGCTTTTTGTTATGGTTTTATAAGCTTCTCCAGACGCTGTTGTTAACCTTGCTAACTTCCGCTCAAGGACCTGTTCAATATCGCCATTAAAACGGATTGGTATCTCTGCTGTAAGCTTATAAGGGCCAAACCGTTCTCCTAGATCCTCTCCATATACACAAACACAGAGCTCTTTAAGAAAGGCATTTTCGAAATAATTTGCAGGGTCAAGCGTATAATCATAATACGCTACAGCTATACCGACATCACGAACTAAAGAACGATAATTTTTAGATAGTTCTCCAGCAAGTAAGTTTAATTCTGCTAACTTATCTGAACTCAATTGGGTATTGAACATAGCGATAAGGTCTAAATCGGATTTAATTGGAATCGCTTCTCCTCTCGCTACACTACCATACAGATAAACACTATGAAGTTGTTGATGAAATGCCTGTTTAAGGCACTCGATCGATTCGTGGATGCAAGTCATATAGACATCATCAATTTTGTCTTTGCTAACATCGCTTACTATGAAACCATTAGGGTCCAGACCATAACCAGCTATCAATATTCTCATTCCAATCACCGCCTTACATCAAAACAAGTTGCGAGCTGCTGTAATCTCCTGAAAATGAATGATGATATCAAACCATTTGGCGAGAGGCCCAACCATGTGAAATGTTGAATCTTTCTCCGGGTCGTAATAAGGACCAATCACCCGTATTTTGGTTGGTGTGTTGAGCCATGCTCGGACTGTGTCCGGTTGAGTAGCATTCAGATTCAGGAGGTAAGAATCCAAATCGACTTCTCCCAGGACTGCTTCTGCAAACTCTGCCGACGGTTCAGGAATGTAGTCTGCACCCAATCCGTGATGGAAGGTTACGCCCAGAGATGTGTAACCCGATCCAAAGTATTCATGCAGATAGCTTCCAGCACTGCGCCCCGTCGCGAGGAGACTGTCTTTGGCTGTATGTGCAATCCCTCCCCAATAAACCACTTTGTCACTTGTGTTCTCCTGCCACCAAATCATGTTATTTGCCATTCGATGATCGAGGTCAAGGCTCTCAAAGCCCTCGTACTCATAGAAGCCTAAGATGAAACGAGAGTGTTGAAGCGCCAATTCGTGCCCGTCATTTCTCGGGAGCTTGGCAATGAGCTGGTAGGCCAGTCGTGCGTGATCAATGAATGGCTGTTTATTTAGCTGGCTGGAGTACCACTCGACATGCTTGTCTATTTCACCCGAGGGACGAAGAAACAAATAATGAGTCTCTAGCTCATCCAGCTGTTCCGGCGCATTTATACGCACATAGTTAGCTACTTCGTCGAATACCTGAACATGCCCTGCACCGAAGTACCCACCAAAAACTCGAATGGTATCGTCCGGGTTCTGTACATTATAGGAGCGCATCCAACATAGAGCATCGAGAACCTCTTCTGTCTGTAAAGGGCCCCAAGCTGCAGTAAGCAAAGCTTCTGGGTCCCCCTTGCCTGTACGCAAGTACTCATTAAGCTGCATACCTACAGTCCAGTCCGTTTCCAGAAAGAGCGTACGGAATCCTAGATATTCAACAAGAAATCTCGTAAGTCGGTCCTTAATGAGATATATCTGGTGAGCGCTTCGGGCACCGCGAGTCGACTCTCCAATCCCGATGACAGTACTGTTGCGAAAGATATTGGCTAAGGGCTCTAAATCAGTGTAAGGAGCCTGGGGATCAATTGTGGCGATAGCGTAAGCATTACTCCTGATCCACTGGGTCACCGCTTCCTCTGCTGAATCTGAGTTGGTTCGTACTTCTTCCACAGTAATCATCCCCTTGACTTTTTAAACTTCACCTTATGCTATATACTATCCGAACGTTCACTGATTGCTTTATTTGCTTGGCGCAACCCCTTTTATCAGCAATTCCGTCCATTGGGCGGTATAGGGCATTATCTTCGAGTAGATATGCGGGCTGGAGATCCCTTCAACCAGGGCCTGGAAATAAATCAGCAGAAACTCATCCGAATATTTCAGATCGACCTTCCCTTCTTTACGACCGCGGTGAAACAAATCCAACATGAGACTGTAGCTCTCCTTAACGTGCTCCTGCATCATCAATGATAATCCGTCATCGTCCTTCTTTGTAAAATAATCCATTAAATCCAAATAAAACTGCTTGTTGATCTTCTCCAGAAAGTGAATTTTCATCTGACTCATGGCAATGATCGTTTCTTCGAACGGTTTATTTTCGGCCATAATTTTTCGGGCCTCATCCCCCATTTGAGTTATAAAATACTTAAACACCTCATGGATCAGGTTTTCTTTGCTCCCAAAATACTTGAAGATTGTCGTTTTACCGACATTGGCATGTCTAGCAATCTCATCCACCGTTACATTTTCGATGCCGACTTCAGTATTTATCAAGTTAAAAGTTGCCTCCAGAACTTGATATTTCTTCGCTTGTGTCCTCTTTTCAAAACCATTCATTCCTTATTCCTGCTTTCTGACGATTATGACTAAAAAAAATTTTAAGGAAGATTTAGTTCGTATTTTCCCTTCCTATTTATTATATAGCGAAATTATGAATGATCAAACAAATATGAGTTCTAAACTTATGTTTTTTTGCATTGACTATGCGGAAATTCGGGTGTATAACTGAAACTGTAAATGAACTTTGGTTTAAAACAAGGCGATTATCATATAAATACGAACTAATATTAATAATATAGTTCGCTAATTATGAGATTGAAGCTTTGTATTAAACTGGAAAGCACGTTACTAAAACTGGTTATGAAGGAGTTTTAGTGCTATGACAAACATTGTGAAAGTGCAAGGCCTGCAAAAAAGCTTCGGGAAATTCAAGGCGTTGCATGACGTTTCATTTACGGTAGATGCCGGGGAAGTTGTCGGCTTTATCGGGCCGAACGGGGCGGGGAAATCCACAACGATTCGTACACTCCTCGGGATCATCCATCGGGATGCCGGGGATGCGAAGATCTTTGGCAAGGATGTATGGAAGGACAGCCTTGAGATTCACAAACGACTTTCTTATGTTCCTGGGGATGTGGCGCTTTGGGGCAGCTTAACAGGCGGCGAAATCATTGATTTATTTATGAAATTGCATGGCGGTGGAGACAAAAATAAACGCGACTATTTGATTAAACGGTTTGAATTGGATCCTAAGAAGAAGGCCAAGGGCTATTCCAAAGGAAATCGGCAAAAGGTCGGCTTGATCGCGGCTTTATCCGTTGACTCTGATCTGTATATTTTCGATGAACCGACTTCCGGCCTTGATCCTTTGATGGAAGCCGTCTTCCAGGATGAAGTCGAAAAAATCAAGCTTGCAGGAAAAGCCATCTTACTGTCCTCCCATATTTTAAGCGAAGTGGAACGACTGGCCGATAAAGTGGTTATCATTCGCCAAGGCAAAGTGGTTGAAACCGGGACATTGGATGAGCTTCGTCACTTAACCCGTTCTACAGTAACTATGGTAACGCAAGGCAATGTCGCTAAAATGGCATCCGTGAACGGTGTCCATGATTTCAAGCAATCCGGCAATCAAGCGACATTCTCTGCGGATAACGAGTTTATCAACGATATTTTGTCCGAAGCGGCAAAATTGGGCGTCAAGAAGTTTGAATCCGTGCCGCCTACGCTGGAAGACTTATTCATGCGTCATTATGAAGTCTAAGAGCGGAAACGGAGGAGACTAAAATGCAAGAAAAATTTGCGCGTTCGCGTATACTACTCGCCCAATATTTGAAACGTGATTGGAAAAAAATCATCATCTGGGTTTTAGGCTTAGGCTTGTTTTCTGCCGGATTTGTCCCGGCTTTTGTAGAAATCGGCAAAGGGCAAGGTTCACAGGGAATGTATGAAACCTTGCAAAATCCTGCCATGATTTCCATGGTTGGTCCGACACCGGTTGAGACGGGAGCGGATTACACATTAGGTGCGATGTATGCGCACGAAATGTTGTTATTCTGCGGTTTGTTTGCAATGATCATCGCTGCTTTGCATGTGGTAAGCCATACTCGCAAAGAAGAAGATCTCGGGCTTACTGAACTCGTACGCTCTTTTCAAGTTGGTCGTCAAGCCAATTCGCTTGCGGTGATCGCCGAAGTCGTTATGATTAATATTCTATTGGCGCTTGTGATTGGTGGAGTCATGACCAGCTATGGCGTAGATACGATTTCGGCCGAAGGATCCTTTTTGTTTGGCGCATCCATCGGGATGGCCGGGATCCTGGGAGCCGTGATCGCTTTGGTTATGGCGCAATTGATGCCGACCTCCTCCGGGGCAACCGGTTCATCGCTCGGAATTGTAGGCTTGCTTTACATCTTCCGTGCCGGAACGGATGTGTCGAATGTTGATTTTTCTATGATCAATCCTATGGGTTGGACATATCTGACCTATCCTTTTACGGATAACAATTGGTTCCCTCTCATTTTGGCCGTAGTCTTCAGCGTCATTGCCGTGATCATCGCGTTTGCCCTTGAAGACGGCCGAGATATGGGGGCCGGTTATTTGCCAGAGCGTGAAGGGCGGGAGTCGGCAAAAAAATCATTACTGTCCGTACCCGGTCTGTTTGCCAAGCTGAATAAAGGCGTAATGATCAGCTGGTTGATTGCCTTCGTTATCATGGGAGCGGCCTATGGTTCGATTTATGGAGATATGCAGGCTTTCCTTGAAAGCAATGAAGTCATGAGTCAAATGTTTACGATATCCGGCGTTTCCATCGAAGAATCCTTCACCGGGACCATTATGATGGTCATGATCGGAATGGTTTCCATTTTGCCGATTGCGATCGTGAACAAACTGTTCTCGGAAGAAACGCGGCTGCATTTAAGTCAGCTTTATGCTACCAAAGTGACGCGAGCTCAGCTCTATTGGACGAGTGTCATTTTGGCCATCGTCGCTGGAATCGTTGGCATTTTGCTCGCTTCTAGCGGTCTAGGCGGGACGGCCATTTCTGCCATGGGTGACCGCTCGTCCATGAATATGCGGGATTTTTTCGTGGCTGGTTATAACTTCTTCCCTTCCGTGTTATTCTTTACGGGACTTGCCGCTTTGGCTTTAGGCTGGGCCCCAAGACTAGGGAAAGCGGTATATGGGTATCTTGGCTATTCTTTTGCATTAAACTACTTTGGCGGCATTTTGGATTTGCCGAAATGGTTCGCAAAGACAGCCGTTCAAAGCTGGATTCCGCGGATGCCTGTAGATCCGTTTGATCCGGCAACCTTTATTACGATCTCGGTGATCAGTGTTGCTTTGATGGTTATGGGCTATATGGGATATCGCAAACGGGATATGGTGGAAGGAGCTTAGCTGAGACATTCAGGCTTTGAGAGTGATTATGAACAAAACGGGCTGAAACGTGTATTTTCGGCCCGTTTTTTGTGCATTAACGAAGTTTATCCGAAGAGCAAACCGATATTGCCAAACTGCTCGCCCGCCATCATTCGCTGAAACGCGCTTCGTGTCTCATCTATCGCGTACATACGGTCGATCAGCGGACGAATCCTGTGCTTGTCCATGAACTGAAGCATCTCAGCAAACTCCTCCCTGCTCCCCATCGATGTACCGATCCAGGACAGCTGAGGAAAAAACAAAGCCCTAAGCGGCACCTCTACCGTATCGCCGGAGCTGGCCCCGAAACTGATAATCCGCCCATTGGGCTTAATCACCTTTAAGTACTGGGAAAAGGTAGCCGGACCGATGCTATCCAGGATCACGTCCACCTTCTCCCCTTCCAGCTCTTCGTTCCAATCCCCGTCGCTTGAAAAAGCCCTATGTAAAGAATTCCTACGAGCTTCAACAAGCTTGGCTTCACTGCGGGATGTAACACTCACGACAGCCCCCGCAGCTTGGGCCATAAGCATAGCATAGGTTGCAACCCCGCCTCCTATGCCCGGAATGAGCACATGCTCGCCTGCCTTGATTTGGGCCCTTGTAAACAGCGCACGGTAGGCTGTCAGAGCCGACAAAGGAAGTACTCCCGCTTCCTCCCAACTCAGATATAATGGCTTTCTGAAGGCATTGCCCGCCGGGATCACTGCCGTCTCGGCAAACGTGCCGTCCATCGGTCCTCCCAAAATCTCCGGTACCTCCGGGACCTCTTGGGTCCGCTCCCAGCCGATCGTCGGATGGATGATAACCTCGGTGCCGATAGTGAGATCGCTAACTCCCTCACCCACTTCATCAATGATCCCTGCCCCGTCTGAACCTAGAATGAGCGGCCTGTCCGCTGCCTGCCTTCCCTCCATTAAAAATAAATCGCGGTGATTGAGACCAGCCGCCTTCAAGCGGACTCTAACTTCACCTAGCCCCGGTTGTTTCATTTCCACATCACGGACCCGAAGTCCGTTCAGGCCGCTTGAGCCATGATGAATAACTGCTTTCATATGAACCCCTCTCTTTCCTCCAGCCTGTTGGCCGTCCTGGGTTCATTGTAAGATTCACCCCGATGCATGTAAAATTGTTAGTAATGAATATGACATTCAGTAAAAATGAATCCTGGAAGGTGAACCGAATGGAAAGTGGAGATTTACGGATATTTTGCACAGTAGCGGAGGAAGGCAGCATCACCCGGGCTGCCCAGCGTCTCCAGTATGTGCCCTCCAACGTCACGGGTCGGATCCGCCAGTTGGAAGAAGGTCTGCAAACAACACTGTTTATCCGAAGCAACCGAGGGATGGAATTGACTCCAGCGGGCAAGATCCTGCTTGGATATGCGCGTGAAATTTTAAATTTGCTGGATGAAGCTAAGAAATCCGTTCAGGCTGAGGATAAGCCGCGGGGACAGCTGCGAATTGGAGCGATTGAATCGACCGCTGCGGCTTATCTTCCGGAACGCCTCGCCGATTATTATGCTCGATACCCTGAGGTCAGTCTGTCTCTTAACACGGGCAATTCAGCCGTACTCATGCAGCAAGTACTGAACCGTGAACTCGACGGGGCTTTCGTGTACGGCCCTGTAACGCATCCTCAACTGAAACAGATTCCTTCCTATCATGAAGAACTAGTGTTGCTCACCGGAGTTGAGGCCGAGAGTCTGCAGGAGCAATTGCACAAGCCAATGCTGATCTTATCGACGGGCTGCACACACCGGTCCAGAGTGGAGCGCCTGCTGGCAGAAGCCGGAGTCCATCATCCTCGTATCATGGAGTTCGGTTCGCTCGAAGCCGTGATCGGAGGAGTTGCTTCGGGACTCGGCGTAGCTCTCCTTCCGAGGTCCAATGCCGTAACAATTTCCAAGGAGAGCAACATGAAAGCCATGACGCTTCCAAAGTCCTATCGTGAGCTAGTGGTGCATTTTATTTTTCACCGGAACGTCCCGGTCAGCAGCGCTCTTCGAGCTTTTCTAAAGCTAGATAATCCATAGTGGTTGAAGTTTCTCTCTCTGAAACTTCAACTCCTCTTTCTCTAAAAACGCCGACTTCCCCTCCGTGTTAGGGCTTACTTGCCTTGATTACAGCTGATACGATGTAATCCTCGATATTCGATCCTTGAACCCAATCTTTAATAAAAGCTTTGGACTCATCCTTCGGTTCGATGGAGATATCGGTATATATGCTTTGTTGAAGCATGGTATATATCTCGCTGATTGAAGATGCTCCTGATATGCAGCCTGAATACAGTTCATCCAAGTCATTCTTTATTTCTGAAGGAAGCACGGCTGTTGTCACAATATCGGAAATCGCCAGTCGGCCGCCACTTTTAAGAACACGAAACGAATCATTAAACACCTGCTGCTTATCTGGCGAGAGGTTGATAACACAGTTTGAAATGATGACATCCACGGTGTTATCAGCAACAGGAAGATGCTCAATTTCTCCTAAACGAAAATCTGTATTCGAATACTCCCCTCTAATAGCATTGTTACGTGCACGGCTAACCATTTCAGGTGTCATGTCAACGCCGATCACTTTACCGGTCTCCCCCACCTGCCGGGCCGCTAAGAAACAGTCAAAGCCCCCGCCGCTGCCTAAGTCGAGTACGACTTCACCAGGCTTTAATGACGCAATAGCTTGGGGATTGCCGCACCCCAAACCAAGATTTGCACCTTCAGGCACCGCGCTTAGTTCATCATTCGAATATCCAAGCTTACTGGAGATCGAATTGAAGTCGGAAGGTGTGCTGCAGCAGCTGGTTGCTTGCGTGTCGGTTTGACAACATGAACCGGCATAACTTTCTTGAACAGCCACTTGTTTATAACGGTTACGCACATTCTGACGGATTTGATCCTTCGTTACTTGATTCATAGATATCCTCTCTCCTTCAAGTTTTTTATACAATCAGCAACAGCTAGGTGCACAACAGGCTATTGTATTCGTAGGTTGCCGTCTCCAAAGAAGTTGGTTCAACACTCCCTCCTTTGGCTCCTTCCATTTCCAGGCTTCCCTTACGGAGCGCTCAATTTCGAGCTGCTGCTGTTTCAAAAGATATTCTTCGGCCCACCAATTTAAATACATAGGTAATACCCTCCCTACAAATGATTTCTTATTTTCAAATAACGCATAAGCTTGCGTACAACGTATTTCGCGTCCGGCCCCACCCCCCTTAATGTTGCGGAAGCAAAGGAACGCTGTCCTTCTAAACCGACATAATAAAGTCCTGGAACCGTAAGGCTTATTCCTGCTTTATGGGTCGGTTTTCCCTCAATGTCAAGTGCCCCGATGGGTTGCAGGTTAGATAGATTGGGGCGATAGCCGGTCGCAAAAATGACGGTATCTACCGGTTCTTTCGTTCCATCTGGCCAGATGACGCCCTCGGCGTAAAAAGAGGTAAATATCAACCTTTGATCTGGCTTCCGAGCCTTTAATCGTGCACGGTAATCATCCAAGTCGGCAACGGAATTCGGGATTGGCGGCTTTTTGCCGAATCTCCAGAAAGGAAATGTATCCAAACCGACGGCTCTAAGCCAAAAGTGCAGATCAATTCCTAGTACTTTTGTTTTCGTAAGTTGAACGGGCCGAAGCACAGCAAGCGATGTATGGCTGTTGTCAGCAAGCTCGACCGCAATTTGAACCGCAGAATTCCCACGCCCAACGACCACGACTCGTTGTCCCCGGTAACGAGTCGGATTTCGATACGCGGAAGAGTGCAGGATTTCCCCTTGAAAAACCTCCGCTCCGTTTATGTCAGGCGTATGTGGATTATGAAAGGAACCTGTCGCATTGATGATCGTGCGGGCCAGATAGACGTCTCCTGCTGCTGCCTGGACAGAAAAACCGTTCTCTGTTTTCTCCACGGCAATAACTCTTTGATTCGTTCGAATCGGTAAGTCCAAACGCTGGGCATACGCTTTAAGGTACTGAATCACTTCATTTCGGGACGGATAGTGGGTTGCAGCCCCGGATATCCTCATCCCTGGCAATGAGGACAGCCTTACAGGCGAAAACAGCTTTAAACTATCGTAATAATTTGGCCAGGACCCCGTTGCATGCTCGCCTGCTTCCAGGATCAAAAATTTCAGTCCGTTTTTCTTCAAGTAATACCCGGATGCAAGACCGGCTTGCCCGCCTCCGATAACTATTGCATCTAATTCTGATGCCATCTTATTACCTCCCCTTATTAATTGCACTTTGCAAGTAATTGAGGTTAAAAAAATTTAACCGATAATGGGGTTGCAGCAATTATCCGATTTAGCCATGGCCTCATTCATTAGCTTGATGGAGCGAAGGACCGTCTCTTTCTCAAATTCGGTCATAAATGAGAATACTTCATCAAAATAAGCATTCATTTGCTGGTCGATCGTGGTAGCTACGTATTTGCCCTCGACCGTTAAGGTGAGTATGGATATCCGTCGATCAGTAGGATCAGGCGTCTTTTTAATTAAATTCATTTTGATTAGAGACTGTACTTGTCTGCTGAATGTTGTAATATCAGTCCCCAAAGTATCTGCGATTTGCTGGATCGAAGGATGATGCTGACGGTCGACTTCAAACAAAATATGACTTTGGACAGGAGTGATATCATTTCCACCCACAGTGCAGCAGTTTTTGTTCAATAAGCCGAAACGGCGTGTCATAATCTGAAATAGTTCGCGAGTGCTTTCCATGTTCTGTTCACCTCTTGATTCATTTATACACGAATAATTTGCAAAATGCAAATGTTATTTTGGAGATGAAAAAAATTTTCTTTCATTTGATTTTTTATTGGAATCCGAATATTATATAATCGTTCACTTATATAATGATCTTTAAACCGATAAGGAGGCGTTGGCTTGGAGCAGATCCACCAAATGGCTGATAAGTTGAAGCTGCTAAGCGATGGTACCCGTCTCACCATTCTATCCTTGTTGAAGGAGCGGGAATATTGCGTATGCGAGCTCGTTGATGTCCTGGAGATTTCTCAACCGGGCGTAAGTCAGCATTTAAGGAAGTTAAAATCCCAAGGCCTTGTAAAGGAAGACAAACGCGGTCAGTGGGTATATTATTCCTTGAGCGTAGATGTTCCGCCGTATATTAAGTCGGTACTCGATTATACGCCTGATTCTATGGCCATTCTAGCCGCACTTAACAAGAAAGGAATAGTTACGGTTTGCAAGTAAGACCATTGCAACATCCTGAAGTCAGTTATTTCTTGTTGTTTATAGTTGTTTATATAAGTATATAGTTATATAATGATTCGCGATGTTCATCGATGACAAAGACTTTCGCAATAAACGGAGGACGAGATGGTAACTGTTGTATTAGCATGTCTCATTTTTTTGATCACCCTGGCCTTGGTCATCTGGCAGCCTAGAAATTTATCCATCGGATGGTCGGCCTGCGGCGGTGCTGTGCTAGCGTTACTTGCAGGAGTAGTTAGCATTCAAGACGTTTGGGATGTAACCCAAATTGTATGGAATGCCACATTAGCATTCGTAGCGATCATCATCATCTCTCTAATTTTAGACAGGGTCGGATTCTTTGAGTGGGCTGCCCTACATATGGCACGCGCTGCACAAGAAAACGGAATCCGCATGTTTGTATATGTTAGCATTTTGGGGGCTGTTGTTGCCGCCTTTTTTGCGAATGACGGAGCAGCACTCATTTTGACACCGATCGTATTGGCCATGGTAAGGGCACTTGACTTTGATGAGAACAAGGTGTTCCCTTTCATAATCGCGAGCGGGTTTATCGCCGATACCACTTCACTTCCGCTGGTCGTAAGCAACCTGGTCAATATCGTATCCGCTGATTTTTTTGGAATCGGCTTCGCGGAGTACGCCGGCCGTATGATCATTCCGAATTTGTTTTCACTAATTGCCAGCATCCTGGTCCTGTATTTCTTCTTCCGTAAAAGTATTCCGCGGCGATTTGAAGCCGCCCGTTTGAAGGAGCCTGCCGATGCCATCAAGGACCCCTTCATGTTCCGGATCTCCTGGTATGTTTTAATTGTTCTTTTAATCGGTTACTTTATCAGCGAGTTTCTTAGTATACCTGTATCCCTTATAGCGGGTGTCACAGCTGTTTTGTTTCTACTACTTGCCCAGCGCAGTCGTGTCGTTCCAACCAAGGAAGTCCTTAAAGGAGCTCCGTGGGCAATTGTCTTTTTCTCCATCGGCATGTATGTCGTGGTATATGGTCTCCGAAACGCGGGGCTTACAGATTTGCTCTCACAAGTTATACAAGCCGTTGCTGACCAAGGATTATTTGTAGCGACAATAGGGATGGGGTTTATTGCGGCTCTTCTGTCATCTGTCATGAACAATATGCCTACGGTTATGATTGATGCGCTTGCCATCGACGCTACCCAGACGTCCGGAGCAATTCGAGAAGCATTAATTTATGCTAATGTGATCGGCTCTGATTTGGGGCCTAAAATCACGCCGATCGGTTCACTGGCAACATTGCTTTGGCTTCATGTGCTTTCCACCAAAGGGGTCAAAATTTCTTGGGGAACTTACTTTAAAACCGGGATTATCCTCACGATCCCAACGCTGTTTATAACTTTGCTCGGGCTCTATTTGTGGTTAGCCGTTTTGTAGTTTATATAAAAGGAGACGATTCATTATGGAAAAGAAAACCATTTACTTTCTCTGCACCGGCAACTCATGCCGCAGTCAGATGGCTGAAGGCTGGGCTAAACAGCATCTAGGGGACAGCTGGAATGTATACAGTGCCGGTATCGAGGCTCACGGGCTGAATCCCAATGCTGTTCGAGCTATGAATGAGGTTGGGATCGATATTTCCAACCAAACCTCGGACATGATTGATCCGAAGATACTGAACAACGCGGATTTGGTTGTAACGCTGTGCGGTGATGCTGCAGATAAATGCCCTGTTACCCCGCCGACCGTAAAAAGGGTTCATTGGGGATTTGATGATCCTGCGAAAGCTCAAGGTACAGATGCAGAAAAGTGGGCTGTATTCCAGAGAGTTCGGGATGAGATTCGGGATCGAATACTTAAGTTTGCTGAATCAGGCGAATAAACTTGTACCCGACAGATGCCGACGGGGGCATTGGCCAAGTCGACCGACTACGGCGAAAGCTGCGACGTCCTTCCCACCAAAGCCCTCGTCATCATGTGCAATGGGTGTCCGATCAAAATGGTCGGACGTCGCTGCTAACTGCCGCTTCATTTTTTTCATTACAATTGGTTGTAATGCTCATCCGTTACAGGTTCCAACCATTCGGGCGTACCTGCTGTGATTGCGATATGTCGAACCAGCCGTCTTGGCTGCACCATGCCAGTGTTTTACACCATCATGGGTAACAATCACATCTCCGGCTTTCAGGATTGGGCAGGTTTTCCGTCTTCCTGATACCAGGCAACGAGAATATGTATCGGATTGTCCATTAAATGCTCCTTTACCACCTCTTCGTTCCCGATCAAAATTTTTGCCATCCAAATACCGGCCTCAACATCTTGCGAATCCAATATGCAATGATCGTCCCTGGGTTCCATGAACCGGGATTCTGCAAGTACTCCATGCATTGATCGTTGATAATATAAGTCCAAGTGGAGGTAGGGCTCTTCAGGCCGAACTTTTCCCACTCCTCAGGATCGTTTGAACCTCCGAGCTTTTGGAGCATATTTGCATGCAGCGCGCAATTTAACGACGATAGCAAATGACTATTATGGCTATCATACAAATTGCCGCATCCCAGCAGCGATTCCGCTTTCGCAGCGCCCGCTTCATTCAAATAAACATTGCGCTTGAACTCATCGAAATCGTAATGCTTATCTTGCTCAAGCTGCCGAGCCACCTCAGCGAAGCGAGTATCGTTGTCCTTGGAAAAGCCCGGCTCACCGGCGATGACCAGCGGCACCCGCGCTTCGTCGAGAAGCAGCGAGTCCGCTTCGTCGACGATGACGTAGCGAAAAGGACGATGCACGGTATCGGCTTCGTTTAGTGCGATCGTGTCGCGCAAATAATCGAATCCTGCTTCTTTGGCCGTAACATAGGTTATATCTGCGGCGTACGCTTGCCGTTTTTCCAACAGACTCATGCCCGCTTTAACCGATTTTACCGTTAACCCGAGGAAACGATAGATAGGGCCCATCCACTCCGCATCCCGATGTGCCAGTCAGCACATGAACGCCTTCGCCGGTTAACGCATTTAAATATGCAGGCATAACCGCAGAGAGCGTTTTTCCTTCGCCGGTATGCTGCTCGATCAATAATCCTTCATGAAGAGCGATGGCGGCCATGATCTGGACATCGTAGGGTTGTAATCCAAGCCTTCTCTTCGCTGCCAGACCAGCGCATAGGCATCGACAAGCAGCTTGTCCAACGGTGTGCCAGATCGTGCTTCTTGTTTCAACCGGAGAGATTCCGCTTGAAGCCTTTGATCGTCCCAGGCTTCCAAATTCCGCTGCCTGATGAGCACCACTTTGCCCCGGTAGCCTTTCAGCTTTGTCTGGGTATCAAAGTCTTTGATTTTTTGCATCAACTTGACGGCTAAATTCATCGATAATCGATCTTAATTCATATCGATTCTCCCCTTACAATATGTAATGAAAGTAAAAATCAGGATTTCATGAAATAGTATACTATAGTTCGAGCACATCTCCTAACTTGTACCGATACACAAAAAGACGCCAATATGGCGGCTTTCTATGGCCCAAATTTGGCCTCAACAATATTTTAAATAGGTTGTTATCCATTATACTGACATGAGCTTGATGCTTAAACGACAAAGTCGTTAAGACGCTGCAATCAGCCCTTTAAAATGGCTTCATGACCATAAGCACCAGTATGGCAATCATCAGCAGCTGCGCTGCCGTCTCGATGGGCACGAGCTTCTTTTTGATCAGCAGTCCGAACTCGGCGGGTATTTCATTACCCTGGTCGTAATTTTCAGAAATGCTCTTCTCGATCTTGTTCAAACGGGGCTCGATCCATCCGTCAATCAGGACGACCGTGAGCAGCGATAAAAGGATGGACACATTCAGCCACATCTGGGATAACCCCATCTTGGTTATGATCATAAGCCAAACCCCGGTTAAAATAAGGACGGTCCCGCCGATTTTAGGTAGGATAGACAGTCTGTTTGCTATACCAAATGCAAAGTGCAGCTGTCCGACGGTCTTGGCGGACCTTCGTATGATGGGCAACACGAAAGTGGGGCCAATGATAGCGATTGAAGCCAATATATGCAAAACGAGCAGGATTCCAAACAAACCCATAGTCCCCTCCTCCTTAGCCCACCGTCGTATTATGGGTTTGATAGGCTAGACCGATCCTTTTTCCATTAAACGGTCCTCCAAGCTCAAGATGTTCCAGCATACATGTGACCACATCGTCATACGCAACATTCAGCTCATGAAATCGACTGAACAAGTAACCGGCAATATCCGCCTCGGAATATTCCTTGATCGTCTCTTGAACCGGAACGGGTAAGGTTTCCGTTGTTACAAGAAGAGGAACCGAATCCGGCTGCTCTCTCGACACTGTCATGGTTCCCGGACACATCATGGACCAATCGAGTCCAGTCTGCTGCAGCCTTTCGAAGTTCCGGTTGTGATTCCTGTATTCAGGTGGGAAGCCGGGTAAATTGTTGCCGATAAGATCTGTATAGGGTATATCCAGCAGTCCGGCTCCCCCCATTACCCATACCCTCCCGGAGAAACTTGGCACCGATTCACATTGGCTTATAATGTTATCGACGATCCGAATAAATTCGTCTCCCTGCCCCGCATGTCCGGCTGCAAGAATAGCGGCGTCTTGGTGCGCCAGCGCCTCACCGACGCTAACCGGGTCCATCATATCGCCCGCGATAACCTTCACATGCTTGGCGGAATGCTCGCCTAGTTGTTCATAAAGTTTCTCCGAATTTCGCACAAAAGCGGTCATTTCATGACCCATTTTTATCCCTTGTAGCAGCACTCTCTTCCCTGTATTCCCTGTCGCTCCAAACACAACAATCTTCATTGGTCGTTCCTCCTCTTTCGTGTCCCCATTATTTGGTTAGCTCAAGCTTAGCATCGCCCTTGCATGATGTTAAGAACCCACTTTAAAGTAGGGTCCTTACTAAAAAGTAAGCATGACAGGAAAGATATCAATATTGACGTGGACGCCGGGAGGATTGGAATCTTTTGTAGGCAGATTGATGGCAATTCTACTAAAATGGGCATTTATGATCTAAATCCCGTTAATGCATGCCACATGCCAAGAGGGATCGAGTTCAATTATTTGACGCAGACGTTCATCATAGGATGGTGCATATATTTTAAAAAAATGTTGTCATTTTGCGACCGTAGGTAAAAATAAAAGCCGCCCGGGATTCCGTGGCAGCTTTTGTTTGGATTATTGAATTCGTGAAAAGGTACCTTGAGACCCGTGTATTACGCTGACTCTTCAACACTCCGCTTATTATGATTCTCTCCCCAAGCACACATGACTTCTGCTACAGGAATCAATGTTGTTCCGTACTCACTGAGAGAGTATTCTACTTTTGGAGGAACCGTAGGGTAGACCGTTCTTTCGACAATGCCTTCTCGCTCAAGATCCCGGAGATGTTGGGAGAGCATTTTTTGTGAAACCTCAGGTATAAGCTTCTCCAGATCATTGAATCGCTTATTGGAGTCCATCAAATGCCATAGAATCATGGGCTTCCATTTGCCGCCTAAAACATGAATGAGTGTCTCAATCGGACACTGACGCTGATGAATCATGGATGGATCATCCCCTTACTTTCAAGTAAGTGCATTACCTAAAAATTGCCATAAGTAAATCTTACGTCAGCTCTGCAATCAAGTCAATCATGAAAACAAAAAAGGATTCAGACTTTAACCAATACAGGCTACACCTCTCCCTCCTTGTGATATCCATCTAGAATGAGATGAAGTCTTCTTAAGATTGGAAATGGAAGGTCCTCTAATCCCTTCCCTTCAAATATTATTCTACACATAGTTGGAATCCCTTTAACGGATATGGTTATCCAGAGCATCGATGGCTGCTTCAATAGAAGCAATGCGTCTTACCAGAAGCGTCTTTTGCGGGCTGCCTTCTTTAGCGTTTTCATACTGGCTCTTAACGGAAGGAAGAATTCCGGCTATAACCGTTCGGGCTTCGAGGATGTCGGACATCTCATATGGAAAATCCGTTCCGTGCCAAGCATGTTCTAGACTATCTAAGGCGATTTTCACTGCATCCCGTCGTTTCTTAATGAGCGATGTGTTCGCTTCTTTCTCGGTCATCCTTTTAAAGCCGCTTTCGAGTTTTCTTAAAGTTGACTGCATCGATTGTATCAGCAATTTTTGGCGTTCTGTGGTTACAGCTTTCATGTTCATCCCTCGCTTTTTATATATTTAATCGAGTGTGGACCTCTATTCCTATGGGCCTCCCAAATCCATGGGAATGCTGCTCCCTTCTCTACAAGGTGCCACCGGGTATTAGCGCTGTACCTAGGAACTCCGGAAGAATCCCTTTCTTTCGTTTCCAAATATAACTGTACAACATTCATGCAAGTGCAAAGAAAAAGCGGCGTATCATTGATTCTGGCTCTAAAAAGATTATCAATGTACTTTAATGTTTAAGCTTAAGCTCTATGACAGCTTATCCAGTCAGCTAAGCATCCGGTTCTTATCGATGCCAAAGAAAAAAGCGCTAAAACCTAAGGTTTTAACGCTTGCCTGATTTACTACCGGTCCACTCTTCATGCAACCTGTCTGTCGGACTCCCCTGTACGCGATATCAAAACGGTTCTAATCAGCCGCCGTCGCCATGCTCTCAAGAAATCCGACGATCAGTTCACATTGCACCGTAGCCGGTGGCATCAAAAATCCCGCATTATTAATCCGCTAGCTAGTAATCCGCCTGCTTGGCCCGATGCACCGTCAAAGTCACCCGATTGGTTTCACACATGAACGTGGAGAGATGTACAGGCTCGTCCTTGGCGTCGAAGGCGACCTTCAAAATCCGAAACAAATTGGCCCCGACATCGCATTCCAGCAGCTTGGCATAGTCTTGTGTCGCGCTAATGACATCGATTTCTTTATCGTTGCTTACGATCTCCGTCCCGTATTCCTCGGCCAAAATTTTATACGTGGACTCATTCATCGCGATTTTCTTCTCCAGATCGGGGAATCGGGTCAAGGAATAATGCGCGATATCGTAGAACAGCGGACGTTCATTGACATACATGAGACGCTCCAGCTCCAGGACAGGGCTGCCGGCTTCAATGGCAAGATGCCCGGCCACCTCTTCCGTCGCTTCAATGACATTGCTTCGTAGAATGCGGGAATTCGGAATCATGCCAAGCTGGTGGCTGAACTCCGAGAATCCGCTTACAGACAGCAGCTCGTTGTGAAATTTGTTGGAGGCCACAAAGGTCCCCCGTCGCGGAATCCGGGTAAGGGCTCCTTCCCGCACCAGTTCCTCAATCGCTTTGCGGATCGTTATCCGGCTTACGTTATAAATATCGCACAGCTCTGCTTCCGTCGGTATTTGCTCATCCGGTTTGTAGCGTCCGTGCTGGATGTCATTCTTCAACATCTGCCGGATCTGCATATACAGCGGTTGAGGGGTCGAAGGATTTAAATTCATCGAACATTCATCCTTATCCATCAATGATCATTTTCTTATCCCTCTATTATACATTGATGGCCGCCCCCAGTCACCATGCGGCAAAATAGCTTATCGTTTTCGCGGCCCTTTGCGCGCCTTGCTCCAGGCATTTATCGACCGGAAGCCCGTTCAGCGTCCCGTAAAGAAACCCGGCAATAAAAGAATCCCCGGCCCCCAGCGTATCGACGACCTCCACTTCAACGATCCCATGCTTATAAAATTGGACGCCGTCATAAGCCAGCGAGCCGTTTTCACCCAGGGTGGCCACGACAATTCGGGGACCCCGGGCCTTAATTTCCCTCATCAGATTCCGGATATGCTCGTCATCCTGCGTATAAGACAAAAACGGATAGTCCACATAAGGCGCAAGCGTCGTTACGAGTTCATGGTCCAGCTTATCGGCAAAGTCAAAAGAGGTCAGCAGCCCCTTTTCTTTAAAATAAGGAAAATAGCGGTCGGCATGGCCCCATATTGCGGAATGGACGAGCTGGAACGACTCCGTAAACCGAAGATCCTCCGGACTGAGGGAGAAGCCGGACATTACGCCTTCCTCATAGTCTCCCAGCTTTCTTTCGCTGCCTGCCATTTCGACGTAGGTCACCGCAGTGGTTCCTTCTTTGGCCGATACCCTTGACGTATTGACGCCCTTCTCCTGGATCGCCCGGACCATGATCTCCCCATAACGGTCGGTTCCCACCCAGCCAATATAAGCGGTGTCCGCGCCCAATTCAGTCAAATAGACGGCCACGTTCACCGGGTTTCCTCCAGGGTAAGCCTCACCGGTAGACTGATACACGTCCATGCAGTTGTCTCCGACGGTCACGATTCGCATCTTCTTTCACCTTCCCTCTGTTCAAAGAAGGAGTGCCGCATGGTATTACAGCAATTACAGCACTCCCGATGCATATTAATATTCCATCTTGCGGTAATATCTTCTCAGCGTTAGCGGATGGTTTCTTTCACGTTCTAAGTAGACGCTGATCCGGCTGAGCAGTGCCCAGTTGATGCTGACTGCGAAATGCTTCCGGAACTCTTCGCTGATACCTTCCATGGCAAAATCCTTGGTATCGATGACCGTCAGCCGCTTCGTGACTTTTTCGGCAAAACGTTCTACGCGATCTGTCAGCGGCCGAGTCTCATCCTCGCCCTTCAGCAGGATGACGCTGGTATCTTCCACCACAAGCTCGAGCGTACCGTGGAAGAACTCGGCTGCATGAATCGATTTGGCCTTGATCCACTGCATCTCTTCCAGCACACACATGGCATAGGAATACGTATTCCCCCACAGGTTACCGGAGCCGACCATCATGTGGTAGTCGGTGTCTTTATGCTCAATGGCAAAAGCTTCCGCCTTGGGGTCGAATGCTTTGACGGCGTCCAGAATGGCCCGCGGAAGGAGGGATACTTCTTTCGTGAACTGCTCGTATTGAGGGAACTCGTTACGGTTATGCATGAACCGGAATACGACCATATACAGCAGCATGAAAAACGTATCAAAGGAATGTTTCTCCGATCCCGTCGTGATGCAGTGGTCCACCAGCTTGGTGATCGGCGTATCCGGCTCGGCCACCAAAGCAAATGTTGTTGCTCCCCGAGATTTGCAGTATTCGATCGCCTCGATCGTCTCCTTGGTGGTTCCCGATACCGAGGTGAAGATACATATCGAATCTTTGCTGAAATGCTTGTTGTTCATCACCACGAATTCGGCGGCAATTTCGGCGTGCACGTCGATCGTCGAATTGGATTTGAGGATATATTCGTAAGGGTACATCATGGCAATCGTGCCGCCGGCACCGATCATGAAAATGTTGCTGTATCCTTTCCGGCAGATCCCGTCCACAATCTCCTCGATTTGGCTTCGGTACGCCAGCCCTTCTGTTTCAACAAGTCTTAGGAAAAGCTCTTCGTCAAATTTAAACATCGATCGATTCCTCCTGTACTGGAGCAGGCACGCTCCATTGATTATTTGTTATGTCTTGTATTATATTTTGACGATACATTTGTTGCAATCATTTTTTAACGACAGATAGTTACGCCACGATATGCGGTTTGTTGTCCTGATCCCTTGTTCGGCCATATTTCTTTTCCCAGTAATAGTAGACGGGCAGGCCGGTAGCGATGACGATCAAAGCCGCGATCATTCCTTCAAGCGGAGCCCAGGTAAACGTCCCCCAGGCCAGCCACGCCGCTCCAACAATGGCCAGAATCGTTGTCACCCTCCAAACGGGCATTCGGTAGATCGGTTTATAATCCTCCCTCTTCCGGCATTTATAGACGGCCGCGAAGTCCATAATGTTGATGACCAGCTGAATTAGCGTAAAATACCCGAGCAGGGAAGTTAAGTCGCTGAAGAACACGAGGATGCAAGCATAGGTCACCTGGGCCACAATCGAAAAACTTGGCGTTTCATATTTGGGGTGGACCTTGGCAAACCGCCGAAAGAACAGCCCGTCCTTGGCCATGGCGTATTCCAGGCGAGGCTGGAACATGATGCAAGAGCTTAAGGAGCCTAGGATGACAATGATGGCCGTGACCGCCACGAATGGGGACGCGATGTTGGCCAACCCCGGAATATAGCTGACAGCATCGGATACGGCGGCGCTGGAACCCAGCAACTTGTCAAAAGGCATGAGCCCCGTAATGCACACCGAAAGCAGCGTGTATAATCCCAGGACTATCAGCACCGAGCTAATGAGCGCTTTCGGCAGCACTTTGCCCGGATTTCGGATTTCTCCCGCCATGAAGCAGATCGAGGCCATGCCCGTGTAGGCCCAGGTTGTGGCTGAGATGCCTCCAATTAAGCTGCCGCTAGCGGAGCCGGGCTCGGGGGTGTAGGAAAAGTGATCGTAGTTCATGTACATCAAACCTAAAACAATCACGATCAGAAACGGAATGATTTTGATCAACGTAATGACGACTTGAAAACGCCCCCCCTCCTTCACGCTGCGGTAGTGAATGGAGGTGATGAACAGAATGATCGCGATCCCCAGCAATTTGCCGGCGATTCCCGAGAAAAACGGGAAAAAGGTTGCCAGATACGTGACGATCGCCAGTGCCATGATCGAAATGGACGGGGGATCCAGCGCCCAGAACGTCGCCCAGCCATACAGGAACGCAAGCGGTCGCCAGCCCGCCTTGTTCAGATATACGTAACCGCTTCCATTTTCGGGATAGGCCGTTGACAGCTCCGCTAGCACCATGACTTGCGGTATGGCAATCACGCCGCCGATAATCCAGGCCAGTATCGATATCGAGGGCAATCCCGCGGCTCTGGCTACGTCTCCGGTCGAGACGAATATCCCGGAGCCGATCGTCGTTCCGACAGCCAAAGCCAAAGCGGACCAAAAGCCCAGCTTTCTTGTAAGTGTGCCATTACTCATCGTGAGTTCCTCCAATCAAGATGATAAGAAGCCCAGGTCCCTTATCTTTCGGATCGAATGCATAACGGTATCGTGCGGGTCTTGATAATAATGGAATCCCATGATTTCCAAAGTACAGGTGCCTTGATATCCATTACGCTTGAGGCTTTCAAGGTAACCTCTCCAATCCAGCGCCCCGTCATCCAAGGCCAAGTGAGCGTCCGTCGATCCATCTCCGTCGATCAAGTGGAAATGGCACAGCTCCGGCAGCGTGGAGAAATAATCCTCCGGCGTCTCCCCGGCCAACTGCATCGCTACGGCATCGATCATTCCATGGAGTGACGGTGACCGGATCTCGTCCATCATTCTTTGAATGCCTTTGACGTCGGTGATGAGGTTCGATTCGAAGCGGGTTAAAGGTTCCAAAGCAAGCGTGACTCCCTCCCGCTCAGCCACCTTGCTCAGCTGGCCAAGCGAGTCGGCGGCATATTTCCAGGATTCCTCGCCGGCTGCATGAAAGCTCCCGATTCCCGAAGTGACCAGCATCATGTTGGCATCCAATTCCAGCGCCGCGTATACATTTTCGACAAAGTAATCCACGCTTTTCTGCCGCAGCTCCTGATCGGAAGCCGCCAGATTAAACGGATAGACGCATTGTTCGGGGGTGTAGCAAACCACCTTCATGTTTCTTGACTTGAGATTCTTTCTAATGCTCCTTAATCGGCCAATCCCTCCCCGGTAAACGTAAAAATGGGGTTCGCCTGCCCACAGCTCAATCTGGTCCACGCCCAACTCCGTCATGGAATCGAGAAAGTGCTCGAACGGAAAATGCCTGTACGTAATATTCATCCCTGCAACTTTCATAGCTTCACCCCCTCTTTGAAAACGCTTTTATTTGTTATGTCTTGTATTATATTCAATCAAGACATCGATTTCAATCTATTTTGCAAAAAAAATCCCGTCAAGACTTCCCTAAAAAGGGATGTTCTCTTGACGGGGTGTAACTTCAGGAAGATGCAGGCAGAAGCTGCTCGCATTCGGTTCCTTGTTGCCGCAGAATGAATTAGTTCATGGAAGGGGAAGGATTTTCGGGAGGACCTTGGATTACAATTGCTTTGCTGATCCTGCCCCAAATCTCCCTTCACTTTTTATTCGCGTTCTTATTTACCGCTTTGTAAACCTCATGATCAATAGATTCACGATAGACGTCAGCGTAGGTTTTTGAATCTTTGATTAGATCATCGCAGAAAGCCGCCACGTCACGGCCCGTCACTTCGAGCACGCCCTTCCCTGACGCCGCGCCCTCTTCAAATAAATCGACAAGCCCTGAGAGCAATCCCGTCCCTTCGGTAAGTTCAACAGGGCCGACCTTAAAGAGATATTTTTGAATTTCTTTATAAACAATCTGATAATCTTGCGGGAGCGCTTTGACGCGAGCCACATGCGCTCGCCACTCTTTTTTGCCTTCGATGATATCTCGAATTCTCATGTTATCCTCCCTCCTATTTCCCTAATTTTTTTGCTATATTCTGGTTGAGCTGCTCGCGCCACTTGTCGCGTATTGATTTTGCTCCTTCTTCGCCTGCCAGCGCTGAACAGAAGCCTTGGATATCGTCTCCCAAAACCTCTTGCACGCTTTGTCCGTCCGCTGCCGTTTCTTCGAGCAGTCCAAGCACACCATCAAGAATGGGCATGAGGTTGCGACCGGTAAAATCGGAGTGGGGCCACAGATAGGCATTGATTTGTTCCCATGCCGCTTGATAATCAGGCGGCAGCTTTTTGGCTCGCGATTCAAATGATTTCATTTCCTTAGTCATATCGCTGCCGGTGATTCTTTCCCAAAAATTCATGGTCTCGTCTCCTTTAATTCATTTATTTTTGATGATAAGAACTCCCATTTTTCCCAAAACTTCCGCAGCTCCTCGCGCCCCTCGTCGTTAATGGCGAAGAACTTTCGGGGAGGTCCCATGTCAGAGGGCTTCTTGGTGATCTGCACTAATTTATTTTTTTCAAGCCGGATCAAGATGGTGTACACCGTACCCTCCACCACATCGGTGAAGCCCAGAGCGTTCAGCCTTCGCGTGATTTCGTAGCCGTAGGTTTCATTACGGCTTATTATTTCAAGGACACAGCCCTCAAGCACTCCTTTGAGCATTTCCGTTAGGTTTTCCAGCATACTCACTCCTTGCTATTCTGTAAGACTGGTATGAAGTATTACTGACTACTTCTATAAAGTATCACGTAGTAGTTGAATTGTCAATAGCGATTGCCACGAAACCGCCAGCGCGGATGTTGATCGTCCGTTTCGATACGCTTACGGTCCGTGTTCATGTAAAAGCCCTAGGTTTTAACAAGTACCTTACCGATAAAACAAAAAAAGCCGCAGCTACGCGGCTAAATCAGCTGGAATCAAGCTTGCTCCTCTAAATGATACCTTTAAATAACTGGAAACAATACACGTCTCACGCCTAAAACTTGAGACAATAAACCTCTCGCGCCTAAAAATTGAACTTGAATATGGACTAAACGACATAATAATACAATGTCTTCTCTACTGTGCCGTCAATATAATCGGACCATCCGCAGTAACGGCAATCGTGTGCTCGTACTGTGCGGAGAGCGAGCCGTCGGCGGTTCTGGCGGTCCATCCGTCGGCATCAATCGTCATTAATGGTGTTCCGGCATTTAGCATCGGCTCGATCGTTAATACCATCCCTTCCTTCAAGCGGAACCCTTTGCCCGGTTTCCCGATGTGGGGATAATTAGGTTCCTCGTGCATCTCCCTTCCTACGCCATGACCGAGCAGATCGCGAACCACGGAGAATCCGTTGTGCTCGGCATGAGTTTGAACCGCATGCATGACATCCCCAATCCGGTTTCCGACGACCGCTTGTTCGATGCCAAGGTATAAGCATTCCTTCGTTATCTGCATCAGTTTACGGGCTTCATCCGAAACCTCGCCGACCGCATAACTCCAAGCTGAATCGCCGATCCAGCCATCCGCTTCCGCGACGATGTCGATTGTGACGATATCGCCCTCCTTGAGCGGCTTCCGGCTCGGAAAACCATGCGCAATGACGTCGTTGACGGAAGCACATGTCGCAAACGGATAACCGTTGTAGCCCATCGTATAAGCCTTGGCTCCATTCTCCTTCAGGAATCGCACAGCGAACGACTCGATATCGAGCGTTGTGACACCCGGACGGATCATATCTGCGATGGCTTGATGAAAAGCCGCGACAATGCGGCCGGCTTTTCTCATTTCTTCAATATCTGCTCTCGATTTTAGGATGACCATGCCATTCATCTCTCCTTTGACTGTATTCCTGAATACACCATATCGACAAACCCTTCCACATCCATCTCGCTTTGCATATTGTGGTGGATGTTCAAGGCTGCACAGCCAACAAGAGAGCCAAAGATCAGATTAGCTGTTTTCTCTGGTGATTGGGAATCGATTCCTTCACGAATCATTTCCACGAAAGGCGAATAGATCCGTTCCTGAAATTCGGCAAACAGCTTGATGAACCGGTTACCGGGGAAATGGTGAAAGTTATCCGCAACCGACTTAAGCAAAATAAATACGGAAGGATCCTGGATGCACTTTCGCAAGAGCAGCGTGGAGAACGGCTTGGCTTTTATTGAACTCCCATTATCCCCCGCCAACGCGGCCTGTACTGCCGACTCCGTGCGACTCAGGGCATCCCACAATAAATCTTCCAGAAGCATGTGCTTATTTTTGTAATAATGATACACGGTTCCGTAGCCGAGCTCTGCCTTGACCGCAACATCGCGTATTTCCAATTGAATGCCCTTCTCCAAATATACTTCCGCAGCTGCTTGCATAATTTGGTTCATCCGCATCTCCCGGATCGCATCATTCTGTTCTTTGGTACGTGGTGACATGGCTCCTCCTTTTTTTGACCTGCTGTAATGTCAATGCAAAATCAATATACATCATGTGGAAATATAGTTCAAGTGCCTCATCATTCGTTGCTCTCTTCTGCATAAATAAGTTACACTGACACATGATCACCCTTTTCCAACCTTTACCTACTCTATTTTATTGGAGGATTTCATGAAGCTCGCTACCTTTTTCCCTTATCGAAACGACGCAAGAAAGATATTGATCCCTTATTTAAATCATTTAACTGAAGAACAGTGGTATGCAAGGCATCCGGATCACCCGAATTCCATCGCTTGGATCATGGAGCACATCGCGCGCAGCGAAGACGAATGGATTAACGTGATTGCTCTTAAGGAAGAGTGTCGGCTCCAATGCGTTCTGGATCAGCCCCAGCAGATTCTCCAAGCATATATCGACATACGGGATCATACGGACCTTAAACTCAGCAGCATGGAATACGATGAACATGAGCCAGCCTTACAGCTCCCTTCATATTCAGACGGCTGGGAACCGCCTTCGCTCCCGACGCTACGATGGGTTTTCCATCATGTTTTCGACCATGAGGCATACCACATCGGTCAAATCGGCGTCATCGCACGTTTGAACGGGTTCGACGGGCCGCTTTTCTGAACGCTAAGATCATTTTAGTAGACAAGGCTCATGTTGGATTGATAAAAAAGCACGCTTAGTGTATGGGAAGGAGTAAACCAATTGCTTTCAAATCAACAATTAGTTATAGCCAATTTTGAAGATAAATTGAAAAAATTCACTCGTGCAGTTCATGGGGACTTTACAGTGGAAGATGACTTTGTCATAGCCAATACAAATTTTCCTACGGATACCTTCAATGTTCTATTACCTAAATCCCCGACGATTCAAAATTCCTTCGAGTTAAGACATGGAATTAGCCACTTCTTCATTAAAAACAAATTTCCATTCAGTACATGGATTGATGCTCGGTATTTAAACGATGACTGGAAGAAGCTCATGCAAGAATATGGCCTGAAAGAAGCGGAACGTAATGTCATGATGAAACTGGATCATACGCTTCATGTTGAACCAAGAAGTTCTTATGGCCTTAAGATTTCCCATGTAGAGGCGCAAGAAGAACTGGTGAAGTATGAAGAGGTCTTTATGAGTCTATTCCAAGGTACACCGGAGAAAGAGGCGTTGCAAAGCTACTTTAATGCATTTTTTTCGCCGGCTGATTTAGGGTCATCTGTTCGAATGTTTATTGGATGCATAGGTGAAGTGAACTGTGACCCATAAGATGGACACTTTGAAAAAAGTGACTTCTTGTGGGTCATTTGTGTTTTAATCAAGGTATGTGACGAGGAGTGATACGAGAATGGGGAAGTTGAAACGGGTGCTCTTTACCGAGGAGCAAATGAGGAAGCTGGAGGAGAATCCAAACGTACACCATGTGACCGAGGCGGCCATTACATACACACCTGCATTCAAGCTGGAGGCGCTGAAAGCCTACAAGCAGGGGCAGACACCTTCAGAAATCTTTATTCGTGCCGGCTTCGACCTGGACGTTATTGGTCATAAGAAGCCCAAGGACAGCTTAAAACGGTGGCGTGAAACCTTCGAACTGTACGGTGAGGAAGGTTTGGCTACAGAGCGGCGCGGTAAGGGCAGTACAGGGCGCAAGCCAGCTGGTCAGTTGTCAGCCGAAGAAGAATTGAAACGGGCTAAGGCCCAGATCAAACTGCTTGAAGCTCAAGTGGACATGCTAAAAAAGCTCGAAGCGCTCGATCGGCAGAAGAAGAAACGCTGACGCCCTCCGAGCGCTATGAGATCATAAATCGCACCATTCGGGCATATGGCCTGAAACGAATGACACGCTATCTATGCGAGCTCGTGGAAGTAAGTCCAAGCGGCTATTACAGGTGGCTGGGGACGGAAGAAGATCGTCAACTTCGTGCTGCCGCCGACGAGCAGGACATCCTTCTCATCAAGCAGCACTTTGACGCGCTCCGCGGCAAAGCAGGTGCGCTTGTGATTAAGATGCGGCTGGAACAGATAAGCGGCGTTGTCATGAACCACAAGAAGATTCGCCGGCTTATGAAAAAGGCAGGCTTGGTGGCCGTAATCCGTCAGGCGAACCCCTACCGCAAGATGGCTAAGGCAACTCAAGAGCACAAGACGTGTCCGAACCTGCTGGAGCGAAAGTTTAACCAAGGCGAACCTGAGAAAGTGTTTCTCACTGACATCACTTATTTGCGCTATGGAAGCGGACACTGGGCATACCTTTCCTGCGTGAAGGACGGGGCGACCAGGCAGATCCTTGCCGACAGCGTGGCAGCAACACTCGAGCTTCCAATTGTCGAGCGGACGCTACAGCGTCTTTTAGAGCGATTAGATGGAAACATTCATCCAGAAGCGATTCTGCACTCCGACCAAGGGATGCACTACACGCATCCTAAAACCCGTCTTCTCATTGCTAAGGCAGGATTTAAGCAGTCGATGTCGCGCAAAGGCAATTGCTGGGACAACGCCCCGATGGAATCATTCTTCGGTCACTTGAAAGACGACGTTGATTTTAGCGATTGCCAAACTATTGATGAAGTGAGGGTGCGAGTGAAGGAGTACATAAGCTACTACAACTCAGAACGATACCAGTGGACATTAAAAAAGATGACCCCCGATGAATTCAGAGGTCATCTGCTTGCTAGCTAAGCTCTAGGCGGTTTATTTCAAACTGTCCACAAATCGGGTCACAGTTCAAAGTGGCTGTTACTGCTGGTTTATTAATAGAGAGTAAGAATAGTTACGGCATTTATGATGTGATGACCAAAGAAGCCTTTAGAGGTAGCGGATATGGCAGTGAAATGTTTCATTTCCTTCTGAATCAAACCATGGATAAACAAAAACCAGTGGTTCTGCAGGCATCAGAGGACGGGAAAAACCTGTATAAACGCTTTGGATTTATAGAGGTTGGTGAAATGGTTGTATTTGAAAAAAAATATTGAACTACAACCTAACCATGTGAGCCAGCAGGGTAAAGCCGGCTTGAACACAGACCTGTTCACCCGCCAGACCTTACGGTCGGCGGGTGGTGTCGCTGATTATCATTTATCGAATAGTCCTCTGCGAATCAAATTTGCGGTAACCGGCTTCTTTCCGATTTCTCGTGCCCATATGGACAATTGACCGATATGGTGAATCTCATGGGCGATCACGTGCCGCATCACTTCACCGAATGTAAATCTTTCCTGCTCCCCATCCTGGTTAGTATCAACCATAATACGATCTTCCAGGCTATCATTCCATGCATAGATGAAAGGTGCAATGGCCAGATGGGTCCGGGCCGAATAATCTCGTAAACCTTGCACGCTGGCACAATCCTCGAATGAAGGGATGTCGAGCTCTTTCCCTTGCAAATCCCCGTATAACCAGGCATATTCTACGGTCACGATGTGATATAGTGTGTAGAGAATGCTGCCTATCCCGCCGGTGCGTCTTGCCAGTAGCTCTTCCTCGCTCACCGTGTCGCACCAGTCAAACCAATCTTTGCGAACTTGCCAGTTATATTCGAATAGCTTCAACATGTCGCCGCCTCCTATTATAAGAACTTTGTTACTACTAACCATAGTTCGCGATCTAATCCAATTATCCTCCGTCTGTGAAGATATGCTCAGATGCATCCACGCTCTAGGAACTTACATCTCAACTATAGGGTTGAAACACTGACAGCATAATGTCAGTGTTTCATACGTCGGGTTACACAACCAATAGCTGTTCTTAACCGGCTCCATGGTTTTATCAGAGGCCATGAAACTGACTGGTCGTCCGGAAGGATTCGACAATGTTCTGCGAATGGTGATGTCCGGTGAATTATCAATTCCTTCAAGGGTCATTTCAGCTTCGAATATCTCTGGAATGGCGTTGTGAAAGGGCAGACGAACATCATTACGCGATCATTTCAAAACGAATCCCATTTTATTTCCCGTGTTACCCTTGCTGATCCGTTCGAGCATAATGAGCGCAAAAAAGGTCAACCCTTGCGGATTGACCTTTTCTTGACTATAGATATTTATTTACTGATGGGCTGTCCCGCAAAAGCTTGAACATCTAGCGGAGCTGTCAAGTATTTTGGTGCTTGGGCTACGAACGCCTGAAAATGGCTGCTTGCATTGTGAGCCCCTACTGCATCTTGATCTTTCCACTGTTCAACCATCACATAGGTGTCATTCTCTTCCGTATCCTTCAAGAGCTTATACGACACATTCCCCGCTTCCGCGCGGGATGATGCAATAAGATCTTGAACGGTCTCCAGAAATTCTGATTCCAGTTCGCGGTTAACCTTCATGTTTGCATGAATAATAATCATGGACATAACCTCACTCACTTCCACTCTGCAACGCGGTCAACCGAGAGACGAGTCGTTCGACGCGCCTCTTTCGCGGCTTTACCTACAGAAATAAGCATAACCGGAACATAACGTTCCTTATCCATTCCAAATGCTTCCGCAATTCTGGATTTGTCGTATCCGCCGATCGGGTTCGTATCATAGCCACGGGCACGAGCAGAAAGCATAAGCTGCATGGATACCAAGCCGCAATCAATAAGAATCATTTCGCGGAAAGCTTGTGCCGGTATACGTGCAAAAAGATCCGTATAGTTTGCCATCATTTGATCTTTAATCTCTTGCGGCATATATCCTTTTTCCACAGCGGTCCCCATAATTTCGTCGGCATTGTCAAATGCGTTCATATCTCCGAAGACGGCAATGACGGCAGAGGAAGTTGTAACTTGCGTTTTGTTGCCTGGTGCAAGCTCTTCAAGCGTAGCTTTACCTTCTGGACTGTCTACAACCAGAAATCTCCAAGGCTGAAGGTTTACGGATGACGGTGCCAAAGTTGCTTCCTCCAGAATTTCAGTCATTTCTTCACGGCTGATTTTGACCGCTGGATCGTATACGCGCACAGAGCGACGCGAAGTAATAATTTCTTTATAGTCATTGTTCAGTGAAGTTACAGTCATGATATTCTCTCCTTTTATCTCTATAATGAATGGGTCTTACTTATTTTCTTTCATTTGTTGAATCTTGCTGTTCAGCTTCTGTAGAGCTTGAATAAAGCCAAGTCGTTCCGATTGCGTGAGGTCTGCCTGCAGTTCCTCCATAAATCGATCTTTCTCCGCTTTAAACATCGCTACCTTTCTCTTGCCTTCATCGGTTAGCTGAACTAACGTAATCCGATTATCGCTCTCACATCTTGTTCGCAGAAGTATTCCTTCCGCTTCCAGCTGCTGAACATGACGGGTCACCGCAGCCGGATCAATAGACACTGCCTTCTGCAGATCCGATTGGCTAATCTGGCCGCCCGTCAGTTTGCATAGGAGTTCGAGCCGATTGGGACTAACCCCGGCACACCGTTCAAATCGGGTCGCAATATGCTTGTTTAGATGCATTAGCAAGTACAGCAGGTCTTCTGTATGACATGTAGAGATGGCCTACACCTCCTCCAATTCATTGACTCATCAATAATTGATGGGTCAATCATACATCTTTGTTTATAGAAAATCAAGTCCCTTGAATCGTTTTAAGCTCAATCCGTTAATTTTTCCTCTGAAGCAGTGATCCAACGGACACTATTTATAATGATCTGTTTGATCGGATCGGCTTTAATCACATTTTCCCTGTGACCTGGATGTAAGTAGACGACCTTCCCCAACCCATATTTCTGTTCCCACGCAGACGGCCATCTTTTTCCTTCGTGCTCATATTCGAGAAATACGTTACGAGGTGTGTACGAATCAAATTCGAACCTATAAGGCTCCTCCTCAAGCGTAAAATTCTCTACTCCTTGTAACAGAGGATGCTCAAGTGTTGTCCTGTGAAAGTGAAGTGGTTGATATGGGGGATGAGTTACAAACTTGGCACCGATGACCTGCAGCAATTCATATCTGCCCGCCAATGAAATGCCATTATGAATCGCTAGCAAACCTCCTCCACCTGCCACGTATTTCAATAAACCGGCAATTTGCTCGGATGTAAGCGGTCGATTCCAACTATCTGCATAGGAAATGCACGCATCAAATTGATGCGTATCGAGACTCGATAAATCCTCATAATTGGTAGATACGGTTAACCGAAATTCTCCATCTAGTATCTTTTCTAGTTCTTTGGCTACAGGGCCGAGAGGATGCCAGGCACCTACATGATCATCGCCGATCAGCATAATTTTCTTTCTATCCATTTCAACCACTCCTCCACAAATTTAATGTTACGCTTGGAAGACGGCTTGAAATAGCAAATGGACGCAAAATTTCAGAAAAAAAATTTATTTGGCGGACGGGTTGCTTAATTTTAAACAAGAAATGTTTGTCTTCCAATTAGATTCTTCAGTCGATCCCGAATGCCAGGCGAACTCAGCCGGCGGTGCCCGACCCGTCTGCGCCAGGCGAATGATTCGAAACTGCCGCCTGCCGCTTTATGCGCCGTTCCAGGCCCATGCTTACCGCAAACACGAGGAGTGACAGCGCCGTCATAGCACCTGAGAAATAGCCAATTTGCCCGACGGTGGCGAAGCGCACGACTGCTCCTCCAGCCGACGCACCTAAAGCGCTCCCCACGTAAATGACGGAAGACTGTAACGACAAGACAATGCCTGATGAGGGCCCCGACAGTCCAATCAGCCGATGCTGCTGCGCAGGATTGAACATGTAACCGCTGAAGCCGTACAGTGCCATGGCACCTACCGCCAGGGCGAGAATGCCAGGACGTCCGGCAAAGCCGTATAACGCCGACAGAAGGAATAACGAGACTGTAAGAAGGGTCAACGCCAGCGGGATCGCACGGTTGGGGCCAATCCTGTCCGCGGCTATACCACCCGTCCGCACCCCGATGAAGCTGGCAATACCGGAGAGGCACAGCACGACGCTGATCATCCGGCCGCCGCCCCCGTAGCCGGAGAAAAGCTCGGACACGTATGTAAAGAGCGAAAAAATTCCGGTCGCCCAAGCCAATGTTGTCATCAAGGCGAACAGCAGCTCCGGCTGCTTCAGATATGACAGGCGCTCGCGCATGCCGACCGCCCCGGACGGCGCCACCCGCGGGAACTGCAGCTGGATGGCTAGCGCAGCGAGCAGTGCAACCACGCCCACGATCCAGAACGTTGTGCGCCAGTCGAACGTCAGGGCGACCCAAGTGCCAAATGGGACTCCCAAGATCAGGGAGACGGTCTGCCCAGCAATGACGATCGATACGGCACGCCCTCGCTTCTCGGGCGCGGCCAGCGTGGAGGCAACAGCTACGGCACCAGGTGAGAACAGGCCTGCTCCCAGTGCAGCGACGATCCGCCCGGTCAGCATCAAGCCGTACGAGGAAGCGACCCCACACACGACGTTTCCGACGGCGAGCAGTAGCAGCGACCCGAATAACAGCTTCCTGCGCTCCATTCGCCCGGTCAGTGTCGTCAGCAGCGGCGACGAAACGGCATAAACGACTGAGAACGCAAACACCAGCTGTCCGGCAAGCGCCGTTGAGACGTGCAGCGCCTCCGCCAGTGTCGGCAGCAGACCACCGATCATAAACCCCTCCGTGCCGATGGCGAACGATCCGAGTGCTAACCAAAAAATTCGTTTGTCCATGATATCCCTCTCCTTATTAAGGAATCGATTGTTCATTGTAACCGCATTAGTTGCAATGGAGGATAGAACATGCTCGTTCGAACCTATACATTGAACTCTTCTTGCCATCAACGAAACCAAACCAATTACATTGAAGACCGAACTGCGCCGATTCGCTATCCGAAATGCAGCTACCGTCCTAATTGGGATGCAGTTTATCAGCCTCTCATTGAAACTGAACCAGTTACATTGAAGGCCACAGGAAAAAACGCGGATCGGTCTTCAAACGTCCGGTGCCGAGCCACTCGTTGTTTCCTATGGTTTCTCTTTCCTGACCGCCCCCGCAAGAGATTCTCCTCGGATGCTTGCCGCTGCCGGCGGCGTTACCGCTTCCCGTGCTCCAGCGACGAAGCAAGCAGATCGGCGATCGATTCCTGGGCCAGCTGGCGCTTCAACGCTTCCTCGCTGTCTCCGTAGACCCGTTGCAGAGCTGGCTGAATGCCGTTACCGATGATACAGCGCGGGTTCGGCTCGCTGTGGTGCAGCTCGAACAGGGGGGCAGGCACAACGGCTTCATACACGTCCAGCAGGCTGATCTCCTCCGGACGACGCGCCAGCTTCCATCCGGCCCCGGTCCCGCCGTGCTGCACGAGAACCAAGCCCGCCTTCCCGAGCTGTCCGAGGATCCGCCTCAGAAAAACCGGGCTCGTTCCCACGCTGTTCGCTATCCGATCGGATGGGAAAAATTCATCCTTTTCTGCTGAGAAGGCAAGCCAAGTCAAAATATGAAGAGCGATTGTATAGCGGCTTACGATAGCCATGTTCGGCATCCCCTTTCAATAATACCATTGTAGTTTCATTGAATCCCTTCGTCAACGACTCCTTTGCCAAAGACTGTTAAAGAAATCCATGGGTTCATCATGATCCTGAGCTTTCAAGCGTATCAATACTGAGGCAGAGGCTTGCAGCTTAAATCATTTTTCTAATAAGACTGTGATCGAGCCTGATAAATTTAAGGATCCCTATCTGCATTTTTACATCCTTATCGACGCCAAACAGGAAGGCGCCATCCAGAGTGTACTTTTTACTTGTCAAATGGGACATCCCCCAACTGCTGCGAACCACATCCCGTCCATCGAAGAAATGGATTTCGATGCTCCTCATCCTTCTCCGTCCTGAGACGGAGACGAAAACCATCCTCCCGCCCGTCACTTCCCATCAGACCGATACGATATCTTTAATGTAAAGCCTGTTGATGTACCGCTAATCACGCTGAGGCATCATCTCATCTACGGCATTAGGCAGCCAATGAATTCATTCGCACTTTGGGTTAGACACCCATCAGCAAAAACATAGTACGAACAGAAAGGGGCAAGAATCTTGAAGCTGATCTATCAATTGGAGCAGGTCAATAAAACGTACAGAAAAGGTAAGGTTGTCGCCAATCAAGACATAAGCTTCGACGTTCAGCAAGGTGAAATTCTCGGTTTGCTCGGGCCGAATGGCGCTGGTAAATCAACGCTAATCAAGCAAATGGTGGGTCACATGGCTCCCACCTCAGGTACTGTACGATATAAAGGAACAAGCGTACAGACACAAACCAAGCGAGTTGCCCAGGAGGTGGCCTACTATTCGCAAGAGCCTCATGCCCTGACCAGTTTAAAAACCTGGGAGGCATTGTATTTTACAGGAAGATTGCGGGGATTAACGAAGGAGTCCGCCGTAAAGCAAACAGAGGAATTGTTGGACCGCTTTGGAATGCAGGACCTCCGCCATAAGCTGCTGAAGAACGTCTCCGGCGGACAGAAGCGGTTAATCGGGATCGGCACTTGCTTAATCGGATTTTCCCCCGTTATGATCCTGGATGAACCGACCAACGAGCTGGACCCGAAAAAGAGAAGGCTCGTATGGGATCTGATCCAGGAACGTAATCGCCAAGGGGTAACCGTAATTCTAGTGACGCACAACGTGCTGGAAGCCGAACAGGTCGTGGACAGAGTAGCTGTCGTAAATCACGGCAAGCTGCTTGCCATCGATCATGTGAGTGTTTTGAAACAAAGAGTCGATCAGCGGATGAAGCTGGAAATCACGACCTCCTTCGGCGAAAGCGACTATGTGTGCCGTAGCTTAAGTGCACTGGGAACGTGGACCAAAACGGGAGAAAACCGAATCCGGACGCTGATCGAGAAGCAAGACGCCAGTCACGCGATTGACGTCCTGACTCAGCAGCCATTGCCGATTGAAGAATATTCTTTGGTTCCGCCGAATCTTGAAGATGTCTATTTTCATATCGATGACGAACAGGATAAGACTGCGAAAGCGGAGGTGGTCTAAACATGGAGAAGACTCAAGCATCCCTGCAAAGCCAAGACTTCCAGCTGCAAGAAGCGATCTTTCTCCAAGGGCAGAAGCATCAGGGCACGGTTCGGCGCCGCATCATGGAATGGCTGATCCTGGCCCGCATTCAGTTCACGATCATCCGTGAGGCCTGGGTTTGGATTTTCATTATGGCATGCATGTTTCCATTAACGACGCTGCTGTTCCTCAAATTCTTTACCGTTGATCCCACGCCGGCCGTCATGACTCGGATTATTACGGGTAATATGCTCTTCGGTTTAGTCGTAATGGGACTCAATTCCATGGCTCAGGAGATTTCTTATCAGAAGCACCAAGGGCATTTCACGTACTATTCGTCCCTGCCGATTGCAAAGGTAAACTTCATTTTTGCCAATCTGCTGCGCGGCTTGATCATGAGCGCACCCTCTTTTATCATCCTGGCGATGATAGGTCAGATGGCTTATGGCATTCAATTCCACTACAGCTGGGGACTTATCCCTGTACTGCTGCTCACCGTCTTTAGCGTGGTTGGCGCGGGTGTGCTGATCGGCTTCTGGTCGCCCAGTCATCAATTGACGAATATGCTAGTTCAGGCATTAATGATGTTCATCTCGTTTTTGACGCCTGTCATGGTGGATATGGATCAATTACCTCCGCTCCTGCAGTGGTGTTCATATATCTTCCCAACCACTTACGCAGCCGAAGCCATGCGGGAGGTGCTGATTTCGGGCTGGTCCAGCTCCGTCGCCTGGAACACACTTGTACTCATGTTATTCTCCTTGGTATCCATTGTTCTTATCTTGAAAAAGGTAGATTGGCGTGTAGAGAAGTAGGAGATGTTCAATCTCTGGATCTACTAATGTGTGTTAGTCCGAAATATGAATAGGCCGTCCTTGATTGGACGGCCTATTAAATAGCTCAGTCCGCATTGGGCTGAGACAAGCTGTTATGGAGAGATGATGAGATGTCCAATCTGGTTGCACTCCTCAGCGAACCAAATGTCACCCTTGGCATCAAATGCTATACCGTGGGGCTCGGCGTGAGGTGTTGGGATCGGATACTCCGTAATCAAGCCTTGTACCGTAATCCGTCCGATCTGGTTAGCCCCCCATTCCGTGAACCAGAGATCCCCATTCTCCCCCGATATGATCGCATGCGGCTTGGCATTCGATGTCGGTATCAGATATTCGGTTACCTCGCCTGAAGTTGTCATTCTTCCGATTCTATTGCTCATAATTTGCGCAAACCATAATGCCCCGTCAGGACCGCTCGTTATGCCTACAGGACCGGAATCCCGGGTAGGAATCGGATATTCCGTTACCTCCCCTTCGGCGGTTATTCTGCCGATCGAATTACCTCGATTCTGTGTAAACCATAATGCCCCGTCTGAGCCAGGAACAATAAATGATGGGAATGTGTCTGCAGTAGGCAGTTCAAACTCGGTCAATTCCCCCGATGTGGATAATCTTCCGATCCTGCCGCTGTTCATTTCCGTAAACCAAATTGCACCTTCCCTGTCTTCCGTTATGCCGAAAGGTGCTGAATTTGCGACAGGAAGCTCATATTCCGTAAAATTGCCCTCCAACGACATTCTTCCAATTTTATTAGCCTGGTACTCGGTAAACCACAAGTCTCCGGCCAGATCCGATATGATCGACATCACTCCGGCGTTCTTTGTCGGCAGATTGAATGAATTGACCTCGCCTGCGTTATCGATTCGTCCGATCCGATTGCCTCTTTGCTCCGTAAACCACATGGCACCGTCCTTTCCCCTCGTTATACCGTATGGCCCGGAATCCTGCGTTTTGACTAAATATTCCTGTATCATAACTCTCATGCGTATCAACTCCTCAAAATGAATCATGTTAAGAGCGTTGCTTCTTTAATTCGTCGAATCCCGATTGCGATCTGTTCCCTTTCATGTTCGATCAGCGAATAAAGTTCAGGTGCTCTAGGGATGTCGAATTTCAGATGAGAATGAGGGATTTCGGTCAATAACGTTCCAATGGGCTGCCGGTTATTCTTCCTACGTATAACATTCCAGAACATTCTGGACCTATTTTCTTCGGTCCCCCATCTTTCAAGAGAGTTGCGGAACAGCAGACATCTCCCGATTACGAAATCATTCTCCTTCATAGGCTCCGCAGCTTCGAACCCGGCAGCCTCCAGGCTATCAAACAGTGCGGGCATTAGCTGATCCAAATAGAGACCATAGGCTGCATCCTCAATTTCTTGAAAAGCGATCGTCAACTCATCATACATTGCGTTGTATCGGTTTTTCCATACGGATCCGATATACTGATTACCTGCCTCACAAATTTCCTCGATGGTCATATCGGAACGCAATACTGGTTTTACGGTCATGTGAACGCCTCCTTGAATTGGATTATTTCCATCATACAACATGTAAGCCAATTGGAAGGTTCAATGAATTTATATAAAGGAAATCAATACATCATACAGAATAACATTACAAAGATTTTAAAGTTGCGCATTTTTTGCGAAGGTGGGATTAACACATGATCTTACGGCCGAAAGAGCTGGCAGAAAAATACGGGTTGAGCGGCAACACGATACGGAATTACGAAGCGAAGGGGCTGATTCCACCTGCTGAACGATCATCCAACGGGTATCGCATGTATACGGAACGACATGAAGCTTATCTGGCATGTATTCAAGCCATGACTGCCGCATTCGGTATGGAATTAACAATCGAGGTGATGCATTGTATTGGGCGAAATGCGTTGGATGACGCATTGTGGCTCGTGAGGGATCGAGAGGTTATGCTGCACAGGGAAAAAGCAAGTTTAGATCAACTCGTAAAGGAGTTGAAATCGTATACTGAAGGCAGGCAAGCTTTCGACTTAAACCAACATTTCAGTATCCATGAGATTTCCAGACGGACGGGGGCTGCGAAATCGGCCATCCGTTACTGGGAGCAGAGCGGTATGTTCACTAGCGAACGAGACCCAGATAACGGTTACCGTCTTTTTAATCAAGGGCATCTCTTTAAAATCAGAATGATTCTGGTTCTGCAGAGCTCTGTTTATTCCGAAGAAACCGTGGGCCTAAAACAAGCCATAGCACGCTTGGATTTTGAGAACATCGAGCACGCGATGAAGCTTTCTGAAAGTATCCAAGCTTACTTGCACAAAACGATCAAACTCCAAGTGCGGGCTCTTTACTTTCTGTATCGCTTGATTCAAGCATCAGGATTAGCCGCCGAATGAGTTGGCGAACAATGGAGTTCGTTCATTTATTTAAACGAGCCCAGATCCGATCCAAGCCTAAGCAAGCGGTCAGGGCTCGTACCGAGAAGGATCTCGGTTTCTTAAGTTGTAAGCAGGATTTCGATTCGTGTTCCACGGTGAAGCTTGCTGTCTACATGAATATGTCCTCCATGCGCCTTCACGATATCGTTCGCGATGGCCATCCCAAGACCGGATCCCTTATGCAGCTCTCCCGTATGGGTCCCGCGGTAATACCGGTCAAAGATCCGCTCCAGCTCTTCTTCCCGGATCCCCTTGCCATGATCCTCGACAACGATTCGAACCGCGTCGTTTATCTTATCGACGCGAACCAGAATGGAAACATCCTCATCGTTATGAACCACCGCGTTGTAGATCAGATTGGTGACTGCACGGCGAATCAGGATGTCGTCCGCCTCCAACAGGATGACTTCCTCACAGTACTGGAAATCGATATTGCGGTTACCGTAACGGGCATCGTTCAACGTATCGATGACAGCGCTTCGGACGAGGCTGACGATGTTAACTTTTTTCAAATTCAGCGTCAATCCCTTGTTTCTAAGACGGGTGGAAAGGTTCAGGTCCTCGATCACCTCTTTCAAATAGTGCGACTTCCGTTCAATAATTTCCGCGTAATCCCGCATTTCCTCGACTGTAAACTCATAATCCCTGTCCCGCATCATTTCGGCGTACCCCTGAATCGAAGCAAGCGGCGTTTTGATATCATGCGATATGTTCGCGATCCACTCCTCTTTCATCCGGTCCAGCCTTTTCCGTTCCATTTCGCTTGTCCGAAGCTCCTCGGTCAGCATGTTGACATTGAAAAACACGTCCTTGTAGATGCCTTTCGTTTCGTAATGAACCCGGTAGTTTTTATGGGCCAGCTGCTTAATCCCGTCGATGAGCGCGGAAAGCGGCCGGGTTAACCTCTTGCTGAACAGATAAGCGATGCAGAGCGCAATGAAACCGTCGACGCAAATCACGGTCACGATTCCGATTTGAAGAAACCGTCCAACCTTCCGAATATCATAGGTGAAAATATTCCGCTCCAGATAAGGGTCCTGAAAGCCGATCAAATAGCTCAAGCGCTCCCCGTTCGCCTGCTTTTCCCCGATAAATACGGTCGACATCAGTTCTTTTTCCATGTACTTGTAAGTCTGAACGATATCCATCGGCGTATATTTGGTTTTGGCTTCCCGCGGCACACGAAAGCCATAGACCTGATTACCGTTTTCGTCCAGGACTTGAATCCAGGCCTGATTGCGCTCAAGCGTCTCCTTTCCCTGTGCGGTGATATCCATTCCCGATTCGGAAAGGACGATCTCTTGTCCGAACGAGCGGGTGATGGCCTCAGCTGAATGGTCTCCGTGACGAAGCGGATACTTTGGCGATTCACTCTGATATACATAAAGCCCGATGATCACGAAAAGGTTAATGAAAATGACGATAACGACAATGAGAACGACGGATGCCAAATATCTCCCGGTCAGCCGCCATTTCATCGCACGATTTCCTCCACGGCCAGCTTATATCCGAGCCCCTTTACAGTCACCAAAAATTGCGGGCTTGAGGGATCCTCCTCGATCTTTTCCCTCAGCCGCCGAATATGGACCATGACCGTGTTGTCATAACCGAAGGAATCCTCCCCCCACACCTGATCGTACAGGCTTTCCTTGCTTATAATCCGGTTCGGGTGCTTCAGCAAATAGCTAATCAGGCCAAGCTCTTTCGGTTTGAGCTCAATAATTTCGCCGTTTTTCTTCAGTTCCAATGTATGTTCGTCAAGCTCGAACGGGCCGGCCTTCAGCGTATGTTCTTTCTTTATCTCATCCTGCGCAGTCTCCGTTCTTCTGAAGCGGGCTTTGATCCGGTAAGCGACTTCCTTCGGACTGAACGGTTTGGTGATGTAATCATCACCGCCGATGGCAAATCCGAGGATTTTATCGATTTCCTCGTTCTTGGCCGACAAGAAGAATATCGGCACGTTCGAAACGCGCCGGATTTTTTTGCATACATCATACCCTTCGCCATCCGGGAGCATGATATCTAAAATGACGAGGTCGGGCTGCTTGTCCTGAAACCGAATCCATCCTTCTTCGGCGGAAGAGGCGGCATACACATGCTCGAAGCCTTCCTTATGGAGTACGGTTTGCAGAAGCTTAACGATATCCTCCTCATCGTCGACGATGAGGATTGTTTGACTTAGGGGCAATCGGTTCGATCTCCTTTCTGTAAGCAGGGAAAAAGACCGGCAGCTGAAAACTGCCGAGTCTTTAGTAATCATCTTCTCCGCACTTCCAATACTATAACCATATAACGGAATGGGCAATATTGGCCAGAGACTCTATTATTCGCCGAAAAATTTCGCCATCGGGTTAGTGATCTTTTTATCGGCTGCGACATGACCTGTTGTGCTCAAAACGTAATACTGATAAAAGTCACTGCTAAAAACGAGCGATAGCAGCATTTGCTCCGCAAACGGCTCGACCGGGCTGCCGTTCAGGGCGTCACCATTCCAGAAAAAATGCAGCAGCAGGCGATTTTGATTATAAGGATGCTTAATGACGTATGCCCCTGAAGATGCTTTTTGGTTCATCCTGCTTTTCCAGTCGAAGCCGATGGCCTTCGATTTCTGAATGATTCCGGGCTTGAGAGCCTGAATGAGCCCGTTCGTCTTCGCGCTGCCGATGGCAATGATATTGCTGGTTCCGAGCTCCTTTTTCAGCTTTTTCTTAAGGGTTTGCCGGTCGGAGACGACCTCGTATCGAATGCCCATAATCCCAAGGGTCCCTTCAAGCTGAGCCAAGATGGTCTGCTGCTGCTTTTTCGCTTGGCGGCCAGCCTGATCACTAACCACGATCGTCAACGGTTCGCCTTGCAGCGCCTTATTCACGATGCGGCTCATCGTTTCCGCCGGAAGATTCGCAGCTTGGGTCAGGGACAAATGGTATGATTGTTTGAACTGCTCATGAAAATACGCGGCTGTTTCCGCCTCGGACAATTGAAATTCGGGTTTCAGGACAAAATGAGGATCGTGCAGAATCTTGTCCATGTCCTTTCGTGCTTCTTCTCCTAACGTATCCTGGATTGTTTGCAGCAATCCGCTGATCGTTGCGTTTTTGTACACGTACCGTTTGTAATATTCTTTCATGAACATGTCGAATTTCTCTTCGCCCACGGTTCGGTACAGCTGGTAGATGGCCTGGCGTCCTTTATTGTAAAAGGTTGGACTATGCAAGTCCTCTACTTCCGTATTGGTGGCCGCGATCGGCTTGTCTAATGAGGACAAATCATCGATTTGGATCGATTTGAATCCGTTCAAGTCGTCACCTTGTTTTTCAGCGAAGTAGACCTTTGAAAAATCGGCAAACCCTTCATCCAAAAACGATTCGGTCTCCGAGTTATTGCCGATCAAAGCATGGAACCATTGGTGGGCGATTTCATGTACGAACACATAATCATGCGCCGGATCACTGTTGGGCCGGATTTGCCCCATTTGGATAACCCGGGCAAACTCGACCGCCACACCCTCTACGTACGACTCCGCAATCCGGAATTCAGGGTAAGGGTAATTCCCGAATTTTTCGCTAAAAAACGAAATAGCCTTAAACGCTGTATCAATGTACTCATTCACGAGTTTATTCTTGTCGGGCATGTTGTCGAAATAATAATACTCAACCGTCAAGCCATCACGCGTTACGCGCTCAACCTTGTAATTCGGGCTGGCAAAAAAGACGAGCTCACGAGTGTTATCCGCGACGGCGGTTACAATTTTACGGCCGGGCTCCTTCGGGTCCACCTGCGTCGTAATGTTCCCCGGCAACAGGATTTGATAGGCTTCCGGCACGTTAAAATGCACTTCGAAATCCGATAACTCGTAATAATCCGTCTCAAAGGACTGGCTGTACGGCGTTTTGTCCCATGCATGCTGATCTTCGTTGTAGACCGACATGACCGGGAACCAGTGTGCGCCGTTGATGATGTCTTTGTAGTAGGATAGCCGCTGCATGCCGTAAGGGATCTTGACTTCAAAGCCGATATCGAGCGTTACTGCTTCTCCGGGCTTTAGCTCCTGTTGCAGCTTCACGGTCAAGGCCTGATTGCTGTTCGAGAAGGACAGGGATTGTCCGTCAGCAGCCGCGCTCCGGATATCGATGCCGCCAAGAAAGTCTTCCGGCTTCTTCTGCGGATTTTCCTTCCGGATCTCCTCGTTGTTTCGTTTAAACATCGAAGTTTGGGTCGCTTGGGATCGGTTGGCATCGGCAAACGTATGGAATACGATTTCCCGCAGCGTGTCTTTGGACATGTTCCGGTAAGTGACCGTTTCGCTTCCCTGGATTCGCATATTTTTCTCATCCAGCTTTGCATGGATCCGGTACTGGACCTGAGCATGCTGAGCATGATCTGCCAGGACTGACCGGGCGGATGAAGCCGCCGGCGCGGCCCAGGCTTGGGTGACTTGAATCAAGGGACATGCCGCAAGCGCGACAGCCAGCGAGCAAGTCAGTGCTTTTTGGGATACCGATTTGAAGTTTGTTTGAACCATAAGTTTCTCTCCTCATTAATATGTTTAGTAGACGGTATCCGGTTATCCCGGATGAAGCATTTATTGCCCGGCACCGACCAGCTTCTGTTTCGCTTGCTCGGGCAGATCACTGGCCGATACTTCCTGGTAGGAGCTGACTTGATCCTTTTTCACATAGATCCGCAAATAAGCGTCCTTGCGCAGCTCCTTGCCAGCCGTAAAGGTGAGGCTTTTCTCCTTTCCGTCAGAATCGAAGCCTTCCAATGTGTACTCGTACGATACGTACTTCTGTCCACGGTCCGACTTATCTTCCATTTTCTTTCCGTCATGAGTAATCTGCACGTAATACTGCTGCGCGCCGATGCGGTTCAAATTTACGTTTTGGATGAATACGACAAATCCCACCAGTACGATCAATATGGCAGCTGTAGCGATAAACCCCTTTTTCATTCCTGTTCACTCCTATTTTGTATTGGTAACGATTTTGCAGTACGCATGCACAGTCAAGAAATAATAGATCAAGTAGATGCCGACGTAGACACCCATGCAGGTCACGACCGGAACGACCAGATTGGTCATCATCATTTTCGATAAGGCCGATAGGGCGACGGCGCAGTGGGCAATTCCGAAAGCAAGCGGCAGAGCAAATATGAACAGCACTTGCTTGGCGACGGATTTGTGGATTTCCCGTTTCTTGACGCCGATTTTGTGCAATATCAAATAACGGGCCTTGTCGCTGCCGGCTTCCGTCAGCTGTTTGAAGTAAATGATGCTGCCCGTCGCCGCCAGGAATACGAGTCCGAGGAATCCGCCCATAAACATCAAGAGACCGGAGGATTCCATTCCCCGTGAATAATCGCTGTAAAAGCTTGAAAGCCCGGCTGTCTCCGGTACTATTCCTTCCAATTGCTTTGTCAGCTCTTTCGCCTTGTCCTGATGCGTGATGCCGTAAGCTTCCGCTACCAGAGCCTTGGCACTATGCTTAAGCTCCGCAAACAAGTCATCGCTCACGACAATGGTGGAATAGACCGATCCAAGATTCAGCACATTGTATTTTTTTAAGGTATTGAAATGGATGGTTTTTTTGATTCCGCTAACCTTCAGCTCGATCGATGAACCGACATACTCCGGCGAAATGCCTTCCATATAGGCAGGTTCGAGCGCTGCGGCTTCGCTGCCTTCAAGGCTTATCGTGTCGTCCCGCCCCTGCAGCTTGGCCATCCGGTTAAAATCTCGGCTTGATATGACCGTAAACGACTGCTCCTCCTCTCCTAAAGCGTTATTCATGCCGGAGATGTCGGCATCCACCTCGAGCAGAGGAATGGACACATGGTAAAGCAATTTATGTCCCTCAGCCTGCTCGATCACCTTATCGGTTTTTGCTGCGGCCGCACTGTCAGCTCCGATAAACATATAGCTGTTCGGATTCGCAAGCTCCGCATTCGTCCGGGTGTTGTAATACGTGCTGTACGCCGTTCCGACCGCCGTCAGCGTTGTTGCGCTCAGCACGGCGATGATCGTGAGCGTCCGGGCGTTGCCCTTCATCCGGTACAGCAGCTGGGAAGTCCCAATTAGGTTCAGTCCACGCCAGTAGCTTGTTTTGTGTTTGCGGGCCAGCTTCAGCAGCGTTACGGTTAACGTGTTAAACAGCAGGTATGTGCCCAGGATGACCGAGATCAGTATAACGAGCGGAGTGAGCATATACCCGATCGCAGCCCATGCTTTGGACGTCAGCAAATTTTGCAGCGCAAGCCAGTATCCGAACCCAATCATCGCTACGGATAGTAACGCAATGACCGCCGAAGACTTCGGCTCCTTCTCACGCTCCTGATCCGCCCGGAACAGCTCGATCAGCTTGAACCGGTATATCAGGCGATAGCCTTGAACCGATGTGATCAGCGAGATAATCATGAACACCAGGAACGTATTCAAGATGGCAGCCGGTGAAATGGAGAAATCCGCCATGACGGCGTAACCCATCACCTTCATTAGAATCATGACGAAAAACCGGCTAAGCACCGCTCCAAGCGCGATTCCGACAATCAGAGCCAGAATGCCCATCAGGAAATTTTCATAAAACAGCATTCGCCCGATCTGTTTTTTACGGACACCCAGCAGCGAGTACAATCCGACCTCCTTTTTCCGCTTGCGCGTGAAAAACGAGTTGGAGTACCAGATGAAAACTGCCACGAACACGATCAGCACCACCGCCGCTCCGCTGAAAGCCGAGCTGATTTTCTGCGATCCATCTGATGCCGTTTGGATGGTGCTGTCGTATTTCAAGGATACGAACGTAAAATAAATGACGATGCTGAAAATCATCGATGCGAAGTAAAGAAAATAATTCGTGAAGTTCTTCCGGATATTTTTCCCGGCAATCTTAAACAGCGTCATGATGTCCACCTCCGAGCATCGCTAACACCTCAAGAATCCGCCCGAAAAATTCTTTTCTGGTCATGCCTTCCTTATGAAGCTCTTTGAACAGCTGGCCGTCGTTAATGAAAATGACTCGGTTGCAGAAGCTCGCCGCATAAGCGTCATGTGTCACCATCAGGATGGTCGCTTGGTTATGCTGGTTCAGCTTGCTCAAGCTTTCCAGCAGGCCGGTTGCCGATTTCGAATCCAGCGCGCCGGTTGGCTCGTCCGCCAATATCAGACTTGGATTCGTGACGATTGCCCGCGAAGCGGCCGCACGCTGCTTTTGTCCTCCCGAAATGTGGTACGGGTACTTATCGAGAATCTCGCGAATACTGAACATATCGGCGATTTCTTCCACCCGCCTTTCGATTTCGGCTGGCGGGACTTTGGAAAGAGCAAGCGGCAGCAGGATGTTTTCCTTGACCGTCAGCGTATCGAGCAGATTGTAGTCCTGAAAAATAAAGCCGAGTTTATGACGGCGGAAATCGGACAGCTTTTCTTCGTTCATGGAAACGATGTTTTGCCCGTCGATCGTGATTTCGCCGGAGGTCGGCGTATCGATGGTCGAGAAGATATTCAGCAGGGTCGACTTTCCAGCTCCTGATGGGCCCATGATGCCGACATATTCTCCTTCTTTTATGCTCAGATTGATGTTTTGAAGTGCCGTATACAGGTTTCCTTTCGTGCCGAAGGTTTTGTTTACGTTGGTTGCTTGCAGTATGGTTTTCATGGTTTCTCTCCTTAGGCGTTAGGTTTCATGAATGTATATCCAATCTTAAAGATCGCATCTTACACCGTGTTAATCCCAACCTTACAGCAACCTTAAAATTAAGCTAAAACCCCCAGGATACGCTCCGCAAGCGTTCCTGGGGGTTATGAATTCGAACTATTAAATATTATGAAGCCTACTTTAATGAAAGTTAATTTTAACTCTCAACGCCGATTCAGAGCAGAGATGTCGTTAGTGTGCCATCATTTCATGGGCAATGCTGTGTCCGTCCATGTCGGACGGGTAATAAGTAGGCCAATTCGTAACTTCTTCAAGTAGAGCCTTGCGATCGTCTCCCCAGTATAAATGGAAATGATCCGACTTGCTGGGGTTGATCCGGTGGTCGCTAAATTGAATGTAACGAGGCAGTCCCTCGACTTCTTCAACCGACTTAAATATGTATCGAACCCCGCGGTTGCCGGCCTCGTAGGTCAGTATTTCGTATCCATCGGATTGGTACTTCCCTGAATGTTGCTGGCCCTTCGTGAAGAACGTGACCGTGTCTCCTTCAATCACAATGCGTTCGGTATCTGTCTTGTAGCCGACGTCATAATATTCCTTATACTCCTCCGCCGTCATTTTCCCGGAATCCTCCGCTTTATGCGCAAACACCTCATCCAATGTACCATCCAGCAAATATGGATAAACCGATTGCCAGTCTCCTTCCCAATCTGAAAGCGTACGGTTCTGGACTTGGCTGTCCTCAAAGAATCCCTTGTAGATCGCCTCTGCTTCCTCATCATGATCATGATTATGTCCGTGGTTGTGGTCATGGTTATGTTCATGGTCATGGTCATGGTTATGGTCGTCCTCCTCGTCATGAACATGATTCGTGTTGCTTTCATTAGTACTGCTGCTTTCTTGTGTACCGCTGCTCTCCTGAGTGCTACTGCTTCCATTCGTACCGCTGACTGCCTCGGTTTGATTCAAAGCGCCACTGTCGTTAGAACCAGCGCTTTGACACCCGGTAAGCCACAACCCCATTACTGCTAAAATGACTCCAATCCCAAGTTTTAGTTTCATATTCTCCTCCATTTAATTGTAATGTTTACGATTAAAGATTATACGGAGGCTGGATTTCTTTGTCAATGAAAATCGTAATCTTTTTTAATTACATCTTAAAATAATTGCCTCACGCTGATTGATGCCTTAATTGAGCACGCCTGCAACTACTTGTTCTGCATGGACATTTAAACATTATTTTTCCTTGGTACTAAATTCGCCACATCGTCAAAATAAAAATTTCGCTTCCCTTTCTTGAAGAGGACGACGGTTACATGGATAACTAATATGACCCACATCATAAACAGGAATGCGATTGCAGCCACGCTGATCCATACATGATAAGGATAAAGTTTTGAATCCATATCTAACTCAATACCATTAAAAAAGCGCAGTAACCATGATGCCGCTAAAGGCAAGTAAAGCGCAAAGGATCTTTTTAAAAAGGACGGCCACGGAGGTGTTCCCCCATCCAATGTAGTCAGGTTAAATCGCAGTATATGGGTTCCGATGGTTTTTCCACCCCAATAAAATGGAACTACAGCGAAAAGAATAACAAATAAAATCGTTGTATAAAGAAATTCTGCAAATTCGCTAGTGCTAAATAAACCTAGAGTAAGTGTCCAACTAATCTTAATCAACAGATAATCGACAAGCACAGCAAGTAATTGCGGCATCGGAGGTACGAGCGGACTTTCCTGCATTTTTTCTGCCTTAGCAATAAGGTTACGACGAGACGGAAAAAGAGCAAGTATGACAGGTGCAATGATGAATCCAAACAAAGCACCCGTACTGTTTAGTATAAGATCATCCACATCGAAGATTCGATATGGGCAATTGTAGATCCCGTAGATCCCGGTAATTTGGGTTGTTTCATAGAAAAGGGATAACGCAAATCCCAATCCAAGCGCTTTCTTCCAATTTCCTCTATGCTGAAAAAAATACCTTAGATAAACGCCAAACGGCAATAACAATAGGAAATTGAACGCCGCCTGCAAAAGTACACTGTCCTTAAGTACCCGCACGTAAGTCGATGGCTGAGGCCAAACAATTGAACGACTATGAATAATCTCCCAAATGAAATGAAATGGGACAAGCGAATAATGAACGGTATCGGGTGATTGCAAAGCGCAGGTATTTCGTGTTTCCGGAAGTGGCAGGAGAACTAAAAACAATGCCGATAACATATAAAAAACAAAGGAATACGCGACGATGGAAGCCCAAAGGAGGAATCAAACTCTGCATTCAAACATAATGAAGAAGACACCCCACTACGGGGTGCCTCTTGTTGAAATGCGAGTCATTCCATTATTTGTTGAATGTGACCTTCTCCGTACCGCTCTCAAGAACGATTGAGGTGTCCCGCGGCTTCGTTTCCGCGATTTTGCGTCCGCCTCTGAACGAATAAAGCACTGCTGCCTGTTTGCGTATAGCCTCGTATTCGTTCTCCGCTTCAAGAACGATGAAGTTGGCAGGCTTGCCTTCTTCAATCCCGTACACATCCTGGATATGCAGCGTTCTTGCGCTATTTTTCGTAATAAGATCGATCGAGTTCACGATTTGGTCGTAACCGAGCAGCTGCGAAGCATGGATGCCCATGTGCAGCACCTGAAGCATGTTGCCCGTGCCTAACGGATACCATGGATCGAAGATGTCATCGTGACCGAAGCACACGTTAAGGCCAGCTTCTTGCAGTTCTTTAACGCGAGTCAGCCCTCTTCTTTTCGGATACGTGTCGAAGCGTCCCTGCAGGTGAATGTTAACCAAAGGATTGGAGACGAAATTCAGGTCAGCCAGCTTCAGCAATCTAAACAATTTGTACGTATAGGCATCGTTATATGATCCCATCGCCGTGGTGTGGCTTGCCGTTGTACGGGAGCCCAATCCGCGTTCGTAGGCTTCTTTGGCGACAACCTCCACGAAACGGGATTGCTCATCATCGATTTCGTCGCAATGGATGTCGATAAGCCGGTCATATTTTTCCGCGAGATCAAAAGCAACCTTCATCGAATCGACGCCATATTCCCTTGTGAATTCGAAGTGCGGAATGCCGCCAACGACGTCAACGCCCATCTTAAGCGACTCCTCCAACAGTTCCGCGCCGTTCGGGTAGGAGTGAATGCCTTCCTGCGGAAAAGCAACAAGCTGGATGTCAATATAGGGTGCCATTTCCTCTTTCACTTCTAGCATCGCTTTAACTGCGGTCAAGCTCGGATCCGTGACGTCCACGTGGGTCCGAACGTGCTGGATCCCCTGAGCCATCTGCCACTTCAGCGCCGTTTTGGAGCGCGTTTTGACGTCTTCATGCGTCAGGAACGCTTTGCGTTCGGACCAACGCTGGATCCCTTCGAACAGCGTGCCGCTCAAATTCCACTCCGGTTCACCGGCCGTAAGCGTTGTATCCAGATGAATATGAGGTTCAATGAACGGCGGCAGCACAAGCGAACCGCCCACATCAAGGACTTCCTCGTTCGCCGTTGGCTCCAGCGACTGCGTAATTCGTTCAAACTTCCCGTCCTTCACGACGATATTCCATAATCCTTCTTTACCCCGCAATTTTGCGTTCTGTATAATCATTGGTTTTCCCCTTTTCTATGGTTTCTTTGGCAGGAACAATCAACATGAGCACGAAGTAAACCACCGCCGTGCCGATCAGTGCGTTCAATGGCGTTACTCCCGGAGCCAGCTGGGCGAAGGCTACGCCGATGGCCCAAGCTGCCATCGCTATCCAGTTTACCTTCTTAAAAGTCATATCGGCAAACGGTTTATAGTTTCTGCGCTTTACAAAGAAGTAGTCCGCGATGATGATCGCCCCGATGGACGGGATCGCCGCCCCCAGTACATTCAGAAACCCGACGAAATTGTTGTACATCCACATGGCGAATACGGTACCTATGATACCATTGACTACGACGAAGAACTTTTTCGAAATCTTCGTGATGTTGGCAAAGCCCAGCCCGGAAGCATACAAGGCATTGTCGTTAGTCGTCCAGATGTTCAGCCCCAGCACGATAATCGCCGGAATGATCAGACCTTGCAGGAACATGACCTCCGAGATATCTGCCAGATTATAAGCCATTGCGCCAACCGCACCGAACAGGAACATGAGTGAGTTCCCCAGGAAGAACGATATGACCGTTGCGATCACCGCCTGACGGGAAGTCCGTGAAAACCGGGCGAAATCGGGCGTCAGCGTTCCGCCGCTGATGAAAGACCCGATACAAATGGTCAACGCTGCTGCAACGGTCAGCGACTGTGTCGGCGTGTAATCGAGCAATCCTTGCAGGCCGCCCAGTGAATTTGTTCCTTCGAACACGGAGTATCCGCCAAGAATGGCAATGGCCGGAACTGCAACATAGCCCAGAATGACAAGCGACTTCATGCCGAAGATCGCGGATGCTGTCATGGCGAGACCAAACAAGAAGATCAACAGGTACACGTTCCAATCCATCGCCCTTGCGACCGGAACCGCGAACATGGCTACGCCGACCCCGAACCACCCGACCTGCGTGAAGCCGAGCAGGAACGATGGCAAGTAAGAGCCTTTCTCCCCAAACGCGTATTTTGCAAGCAAATGCGTGGAAAGGCCCGTTTTGGCAGCGATATGCGCCAGAGCTCCCGTATAGATGCCGAGTACTAAATTACCTCCAAGCACAATAGCGATGAATTCCATGAACGTCAAGCCGACTCCCAACGTCCCCCCTGCCATCATGCTGGCCGAGAAGAAGGTGAACGCCAGCATTACGGAGAACGTCTTAATAAAATTGTTTCTCTGCGTTTTCGGTACCGCTTGCCACGAAAACTCTTGATCTTGTTTGCTCATCAGAATACCTCCAGGTTCAAGTTTCCTGATACCAAAAAAGCAGAAAAAAGAGGCTACTCGTCAAGTCTTGAACTGACAAGTAGCCTCTCCTGTACATCATAATCCGCACGAAGACACAGAGCATCCCCTGACGGGAAATGCACTAAATCTCGTGAGATTATAAACATCCGCTGCCCTTGCCAGCCTCTCTGGACTGATTTAAAGGTACCAGTATTCAATTACATACTATTATTTTGGAAAAGCATGCGATTGTCAATGTTATAATTATCCAATGGTCAAGGTACGGCTATCTTCCATGTGGTCCTGGGGAATTCAATGCAAGCTTTAATAGTCGTAAAAGCACAATCCATTAGTCGTCAAATCGGTAGTTAACCGCAGGCAAAGTGCCATAGAATACGTTTGAGAATCATTTAAGAGCTTCCAGGAGAGGTGGACACGGATGGAACTATGGTTACGATCTAGAGAATTAACCCAAGCATACTGTCGGAAAATTTTAATGCCTGAAGGGGCGACCGAAATTTTGGTGGACATCACCGATAAAATAAACCAGGATCCTCGACTTTTTGAAATTTATCGGGATTTCTATAAGAGTTATATAGACAGCGGATACTGGACGACGATTTGGGAACCGTTGACGATCCATCCCTACGTAAGAGAAGTCATCGGAAAGGAAGCTTCGCTGTTTTATTTGCATGCAGCACTGCAAAGGCTGCCTCTTACAGAGCAAAAGTATTCCGAAAAAGGGCTGAGTCAAGAGCTGTTTGTAGAAACCCTTAAAGATATCGGTGTATGGGTCCAACATGCCTATCAGTTAGTCGGTTACTATGCCATTGGTAATTTCGGGTGGATCTGGCGGCATCTCGAGGCCAAGATGTTTCGGCTGGGCGGAATGCAATTCATGGCAACCCCATTTTCCGGTGTCGTAAAAGGCTTTTACAACTTCAAAGAAGATGTCCTTCTGCTCCTATGCGGCGATGGGCTCGAGCTAAGGGCAAACGGCGATATGCAGGGCGTATGTAATAAAGAGAAGACAACCGATGGCTTCGTAACGGAATATCTGGAAACGGAAGATTATTACATCGGACATCCCGTTACTTCAATTGGCAAAGGCCTGAACACACAAGTCAAGCTGGAAAAGACGAAGTGGACAAAAGTGCTGGACAAGGATGATATTTTGCTTGAGGTTCACATTCCAAGAGATACCAAGTTTGATATGGACTCTCTCCAAGACACCTATAAGCAAGCTAAGGCGTTTTATGCAGCCTACTTCCCGGAAATCGAATACAAAGGTATGGTAAGCCATTCTTGGCTCTTTACCCCTCAGCTCCAAGAGATGCTGCCTTCGTCCAGCAATATCGTAAAGTTCCAAAAGCAGTTCTACCTCTATCCGACCGCGGGTTCCGAGCGTTTTTTATGGAATTTCGTATTTAATGAATTGACCGAGATTAAGGATGCAAAACCCGACACCTTGTTGAGGAAACAAGTCCTACGCTATCTTGAAGAGGGTAAAGAGATATTCGATATGAATGGCGTATTTCTTGATATATGCGGAGACTTCGGAACCGTAACCTACGAAAGATGAGATTGGAGAGGCCCAGCTGTATTGATATTTCTGTGCGACTTACGCGATATTCTCAATCGGCCTATTCCCAGACGGACAAAGCGGTGTCCATGAATTATGGAGGCGTATTTGGGGGGAATGGTTTCCGAGCTCTGATTACGAATTCGCAAACGGTCCCGAGTTTGAAATGACTTATGATCGAGGCAGCCATTTGTATGAAATTGAAGTCTGGATCCCTGTTATTAAGAAGCCAAGTGCTTAAAACAGAGGGCAGCACAAGTGCCTGACACGACATGCTGCTCTCTACATATCTCACTCGTATATCCGTTTAGAAACGCGTTCCCCAATCCCCTATATAGTTATTCCTTTATTAACAAGCAGCCATGTTATAAAGCTGTCTTCCGAGCTTATCTTATCTTCAAGGACGGCCGTATAAATATCTACACTAAAGAATTGTTTCCGGTATAGCGGGTGATTATAGAAGCTCTTCTTTAAACTTAAAATCGCTATCCGTTGTTCCGGATTCACTTTTGCTTTCAATTCTTGAATCTCTTTATGTTTTTGGGCAAATTCATCCGAGGATATCGCCCAGATATCAACCTTCCAGGCACTTGCAGTAATATTTGTGTAACAACCCCAATAGAAGCCCCGTGGCAAGCGTTCAGTACGACCAATATACTCATTTCGGTAATTCATCTTGGATGGCCTAATTCACAATGAGATGTTTTTGCCCAATTCAAAAAAAGACTCTTCATTCATTATATCGCTAGATAAATAAATGTCTAAATCTCTCCAAGTCATTAAATTGAGGAAGTAGCTTCCGCTTACAAATGGCTTCCCGAAACTATGTAATACTCCCATTAAACCATATTCGTAAAGGATTTCATCCGCTTCTGTTTGGATCATTAAATTAAGCTCTTCCAGTTCAGAAATCACCACCCCAGCCTCCTATTCATCGATTTCCGCTTGTTTTTTTATTGAATGAACCGTGTGTGTGAATGCTTCAGCAGCTTTATATGCATCTAATGCATGTTGAAGACGTTTGACTTGTTGATTCAACTCATTCCTGTTGTCTTTTGCTTTTATTGTTGCTCGCGCAGTCTCAATAAGATCTTCCATTGCTGCCTTTATCGCACGATTATGAGCTTTTTCAATGAGCTGTACGGCCATATGAGTATAAATCGCTGCAAACTCTTTATCGCCGATCTGCTGCTCACGGGCAGCCAAGTCGCTCTCACTTATTATCCAATCTCTGGAGTCACTTTTCGAAGCGGATAATCGCCCGTCATTAATCATGTTAAGAATGGTTTTATAATGAACCCCAAGTAACGACGCTGCCTCTTTAGCATTCATTATTACTCAGCTCCTTATCCATAGTTATCCATATATTAAGAGATAACATAATGCAAGTAAACAAAAATAATAAGGTCCTGGTTTCGTTTCGCAGACCAGCATAATGAAAAAGCCGCTCAAGTGAGCGACTTTCTTTGCTGTGTATGTTACTCAGGTTTTGTTCAGGGTTTTCGCCAGTTCGCTCATATCGCGTCCTTGCAGCGCGCCTGCTACAAGCTCTGGCAGCATGGCAGGCGTGCAGGCGAAGCACGGCGTGCCGTCCCGGGATAGCTGTCTCGCCAGCCGCTCGTCATAGAACGGCCGTCCGCTATCCGAGAGCGACAGCAGGCAAAGTGTCTGCACACCCGATTCACGCATCTCCCGCATGCGGCGCACCAAGGCTGCTTGATTGCCTCCCTCGTAAAGGTCGGTCACCAAAATAAACAGCGTCTTTTTCGGTTCCTCGATAAACGACTCGCAATACGCAACCGATTTGTTGATGTCCGTTCCCCCGCCAAGCTGGACGCCGAACAACATATCGACGGGATCATCAGCGCACTGCTCCGTCAGGTCGACAACTTCGGTATCAAACACAACGACGCGGGTATCCAGTGCCGGCATGCTGGCGAAGATTGCGCCCGTTACCGACGCCCAAATGACCGACTCCGCCATGGAGCCGCTTTGGTCGATATCGAGAATAACGGTCCATTCCTTGTTGCGACGGGCCCGGTCGAAATAATAAAACTTTTCCGGAATCAGGATGTTACGCTCCCGGTCGTAATGCTTGAGGTTGCGCTGAATCGTTCGCTTCCAGTCCAGCCCGGTGAGCGAGGGCAGCGGCGTATGCTGCCGTTTGTTTAACGCTCCGGTTACCGCTCGCCGCATGTCTTCCTGTAAGCGGGCCATCAGGTCGTCAACGACGGCCTTAACGAGGAGGCGCGCGGTCTCCTTCGTCCGCTCAGGAATCTTCCCCTTGAGTGCCATCAACGTACCGACCATCTGAATGTCCGGCTTTACCGATGCCAATAGCTCCGGCTCGAACAACAGCTGCTTCCACCCCCTGCGCTCGATCGCATCGTTCTGGATAATGGAGACGACATCCTCCGCAAACAGGCTGCGTACGTCTCCGAGCCAGCGGGACAGATTAACCGAGCCTCTTCCTCCACCCACTCCTCGGCCGGAGGCGCTCCCCGAGCCCCGGCCGGAACCACCGCCGGAGCTGCTTGCTTCCGTGTCGTCGTAAATCGCGGCCAGCGCGGCATCCATGATTGCTTCTTCTTCCGTCAACTGCAAGGCCTCGCTTCCCGCCAGCTCTTCCAGCTTACCCTGAGCGGCCTCACCTAGGATCAAGCGCCAGCGGGATACGGAGGGTTCCAGTCTTTCATTCGTTTGATCTGTCATATTAAAAGTCCCCAAAATCGAATTCATTCAATTCATCAAGCATCTTATCCTCTTCCTCCTTCAGATCCCCGGTCAAAATTTCTGCCGCCTGCTCTGCATGAACGCCCCACAACTCACCCAGCGTCTCGGCGATCATCGTTTTTTCGTGCGGCGAGAAGGAGCTGAACGCCCGGCGCAGAAATACGAGCGCCCGCTTGAATTGTTCATCGTCCAGCGAAAGGATGTAATCGTTCAGCTGCTCCCACAGGCTCATTCGAGACAGCAAGGCGTAACGGTTACGCATGGACAGCCCTTCGAACCAGCCTGCCCCGAGGTCGGACGGAATGCCCGGCGACAGCCGTCTCGACACTTCGGCAGCGCATTGTTCTGCATCCATCTCCCCTCGTTCCAGCAGAAGGGCGCAAGCGAAGCCGGAAAGCTTCGGATTACGGTCGTCCCGCTCGGACAGTTCATTCAGACCGGCTAACCAGAGCGGCACATCGACAATTTCGTCATGCTCCTGGGCGATCCGGTTCAGGTCACCCATGGCGGCGACCATGCCGTACGCCGCCTCGTCGCTGCAATTAGCCGAATCGGACAGGTACAGACAAGCGCGATAGAAAAGCTGCTCCAGCAGCGGCACGAGAGGTGCAGTATCCGCTCGGCGAATATCGCCGTAGGCGATTATGCGCGACAGCTCGGCAGCAGCGGCTGCGATCTGCGCCACGTCACGGCTGTCCGCAGCCAGCGACTGCAGCACGCGGCGTCCGTCCTCCATTTGGGCGGTCATGCCGCAGCGGACGGAGACGCCGATCAGCTCGGAGGCCTCCGCGATGGAGGTGCAGCCTTCCAGCTTCTCCCTAAGCCGATGAGCACAGGCAATCTCGATCGTTTCGCCTAGCAAGGTGGACTCGATCACCCGGATCTCAGCCTCCGGGGTCCATTGGATAATCCAGTCCTCGGCCCATACAGCACGGTCTCCGGCTGCTGGACGGGAACGCACAAACGGAATCTCCAGCAGTTCCAGCCGCCGGAACAGGAAGGATCGGTGCAGGTCGAGGAATGCCGCCTCCTGCGACGTTACCCGGCGATTCTCGCGCAGGTCAAGCGACAAGTCCGTTGCGACGGCGGTCTTGTATTGGGTCAGCTTGAGCCGCTTCAGCTCGCGGTTCAAGTCGTCCTGCAGCGGCGTTTGGCTGACGCCTTCGGCCAGGGAGCCGATCTCCGTCCCGACGTCGACGCGTGCCAGCGCCTCGGCCACCACCGACAGCTCGCCGCGGCCGAGCAGCGTTTGGGCCGCGTCTCGCAGCTCCATCAGCGTCGGTGCGCTTCCGCCGTGCAGCGAAGCCAGCCCTTCGGCCAAGCGCACGGCTTCAATGACCTCGGCAGTGGAGCGGTGCGTGCCGGATGCCCGCAGCAGACGGGCAGCACTCGAGAGGTATAGTCTCGACAGCTCCTCCGGCCGCCCGTTCTCCATCGCCTCCCACATCATCTGGTAGTAATGCGGAGCGGCGTTGCCAGCCCCGTAGCCTGACAGGCTGGACAGCCGATAATACGAATACGGCATCAACGTCAGCTTGGTCCGACGCGAAGGTATCGCTGCCAGTTCTTCGTCGCTCATCGAACCGGACGAAGGATATTCCAATGCAGCTGCATGGTACGCGCCACAGACGACCACGATCTTCGCAGGATCATGTCCCGATTCGATCGTTTTCATAATCTGCCGCCGCATATAGGCTTCCCGCACTTGGTTGTATGCGAACTCTTCCGGTTGCTCGGCTCGCTCTCGCGCTTCACCGAGACTTCGTATCTCTGCGGAGAAGGTCAGGATGGCTTCCCGGTACGCGTCCGAATTGGCGTTGTGCTCATAATGCCGTTCCCAATAAGATTCGTAATCGTGCTCGCCGGCCAATTCGGCGATCCGTTCGTAAACGGAGCGTTCCGATAGCGAGTTCTCGGGCCCGGCTGTCGACGTGCCGGTAGTTGGCACCATTTCCTGGGCTGCTCCCTGAACCAATGGCGACTCGCTGCCCATCCCTTCCGGCACAAGGCTCTTCCGGCGAGCGCGTTCTACCTCATTGCGCCGCCGCCGATCCTCCAGAGCGATTGCCGCGTCCGACGGCAGATCGATCAACTCGCAGTGTGCGCCGTTCTTGGCTGCCCACCGCATCGCCTGCAGCTCCGGCGAATAGATGGCGAACGGCCACAGCGCTGTCCGCACAGGCATTTCATCCGTAAAGGCCAGCACGGCCACAGGCGGCACGGACAACGGATGGATCAGGTCGCCGATCCGATCCGTCGCATCCGATGGTCCTTCGATCAAGACGGCTGTTGGCCGGACTCTGTCAAGATACTCCAGGAGATGGCGGGCACCTCCGGGGGAGAGGTGCCGGACGCCGAAGACGGAGACCCGGACGTCTTCCGAAGCGGTCTTCACTCGTTCAACTCCCTGCACGCCTGATACAGTCCGCGCCACTCCGATCCCCGTTTCTTCATGACGTTGTCAAGGTACTCCTTCCAGACCAATTTGTCTTTGTCGTCGTCTTTCACGATGGCACCCTGCAGACCGGCAGCCAAATCTTCGTCTGTTAGTTCGCCGCTACCGAAGCTCGCCGCCAGCGCCATGCTGTTGGTGAGTAGCGATATGGCTTCAGCGGTAGAGATCACGCCCCCCGGAGATTTCAGTTTCTCCTTGCGGTCAAGCGTCATGCCGCTGCGCAGCTCGCGGAAGATGGTAACAACCTTCAGCAGCGCTTCGTCTGCCGGAGGAGCCGCCTGCAGCTGATACGAAGCGGCGATTTCGCCCACGCGCTTTTTGACGATGGAAAGCTCAGTCTCCAGATCGGAAGGCGACGGCAGTACAATGATGTTAAACCGCCGCTTGAGGGCGGCGGACATCTCGTTGACGCCGCGATCGCGCGTATTCGCCGTGGCGATGATCGAGAAGCCTTTGCGGGCACTTGTCTCACTGCCGAGCTCTGGAACCGAGACGGTCTTCTCGGACAAAATGGAGATCAGCGCGTCTTGAACTTCTGAGGCGCAGCGCGAAATTTCCTCAAAACGGGCGATGCTGCCACTTTCCATCGCGCGCATGATCGGGCTTCGTACCAACGCTTCCGGCGTTGGGCCGTTCGCAAGCAGCATCGCGTAGTTCCACGAATAACGGACCTGTTCTTCGGTCGTCCCGGCCGTGCCCTGCACGACAAGCCCGGAATTTCCGCTGACGGCGGCCGACAGGTTCTCGGACAGCCAGGATTTGGCCGTGCCCGGCTCGCCGATCAGCAGCAGCGCGCGGTCGGTGACGAGCGTCGCGATCGCCATTTCAACCAGCCGCCGATTGCCGATGTACTTAGGCGTGATATCCAATTTGCCGGCTTTGCCACCGGTAATATACTTCAACACGGCGCGGGGCGACATCTGCCACCCCGGGGGAACCGCTCCCTTATCTTCTTTAATAAGCGCTTCGATTTCATCTCGGTACAGCTGTTCCGCCGGAAGGCGCATGGCATCCTGCGCTTGCTTATTCGCTAACGTCATATCACGTTCTCCTCTCGATAATGAATCTGTTGGTTAAAGGATTTGCACTCCAATGCTGCCGTTTTTAATCCGGCAACGACCTTACGGACCAGTCCGTAGCAGATCGGTCATGTCTTACATGCGCCGGTTATACCGAAGCAGCCCGCCGGCGGAGCGCATGAATAATCTCTTCGAGCTTTTCTTTTAAGCTGTCATACCGGACATCCTTAAGCAGCGCCTCCAGGCGGTCCGCGCCTTCCGCAGCCTTATGATCGGGGACGCGAAGCAGCCGCTCGCTCTCCTCCTCATACATGCTGTACGTGCGTTTCCAGTCTTTACGCTCCATCCATTTCATGAGAAGTTCAAATTTGGTGTCTCCATCCGCGTCGCACGCATCAAGCGAGGTGAAAATATAGTGAGCTTCATGATGGTTTGCTTTCTCCATTGTCCGCTCAATATACGGCAGCAGCCTCGGATTACCGGGAGCAGCCAGCGCGGATACCAGCTGCAGGTCGTCGCGCTCGATGAGCCAATCGAGCCAGCGCGGATCCCATTCCGCCTCGATCTGCTCCTGCGGCAGCCGGATGCGGACATACCCTTGGTAGGAATATAATTCATCTCTAAGCGTATCCAGCAGCGCTTTTTGGGCCCGCTGGGATTTTTTCGATACAACGGTTTTAAGGCGTCCCCAACCGGAACCGACGTACTGATCATACAGCTCAGCTGGTGTGAGCCTCCGCTTTGACGCATGGAAGGCGTAGGGCAAATAAATCGGGTCCTGCTCCTCCAGACGCTTAAGCACATCCAGCGCCTCATCTGTATCCGTATTTTCAAGGTAGGTTGCAGCGTGCCTCAGGATGCGAATGCAGTCCCCTCCATGGAGCCTTCCCAGCGCAGGGTAAGCCGACTGGTTCCCCGCCAGATCCAGGTACAGACGCTCCAGGTCGGGATGGCGCGCATATTCGAACGCAGTCAGGAACGGCTCCAGCTCACTCCACTGCTTTTCTTTCGCCTTCTTATCCACCTCGCCAGCGTCTTCCTTCCGAAGCCGCTCCTCGAACAGCGGAAGCAGCATGTCGATCATTTCGGCGGAGGGTGCATAGCCGATCGCTTCGGCCGCAAGCAACGCATCCTTCCCCTTGAACGCATCGTACAGCCGGTCTCGAGCCGCTTCCGAGTTACAGACCGCCAGTGCTCTGAGTGCGCCTTCCCGGACCGCCTTTTTCTTATCCTGCGACCACTCCAGCAGCCGTTCTTCATAAGCCGGGTGCGGGCCCAAGCAGGCGATGGCCGCGGAACGAATCTTATCAGCCCCTTCCTCGGCCGCATGGACAAGCCGTTTCAGTGACTGGGCGTCATCCGGATCGACGCCAAGCTCCCTTACAACCTGCAAGCGCCGTTCTTCCTCACGCCCGCCTTGAATATCCATCTCAGACAGAAGATATGGCACGATGGCGCGGCCGTAGCTAGGCAGAATGTTACGGGCGGCGAAGTCCGCGATTTCCGAATACGAATCGCCGAGCGCCTTCATGGCAAAAGGAAACAGCCGCAAATCACGAAACAGCCCCTGCTCGTACGCCGACGTCACAATTTCATAGCGGCCTCCCCCAGATTCAGACAACGCGTTCTGTACCTCCGCTAATTGACGGTACGAATGCATTGTCGTCAGCTCAGGCAGCTCGTTATCCTTCTCCCGTTCTGTTACAACCTGTGTTTCTGCTGCCGTGGCTCCCTGCGTCGACAGCACTGAATTCAGCAACAACGATACGTCCTGAAGGCGGACCGCTCTCGCTTCCGGTTCCGAAGGGCCTGTCAGGGCAGCCACTCCTTCGGCCAGCTTTTTGAATACAGGCGCCCGTTCCCCTAGCTGTTCCAGCTTCGGCTCCAGCCGTTTGAGGCGGAAATCGTCAGCCGCCAGGTCGCTGCCTGCTATATATAGTCGGCGCAGCTCGCCTTGAAGTTCCTGCAATAAAGTCGTGCTCATTCGTTTCTCCTCCCGATTCCCCGTTTTCCATATTGTTTCATGGCGCCGATGGCAGACGATCAGTACAGCAGCCGGGCGATCCGGCCTCCTTGCAGGACCGTGAGCGGCTGGGCAATGAGCCTGCCTGTATCCATCCGGTGCTCAAGCATGACAAGCACGCAGCAGTCGGCCATGAACGATGAATCGACCAGCGACAGAAGCTGCGTCGAAGCCTGCGGCAGCCGGTTCACGTCGCCGAGCTGCAGCGTGTTACCCGCGGAATCCATCAGCGCATATTCGCCGTTTTCTGTGGACGCAATTTGAGATACCTTTAGCAGAATGACCGGCGAGCGGTCGGCCAGCGGATCTTTCAACTGGTTTTTAACGGCCTTGACCGCTTCGGGAATCGATGCCCATGCGGCGGCATATGCAGCTTCCAGGTCGGCGTGTTCCATCGTGCGAGGCAGAATCCCCTCAAAGCGCACCCTTGCGTTCATGCCGCCAGGATAACGATAAAGCTCGGCGATTTTCGCAACGTCGAAAAAGCTGTCTTCCTCCTTCATAAACTTTACCGCTTTGAACGGCCGATACTGCATGGTACGGTGAATGCGATCGCTGCCGAGCTCCAGCCAGAAACCGGTGTCCACGTATTCCCGCCGCGCTTCATCTTTGTAGCTGTAGAAAGCGAGCTGAAGCAGCTCGACGTTCTCGCTTATCCGTCCAGCCTCTTTCAATTCAGCCAATTGCCAGGCGTGACCCAGCCACTCCTCGATCGTTGACTCCGTATCCGGCTTCAGGTCGGGGTCTTCATGCTTGGCCTGCAAATATGACCTGCCCTTCTTGATAAAAGCGTGCAGCAGCGTTAACTGCTCCGCCGCATATGTATAACTGCTCTCGCGGTCATGCTCTTCCAGGAGCAGCGCGAGCCTGCGCAGCTCGTTCTCCGCCCCGGTCAAATAGCTGCTGCCAAGCCGCTTGGCGTGCTCGTTTAAGCTTTTAACCGTCCGGGCATCCGTTGTACCTAGACCACCGCGCACCAGTGACAGCACGAGCTTCTCCAGTTCATCCAGCGCTTCGAGCTGCTTCGCGATCTTCTTCTTCAGCGCACTTTTGTTGACTTTCTTCGGCTTATCGGTCAGTTCCCCGCTTTCCCGTTTAGCCTTGCTTTCCTCCCGCTTCTCCGCTTTCTCCCGCTTGGACGCAATGTCCTCCGGCACAGAGCCCTTCTCGAAGCTCAAGCCATCTGCGTAGGCGTACATCAAACCAAGCGCATGCTTGCACGGAAATTGCCGGCTCGGGCAGCTGCAGCGCGCGACTGGGTCGTCCGGCGCGATAAAATCAACGGAGCAGACGTAATTGGATTTCCCGCTGCCCAAGCACTCCCCGAACAGCAGGTCTTCTTCCTCGGATACGTTGAGCTTAATAAACTTGCTTTTCTGTACAAGTCCCCGTCCATTCTTGGCCGCGGCCGCATTCGGTGCAAGTGAATCGATGTAAGATGCTGTCAGTTGAAGCAAATGAAACGTCTCCTTCCCTGTGATTCCTCTTCCAATGAAATGAATATTAATCTTTGCAGAGCTGTATGAACACTTGATATTCTCGCTAGTAATTAATTTGCTATCCGCATTCTCTAATTTCATAGACAACGATAGAATGCAGTATCTTCTCCGAACGATTGCGCTGCATAAATCAGCCCACAACTATAATGAAAACTTTTTATTCGCGAATAATATATGTAGAGCGCCAATGCATCTTATCGTAACGAACTTGTTCCAATCACATCCCTTCTGCTTCAAAGGCAAGGTAATCCATATTCATCCATTATATCAAATATTGATCTATTGCAGATAACCGATCATTGGGGATGCTGTGCACGGCCAGATTGCTCGCTGCCGAATCCGGAAATAACCCCTTCCCTTCCCACCTAAACAGGCATCTTCTCTCACGCATATCTAAGGGAACATCGCAGCATTTAGCCTGAATTAACGGAGCCGAACAAAACACAAAAAAGCTTCCGTGAGGAAGCGTTTTGTGTTAGTAACTGAGCTTCGCGTTGCTTACGAAAAATTCCTCCGCAAATATCAAGCCTTCCAATCGCTTACAGATGGGAGCTCTTCGACGAGGGCATTCCTTACCGGGTGCCTCTTCCGGCGCGCGGTGTATTGATGACTGCTGGACGATGCTTAGCGTCGACGCTCGCAGGACCGAGCTTACCTCTTTAGGATCAACGGTAAAAAGCTGGTCCCGTATTCGGGAGCTCCAATCCCGGCATACTCCGCCATCGTGGCTGCAATATCCGCCATCGTGCTCCGTTCACCGATGGATACCGGCTGAATCTGCTTGCCGACAATCAGAATCGGCGTCTGCTCCCGCGTGTGATTGGAATGACCGATCGTCGGATCATTGCCGTGATCGGCCGTAATGATAAGCATATCATCTTCCCCCATCTCAGGTATGAAGGTTTCCAGGAACCGGTCCGATGCTTCGAGCACTTCCTTATACCATTGGCAATCTTCTTTGTGACCGGCTAGATCGGTCTCCTGAACATTCACCAGAAAAATGGCATTCTCCTCGGCCTCCAAATACTTCCGGCGGTATGTTGCCAAGACGTCTTTCGTCTCCACGACCGGATCACCGAACCCGCCGGCCTGAATGACGTCTGCCGTTTTACCGATGCGGTATACGGGCAGCCCGCATTCCTCGGCCATATAAGCGAATTGTTTTTCAAAATCAACCCCGTAACCGAGATGCACCACCTGGTAGCCTTCGCCGTATACGTTGGCCTTGGGCGCGTCCACCCCCCATTGGCCCGGATGTCGTTCCCTTACAACCGATAGAATCGTATCGATATCGGTCTTTTTATTACCGAATACGATCACCCGGCTTGTTTCCACATGGGCGCGGACGACTTTTCCGATTTTCACGACTTCTTCAAAAGGCAGCTTATTCAAATCTCCGACGACATTGATAATGTTGCCGAGCTGAGATTCGAGGTTATCGCCTACAACGACGGCGCCTTCCACCAGCAGAACCGTTGCTTCCGCAATAGGGAGCTCTACCCGATATCCGGCTGCCTCCAGCGCAGACCTGATCCTTGGACCGATCTCCGACATTAGGCGCTGGGCCGGCATCCCGGGCTTGCTGCCCATCAGCTCCTGATGTCCCATAAAGGTATCGGCCCCGTAATGAGCCAGATTGCTCCGGCCATAGGCCCCGAGCGGCTCGCCGGCATCGTCCACCAGCTTGCCGAGCCCTAAGCGGTACAAGACCGGAATCGTAAGTGGCACCGTTTCCCGAATATGGTTATACGTATGGGCATCCACATCCTCGGGCTTAAGCGTCCGGCAATCCCTCATTGCGCCAATACCGAAACCATCGAGTACAAGTAAGGAGAGTTTTCCCATGTTACATCCCTCTTTTCTGGAAATGAACCAGTTCCGGCTTGAGGCTGTTCACTCCTCTTACATAAGCGACATGAGCCCGGGTTACGAAAATTTGCGTGCGGAACGCATAGATCACGGTATCGCCGACCTTCATCGGCTGCTCCCGTTCCAAGCATCCGTAGTAATCGATATTTTCCGCCGAGTATTGGCTGACCTTCGCCTTTTGGAACGTAATATCGCGCGGGGTTGAACCGTAAAGCGCCTGCTGCATATGCGACCTCGGATAAAATCCGCCGGCTATCGTATAGGCGTATTCGTCGTCCATGTGGGAAATCTCCGATGCATAGACGATGCTCGGGAGTTCGGGAAGCCGATCGTTGAATGCATGAAGCGGCGTCGTGCCTGTCAGGGCATGACCGGGCTCGCCATGGGTGACGCCGTGTCGTTTCAACAGCGGGATGGTGTGACAGCTCGTCGCGCTTGGAGCATTCACTTGCCGAATCTCAATGCCGTGCGTCCGTAGGGTCTCCACGGCGGTCAGAAGCGTCTCCAGATTCGGCGTAAATGCAAAATCCGTGTTCTCGGCGTTGATTTGCAGCACTGGAAAGCTGGTCGCCCCCGCGATTCGGATGCCCTTCAGCTTCATCAGCTCCGGGAGGAGCCGCTCAAGCTCATGGAGCAAAAATCCGCCGAATTGGCCGGGGAATATCGCATCGCCGGGACGGATGACTCTCAGAATGACATCTTGTACCCGTCCAAGTGCCACAGCGGCTTCCGACAATTGGACCGCCCGTTCAAGAGAGAACAAGGTGACCACTTCGGGCTTGATCTGGCGCAGCACATCCGCCCATTGGCTTTTGCTCGGCTGTACAATATGTCCGATGTTACCGATGCGGCAGCCGGCTTCGGACAGGGCATAAGCTTCATCGATGTCCACCGCCACCGCTTGCCTGATTCCGCATTGTTCGATCAGCTTTCCGGCATAACCGCTTCGGCCAATTTGTTTGGTCATGTAATAGAGCGTCATGTCATACTGTTCCGCCATTTCGGAAAGAACTCGGGCGTTATGCATGAGACCATCCGCATCGATTACATACGTATTGGCCGGTATATCCCCCCTCTGGTGAAGGATTGCCGCCGTACGAATCAATCCCTCATTCCGTTGTAAAGTCATATCTACAAACATGCAGTTACCCCCTAAATTCCTGCAGAACATTTTCTAAGATGCGGATAACCGTATCTGCCGATGCTTTCATCGGATTGATGCGCAGACCATAATCCCTGAGCTTGGGCTCGCTCTCGAGAAAGCTTCCCGATACCCGGTATATCATCGGAACCAGCTCAAAGCGCGATTCCGCCCCTACCGGATAAGTGGCCGCGCCATAATGGGATGCGCGCTCGATAACCGCCGAGGCAATCGGCTGCTCCAGCTCAACGATGACATTCTTCGACTGCGAATTGGTGATATAGGCCTCCTTGATGCCCGCTACTTCACCTACTGCCAGACGCTGGCACAGTTTCTCTACCTGCTCGTTTTGAATCGCCAGCATGACGGGGGCAAACACCATGCTGCGCAGCAGCTCGTGCGCTTCGTATCCCTGCACTTGTCCACCGCCGGAGTAGTTGCGCTCGTGCAGTTTCTCGATCCCTTCCCGTTTGCCGATAATCACGCCGATTCCTTGGGGTCCCATCAGCTTGAATCCGGAGAAAGTGGAATAGTCAGCCCCATATTCCGAACCGATACCAAGCATTTTCATCGCGCAGTAGTTATCATCCACTACGATCGGCATATCGGGACGCTTCTCTTTCACGAGCGTGATCAGGTCCTGGAGAAGATACGTATCCGTAGGCTGCTGCCGCGCATGCTGTACATAAAATACCTTGGAAATCCGATCGTTCTCGAGCAGCTTCGCCACGGCATCCATGTCATTAAAGTCGGCTTGGGACTGCCGCAGTCCCATTAAACGAAAGGTTTCCTTGGTCGTGGTGTACATCGGTGCCGTGTGTACGATAACCGAATCCCCAGGCTCGGCCAGCACGCTTAATATCCCCCGGATCGCCCCGGTGCCGCTGCCCCGCACCAGCGCGCAATGCTCGCCTCCAAACGTACGGGCAAGCACCCTCTCGACGCGGGCCGTAACAAGCGGCCTGTGGAACTCCGGATGCAGTCCCACATCGCCGACTTGGAAAAATTCGTTGTTCGCAAACTCTCTCGTAATTTCATCGATCAATGTAAACTGCAGCTGCTGAGCTTGCTCCATCGTGCGGTTTTTCAATACCGATTGTTCATATTTCATGCTGACATGTCACCCGCCTTTCGAATACTGAAAGCCCGCTGCGGATTGCCCACCAGCAATTTGTTGATCACTTCATCCGTGATTCCCCGTCCGCGCAGGGCAGGTATGAACGACCTCAATACCACGTCATAGCCCTGTCCACCAAACGCTCGCAAATGCGATTTTCGCGTCAGGTCGGTGGATAACAGCAGACGGTTCTCGTACCCATGCTCGATAAACTTCAATAAGGATTCCAGGCGAGCATTGTCGCTGCGGTAGTTTTCCTTGCCGATCGTATCCAGCGCGACGTAAACGCCTGCCTTCAGCACCTCGAGCACCACTTCATCCTGCTCGTTCAGATCCTGGTGACCGATAATCACCTGATCCAGCGGCATCCCTTCAGCAGTAAACAGCTCGATCTGCTCCAGCGCACAGGTTCCCAGCGTTGTATGCGTGGATAACGGAAGCCCGGTTTCCTTGGCCGCGGCGACGGCTCCGTGGAACAGCTCCGTCTCGACCGGTTTGAATTCGTTCAGGCTGCTGCCGATCTCGCCGATTACCCCCGGTCTGATCCCCGTATCCGCGATACCGGATCGAATCTCTCGAATCATCCATTCGGCGAATTGATCCCGGTTCCAATGCTGCTTCTCTTCGGGAATGAAAGGGTCTTTATAACACCCCGTGCTAGCAACAATATGAATATTGGAGGCTTTACTAATCTCGACAAGCTTACGTGCATCCCTGCCCATTCCGTCGTTGGTCACCTCGATGACGGCACGGCCGCCATAGGCGTAAAAGCTTTTCAGATCATCCATAACAAGCTCCGTGTCTTGCAGGCAGGTATCCTCGTTCTTCTTAATGCGGCTCAAATCCACGTATAGATGCTCGTGACAGGCGCATACGCCAAGCTCCTCCGGTTGTATGGGCCCAAGTACGGTCTGGATGTGCATTTCTCTCTCTCCTTACTGTGGTGGTGTATACAATCCAAGCAGAACCAGTATGTTCCCGAGAATACCGACGGCGATAGCTCCCACAGGACCTACGGCCATCCGAACGATCGGACGTCCCGCCGCCTCATTCAACAGATAGAAGCCGGCAATTCCAAAGTAACCGAGCCCCGGCACGATGGCATTGGCTGCATTCGCTCCCCCGATCAGAAGCGCGACCTCAAGAACGCGGGTCATCGAAGTCCGGATGCTTTCGCCCGAGGCGCGGATACCGGGGTACCGATCCAGAAATTTGGCCATTTTGGACAATAACTGAATTTCCAGGAAGATGACAAGGGCGCCGAGCAGCGCTGCAACGAGCGGATTCGGAGAAAATATCCCCACTCCGAATACGAACGTAAACCCGACTGGGCCGAATACGCCGGTAGCGATCGCCGTACTGGCGATCAGCGGGACAAATCCAATGGCTTTGGCCAGGGAGGCAATGCCGCCTTCCGAGATTTTTCCGTCAGCCAGCAGGCTCAGCGAGATCGGATCGCCGGCAATTAGCAGAAGATTGGTGGCTGCCGCGGCTAAACCCCCGCTGATCATGACGATCCACGAAAACTTTTTAATGCGTGTCACACGATCCGTAAACATGGAGGCGAGCGTGGAAAGGCTCTGATCCTCGGATTTTTCCTTCATCGCAAACGTGATAAGAAACGCCATGCCCACGATCAACGCGATGCCTTCCGGACTCAAAACAACCGGCGTGCCGTCAATTTGAATAAGTCCTTTTGTGTTGCTGAAAACAACGAGCTGTCTGGCCAACGCCGCCACCAGAAAAGCAATGACGCCTTTTTTGATCGAAAATTGAAGCGCGATGGCCAGGGCGGGAAATACCATAAAGGATACAACGACGGGCTCGCCAATTTTGTTGAATCCGTCAATAAAATTAAGCGGCAGCATTTCAAACGCCTTCACAACTGCCTGAAGTCCGAAATAAATACCAGCCCCGTACACGCCGCCTAAAACTCCGGCAGCAGCTGTGCTCAGTTTGCCTCGTTTGAAAGACAAGCCGATGATATCCGTCCCGAGCAGAATGCTATGGATTAGCAAAATGCTGCCTGATATCGAAATGGGGATTCCATAACCGATCACGAGCCCAAAGCTCATGGCAAAAGCGGTGACGCCAAGCTCCTTCCGGCTCATCCGCCCTTCAAGATTTTCAGGGACGATCGGTCTAAGACCGTCATTAAATACGGCGATCCCCAAATTGGCCATAATTGCAGTCACGATTCCTAGCCCGATTAACAATAAAGCTTCCAGCATACGATGTCCCCCTAATCATTTGACGTAACGCTTACTTGGTAAGTGCTTTCATAAGAAGCTCCACGGCCTTCTCTTTATGGTCACCGGTAAAACCGAATGCTTTTGCGCCTTGCGCGACGGCCTGATCCACTTTCTCCTGCGTCGGCGGCTGCCCCGGCATGGATATCGTAGCGCAGTTCGACTTGCCTACCATTGCGATGGCCATGGCCAAAGCGCCGCCTCCGCCGGTATAACAGGCACCCACATAATAATCCGCTTGTCCCATCTTCAGAGCCATTGCGGCCTCCAAATCCGATTTAACGGTTACTTCTACGCTCGCTCCGCCGTGCTGTTTGACCAAAGCTTCGATTTCTTTCTTTTCCACTTGCCCGCCAATCACGATTTTCATAACAATTCTCCTCTTTTCATATGTTTTTTACATTTCTGAAGCGTTAACAAAATGCATGATCAGATACTGTCTTTCCTCATCCGGAAGCTCGACGTCCATCTGGGATTCGATCCACTTTACATTCTCTACAGCTTGGGGAAAATGCTGAGAGCATCTGATTTCCTGCATGATCTCTTCAGGGGGAGCGTTCAGCTCCTCGTCCCGCTCGATCCGTGTGACGGCCATCCCCAGATGCGTCACCAGCTTTTTATATCGCTTCTCATTGTCCGGCTGTACAAAATTTTCAATCGTGGCCTCGCATAGCTTCATGGCACCGGGTGTAATCGTATTGGTTGAAAATAAAATATCAAGTCGTTCCCTCAAAGCACTCACGCTTCTCCACGCTCCCTGTCAGTATTTCGGAATGAGCACGCCAAGCTCCACCTGTTTCTGAATCTGCATGACATGATCGGTTGAGATCTGGTTGAACATAAACTCCATTTTCTTATTGTTCTTGTTTATGACGCACACAGCCTGACTCATTTCTTTGTCCATTTCCAACGCTTCCTTGGAGGATAGCTCGGACAAAAAGAACGAACCTTTGTCGATTTCATCCACATTCCAAACCATAGCGTCAATCGACTTGGCTTTTAAATGCTCCAGCAAATGCATGTAGTTCAGGTTGATGAGCTCGACATCCTTGTCCTTTACTTCAAGATTCGTTAATACTTGCTGGTCGATCGAGTAACTGTCGATGCCGATTTTCATCCCATCCCGGATTCCGTTTGTTTCCTCCGCAAAGACAACCGCATGACGGGAAACGTATGAACCGCCTCCAAATTCCTTTACAATAACGAGATCATCCGATTTGCGGATCGCCGACATCGCGGCATATTTGGATACCAGCGCGAAATCATATCGGCCACCAATGACATTGTCCAGACGAACGGTCGCTCCGCGCATAAAAGCACAGTGCAGAGGGATCCCGATTTTTTCGAAGCTGGCATGCATTGCCGTAGCCAGTCCCTCGTATTTACGGGAGTACGGAAGCGGCATAACGCCGATAATGCTGCTCACCCCGCAGCATTGAAGCAGCAGGTCCATGTTTTTATTTCGGAGAAAGGTGCCGAGATGACCTCTGGACTCTAGCGTAATGCATTGGCTTTCCTCCATTTTTTTCAAAACATTTTGAATCGTGCCACGGCCCACGCCATATTTGCCCGACAACTCCTCGATTCGGGGAATCCGGGAATCCAGTTCGATAAAGAGGAGCTCTTCCGCTAGGCTTTTAAGAACGACGCTGCTTTTCGAATTCAATCCTTGAATCACGATTTCGGTTCACCTCCTCAATATACAATATTCTGTATTTTGTATTTGCACACATCATACCATCGCACTTCATGGACTTCAATACTTTTTACTAAATTTAAGTCAACTTATTTCACATCAACCTCGGGAGGTGTTCGGTCAACTTTGATTGTTAATGCGTTTTCATACGGGGTTTTGAGCATTTATCCAGGGATTAGGGGCCGTTTCGGCTTTTCTGTTTGCAAATGTTGAAGATATTGTTTTCTGAAAATTTCACGGGTTGTCATTATATATAACATGTCCTGATATTCCTTACATGGTTCACAGCAGGAGATCGGATACAACAAACCATGGGAGCAAATGGACCTGAACTGCCTCGTTGTTACTTAATCAATTTACGATTTTAGCCATGTTCCAACTGATGCTGGACAAGACCTAATATAAATAAACAAAAAGAAAGCCGCATGTTATGCGACTTTCAAAGGAAAACGTCGATCCCTTGCTTCACCACCTGGTAATGGATCCCTCAAAACGATCTGCCAGGCAGTTGGATGCCCTGCCAACCGGTAACATCGCATTGGCCGGTACGATTTCCACCAACAGCAACCACCGTGCCGTCCGATTTAAGACCGAGCGAATGAGTGCAGCCTGCCGCAACCGCCACAATATCCCGCCAGTCGCTTACATTGCATTGGCCATGCTCATTCATCCCCACAGCCTCTACTGTGCCGTCCGATTTAAGGCCAAGCGTATGATAACTTCCCGCCGCGATGGCGACAATACCACGCCAGCCGCTTACTTCACATTGACCATGCTTATTCAAGCCCACTGCCGACACGGTGCGGTCCGATTTAAGGCCGACAGTATGAAGGTAGCCCGCTGCTGCAGCCACGATGTCACGCCATCCCTCAACATCGCATTGGCTGTAGCGATTATTACCTGCAGTCACGACCGTACCGTCAAATTTAAGACCAACGGTATGCCAGTCACCCGCTGCAACAGCCGCAATATCGCACCACCCGCTTACATTACATTGACCCTCATTATTCCGACCTGCAGCAACCACCGTACCATCCGATTGAAGGCCGAACGTACGGCGCCAACCTGCTGCTACTGCCGCAATATCCCGCCATTCGCTTACATTGCATTGGCCGTAATTATTCCAGCCCACAGCGACCACGGTGCCATCCGATTTAAGCCCGACGGAATGAGCTCGCCCCGTGTTCGTCGCCATATGAACATTACCGACCGCAACCGCGACGATATCGTGCCAGCCGCTTACATCACATTGGCCGTCTTTATTATCCCCCACTGCTGTCACCGTCCCGTCCGAACTAAGAGCAACGGTATGACGGCGACCCGCCGCAATGGTATGTTTAGGCCACCGCTTCACCTCTAGCACGGCTTCATTCGGTAAAGTAAAGTCCATGTTTTACCTCCTTGAACATAAGAAATATTCTACTGTAAAAACGTCTCTTTACGTGCAAATGCCGCGCAATCGGACTTCAGGGCTTAGCATCTTATTTCTTTACGGCGTGAATAAAGTGGATGGTCTCGAATGCAGATAAATAATCCGTCCGATCGCGGAAGAAAAGCTCCTGGATCTTTGTTGGCGAGAGATGTTCATAAATCAACAAACCCGATCTTTCCAGTAATTTTTCGATTTTTTGATAAGAGAAGCATGCTTTCATCGGTTCTCCACTTGCTGCAGCCATTTTCACCATATTTTCAACGCGATTAAACTTTCCTTTTTCTACGAAGAAATTCTCATCCGCATAATCAAAAACGATCGAGCTTCCTGATGGGACATTGGCAAACAATTGATGCAGCAAGGTTTCATTTTCTTCTTCAGATAGGTAGTAGGAAACGCCCAAGAGGCTGAAGAACGTTTTTTGGTGTTCAAATCCTATGTTTGATAAAGATTCATAGGAGAACTGCGTGGTAAAGTCTGTTGAAACAAAATAAAGATTACTCGGAATATTGAGTTCTGCAGTCTCCAACCTCTTCTTTTTCATCTCCTGAGTAGCCGGGTGATCGATTTCAAATACATTTAAGCTGTGCTCCAGCTCCGGGTATCGGAAACAGAATGTGTCCATGCCTGCTCCCAGTATGACATACTGTTTGACACCTAGCATGATTTCATTGAGCAATACTTTTTCACAATAGGCGGAGCGTGCTAGGGAAACCGGGGAAAGCTGGATCTGTGTGATCCATTTCAAAATTTCAGCTGGAGCCTCTTTAAATTGCTGCCCGATCTCACGATTGAAAAACTGTATGCCATTAATCATGTTTTTGCTGATTGCCGAGAATTCTTCTTCGGATATCAAACGGTTTGCCATAAAATCATCAAAAATTATCGGTGTGTCATATTTGCTGTGATATGCCCGGCCAAAAGCCGATATCAAGGACGTTAAACTGGATTCATTTTGTTTCATGCTTTGTTCTCCCATAAAAATAAGATTCCCCTGGCCAGGAGAATCTTATTGTAAATCAAATGTTTATGGATGTAAATTATAGCATAAATAAATAATTTTGTCAAGTTTTTTCACTCGCAGTCCGCTTCCCACGTTTTCACCTTAGCACCTAAGATATACTTTTTAACTCTCCTCCTCTATAGCCATAAGCTCCCTGGCTGTCTCTATGAAGGATAATATGATCGGTGAAAGCCACTTGTCTTTATGCCATAGCATCTGTGTATACACGTGCAAGTCGGGAATTTGCCAAGGAAGTGCAACAAGCTCCCAGCGTTCAACCTCGGCTTCTACGACGATTTCAGGAAGAAAAGCAATGCCGATACCCGTAATTGCGCATTGTTTAATGGCTTCGGCACTTTGAAACTCCAAATACGTAATGCTATCAATGCCCTCTTTCTCAAATGACCGGTCAAACATGGTTCGATAGGGACACCCTTTTTCATTCGTCAGGAACACTTCCCCGTGAAAATCCTCTAACTGCAGCTCCGTTCGTTGCGCTAGCGGGTGGTCCGGAGCGGCAAACAATCGGAACGTTTCTTCCAGCATCGGCTCCACTGCAAGTCCGCTTGAGCGAATGGGCTCGTCCAACATAAAGACGACATCCGCAGTTCCATCAAAGAGCGATTGCTTGAGTTCCTGATTGGGAACGGAGCGGAAGATGAGGCGCACACCCGGATGACGCGAACGAAAACGTTGAAAAACTGCGGGAAGCCGATAAGCGCAAAGAACCTCGTTGGCACTGATCGTCAGGATACCGCTTAAGCTTTCATTGTTATGAACGACGCTGCGAGCTTCGTCCAATTGGTTCAGCACGCCTTCGATATGCGTCAAAAAGCGTTGGCCCGCCGTCGTGAGAACGAGTTGCTTGCCCAAACGGTCAAACAGACGAACGCCAAGCTCATCCTCCAATGCTTTTATTTGCATCGTGACGTTGGAGGGGACATAGTTCAGCACTTCCGCAGCTCGACTGAAATTTAATGTGGATGCAACCGTGCGGAACGTATTCAGTTGACGCAATTCCATCCTCCGATCCTCCGTTTACTGTCAAATTTATTGAACATAGCTTTGAATTTCAATCACTTTTATTGAGAGTATCACGGATCTATACTAACAACAAGAATTCCATTCTTATATCTAGGATTACATTTCTGAAGGGAGCAAACAATACGATGGATTATGAAATTTTTAATTTGGGCGACGTTGCCTTGCAGTCCGGGGTGACGCTACCAAACGCTTTTCTTGCTTATAAAACCTATGGACAATTGAATGAAAAGAAAGATAATGTCATCGTCTATCCTACGGCTTTTGGTGACCAGCATGTTCAGAATGAATGGTTGATTGGTAATGGTATGGCGCTCGATCCAAGAGACTACTTCATTATCGTTCCAAATCTGTTGGGCAATGGCTTATCCTCGTCTCCCAGCAACACGCCTCCCCCATTCGACCGGGCTCATTTTCCGCAGGTAACCATCTATGATAACGTTAATTTCCAGCATCGGCTGGTGACCGAAGCATTCGGCATTGAAAAAATCGCGCTCGTCGTTGGATGGTCCATGGGAGGCATTCAGGCATTCCAATGGGGAGCAAGCTATCCCGATATGGTGGAGAGAATTGCCCCTTTCGCCGGCGTTGCGAAGACCTGGCCTCAAACGTATGTGGTCTTGGAAGGAATGAAAGCCGCGCTTATGGCTGCAGTCCGCTTCGACTCCCATCAACTAAACGAGTTGACCGCTGCTGACATGCGCGCCGTAGGCCGCGTCTATGCGGGATGGGGCTTATCGCAGGCGTTTTACAGGGAGGAGCTTTATCGTGAGCTGGGATTTGATGCATTGACGGATTTTGTGGCTGGCTTCTGGGAAGATAGCTTTATGCAGATGGATCCGCACAATGTTCTCGCCATGCTATGGACAGGGCAACATGCAGATATTAGTGCAAATCCCACCTATAACGGAGATTTCGATAAGGCGCTCAGAAGCATTCGAGCACTTGCCTGCGTCATGCCAGGGAGCACGGATCTCTTCTGCCCGGCGGACGATAACGAATACGAGGCGAAGCGTATACCTAATGCTGTATTTATGCCGATCGCGTCGATCTGGGGACATTTTGCGGGTCGGGGAATCAACCGTGCTGATAATGAGTGGATTGATGACAATCTTAAACGCTTATTAGCGCTTCGTAAGAACGGATAGTTTAACAATTACTTGATCGATCCATTTAATATGTGATCGTACTTGCCGGGCCTGCCCGAAGGCAGCCAATCCTGGATTGGCTGCCTGCTTGTTTTATAAATGTTCCTTGATGAGTCGCACAATCATTTATTAATGCTCCCTTTTTCAAGAATATAGTCTTCGTTGGAATTCTTTATGACCAAGTCAAAGTTACGATGATAAGGATGCATAAATAGATCATATTGAATTCTTCGCTCTTCATGCGATTTTCTTAAATAATGGATATCCGTCCCTCTTTCAGCAACATCACGACTGCTCCCTCTCAAGAGCTCGGTTTCCCCATCCGTATATAAGTAAATTTTCAGATCATACAGATTGGGATCCGTAAAGGCAACGGTCATGCCCTCCACGATATTAATTTTCTTTTCAGAAGAGACCAACACACTCTTTGTGAAGTTCGTTCCTATCGTATAAAAATCCAGCCCGTCTCTCAACATATGAATGTCTCTTTCTAATGCGAAAACATGATGAGCGGCAGGATGACAAGCCGTCATTTTCGCTTGATGCTGTTCATTCCTGTATTCGTAGTCTATTAACGTGTATTTCCTAAGTTGAGAACCGATAATATAAGGATCGGTGTTGATGTAATTTACGCTGTCATGCCCCAGAAGCTTTACAAGATTATGGGCAAACGTTGTTTTCCCAGACGCGCCATGACCTGATATCCCAATGATAACTCTGTTATCTTCTCCTCTAACCGAATTGGCTATGGTTTGTAAAATAAGGTCCATTTCCCCCCCCATTTGCTTTTATTATTTTATGGTCGATATTTTACCATACGTTCTTTAGTTTTCTGTTCAACTAATCTCTCCGTTCGTGTTTGGCGATGGCATAATTTTGAATGGCTTCTTTGAAGCACGAGATCGTTTCTTAAAATACAAACGGTACGCAAAGCATACGGGATTCCTAATGGAGAGAGCATCCAAAGGCTCGGGAAAGTAGCTGCTTGGATTTATACCTGAAGTACATTTCAGTTAGTTCCTTTCAGTTAGTTCCAATACTCACTTGATGCACCCGCTAAAGAATCCTCTCTAATAAGTCCCCCACTTTTTCTGCCATTACCCGCGGTGGGTAAGGCATCTTATTCTTGAGCCACCATTCCACAACGCCAACATAAGCATTGGCTGCAAACTCAACTACAATATCTTCATTTTGACCTAGATTTTTACCTTTGGTGATATCCACGTCTTTTTTAAACTCTTCGATATGATGCTGGACAAACCGGCTGCGGAAATATCGGGCTCCTTCACTCGCCAGCATTGTCGAAAAAAACAAGTAGTTCCGTTCAAGATATTCCATGCAGTGTACCGTTCCTTCAATCCAATCCAGATCGGCTTCAGCTTCGCAAAGATCACTCATGTTCTTGACATGTTCTTCAATGATCTTATCCAGCAAATCAAATTTGTCCAAATAATGAAGATAAACCGTCGCACGGTTAATATTGGCGCGATCCGAAATTTCCTGAATGGTAATGCTGTCGAAATCCTTTTCGGCCATCAATTCAAGAAATGCCTTTTTAATGGCTTCCTGGGTTCTAATTATTCGGCGATCCACTTTTACCAAAATTACCCCTCCTGCATTCCATGAGATCATCGACAATTTTTATTGATTTGTTGTTTAAACAATAAAATCGATGAAATTAACGATTTATAAGCCTTGTCTTCCATTTTCATATATTTTAAATTATAGACAGATGTCGTGAATGCATCAATCGTAGTTTTATTGCATCCTTGGCAAACATGATGAGGCTTCGCCCAAAAGACTTCTAGATTCCAAACCATAGGAGGTATTATTCATGATAATTGCTAAAGCAAGAGCTGTGGATGGTCCGGACAAACCGTTTCGAGCTGCTGAAATACAAAGACGTGATCTTGATTCGCACGATGTGCTGATTGAAATTAAATATGCCGGCATCTGCCATTCTGACATTCATACGGCTCACGGTGAATGGGGACCTGTGAACTATCCGCTCGTACCTGGACATGAGATCGCGGGAATAGTCACGGATGTTGGCCCGGAGGTCACAAAGTACAAGGTAGGCGACCGGGTTGGGGTCGGCTGTATGGTGGATTCCTGCGGCGAATGTGAGAACTGCCGTAAGGGCGAAGAACAATACTGCCTTAAAGGAAATGTCCCCACCTACGCCGGCGTTGACAAATACGGCGAGCCTACACAGGGTGGATATTCTACCCATATTGTTGTTACCGAGAACTTTGTAGTCCGAATCCCGGATAACATCGCGCTTGATGCAGCTGCTCCATTGCTTTGCGCAGGAATTACGACATATTCGCCGTTGAACCACTGGGGTGCGGGTCCGGGTAAAAAAGTAGCGGTGGTTGGTATGGGCGGTCTCGGCCATATGGCTGTCCAAATAGCTCATGCCATGGGTGCCGAGGTGACCGTTCTCTCGCAATCCTTAAAGAAAAAAGAGGATGGGCTGCAATTGGGCGCGGATCACTACTTCGCCACAAGCAACCCGGAAACTTTCGAGAAGCTTGTGGGATCCTTTGACTTAATTATTAACACGGTCAGCGCCAAAATCGACATGGACGCATATTTTTCATTGCTCACGCTTGACGGAACCTTGGTTAATGTCGGTGCTCCCGGCGAACCTTTGTCCTTGAACGTGATGTCGCTCATCGGTCATCGCCGTTCGTTCGCCGGATCAATGATTGGAGGTATTCAAGAGACTCAGGAAATGTTAAACTTCTGTGCCAAGCATAACATTTCCCCTAGGATCGAAGTGATCTCAGCGGACCAAATTGACGAAGCTTACGAACGCGTATTAGCCTCCGATGTGAAATATCGCTTCGTCATTGACACTAGTACGATGTAAGGAATGGATGTGTCCGAACGTTAACTTAATACCCTTATCGTTATTTATTAACAATGCCCCCATGCTTCATGGGGGCATTGTATATTGAAGACAGGACCAGATTTTATCTCGCTAAATCTTATTGATATTCTTATTGACTGTGTGAATTTTCGGCATTCATATTTTCAAAAAGTCTATTGCTTCAGTGACATTTACGACAGTTTCGGTCATTTCATTCATGTCTTTTAATCTTAGGTTACCAGCCGAAGCCTCATTCTCGCCAATAAATATCACATAAGGGATGGCTTTTGATGAGACACTTGCAAGTGATTTTTTCAATTTCCGTTTACTATTGTCTATTCGTACCCTTATCCCGCTATTCCTTAGTTCGGCCGATACTCTTAGTGCCTCAGCGATTGTGTCCCCAATGGGTATGACAACGACTGAAGGTGGCTTTATTGGAGTGTTGCGGTTACTCATCATCTCTATGATCGATTCCATACCGAATGAAAGTCCTACTGTGGGATATCGAACGTCTTTTTTGCCGACCAACTGCCCAATGATGGAATCATATCTGCCTCCCCCGCCTAGGCTTGACTTATATGAATTTGTAGCATCGAAAATCTCATAAACCGTGCCTGTATAGAATGATAATCCACGTGAAAGAAATGGATCAAATTTGCAGATTCGCTCTAATCCCAGTTTCACGATAAGCTCTTGGAGAGCCACCACTTCTAAGGCACCTGGATATTTCTGTATTCCACACTTGCCTGATATTTGTTCAAACGTTGGGTTTTCTATAGCAATTAACTCTAATATTTCACTAATTGATGAGGTATTCAGCCCTTTGCTTTCGAGTTCCTTGATAATATCCTCCCTTCCGATTTTATTGATTTTATCGAGAGTCAACATAACGGTAAGTTTTTTTTCAGGAGAAATACCGATGGATTCAAGAACTTCGCCCAAAAATCGTCTGTTGTTCCATCGTAGAACTATTGGTATCTCCAATCTTTTAAACGCCTCAGTGGCTAATTGCATTAATTCTGCTTCTGCCTCGGGGCCTACTACACCAACAACATCCACATCACACTGTATAAACTCGCGTAAGCGTCCTCGTTTGACAGGTCCATCCCTAAAAACTTTTCCGATTTCGTATCTTTTGAACGGAAGCTCAATGCCTGGGTTAAGCGCAATTACTTTTGCAAAAGGAATCGTCAGGTCATAGCGGAGTCCGAGGCTCCGCTTACCTTGATCGGTTAATTGGTACATTTCCTTTAGTATTTCATCACCACCCGCATATTTCGATGTTAAAAGATCGAGCTCATTCAATACCGATGTATCCATTCCATCAAAATCATACAACTCGAATACTTCCTCGAGGGTTGCTTGAACATTTTTTCGGATCGCTTGCTCCAATCCAAAATAATCGTAGGTACCTTTAACATTTTGCATACCATCGTTCTCCTTTCTTTTTTGGAAAATAAAAAACGCGCCGGACCTCATGGTCCTGCGCGTTTGATATGCCGCAGGGAGGCCAACGCGAGAAGCGTTAGCCCGCCCTGTTGTTTACAGGTGTGCTAACGCTGTTTGTGATGATGAAGTTGATTTATCATGATTGAATACATGGCTGATCTCCTCCAAAAATCCTTAATTATGGAAACTATAACAGACTCTGAAGTCCCATGCAAGATTGTTCAGTCTCTTATTACAAACATTCCCAAGTTAAATGTAAATATATCCGAGGATTTTTATTCTGAATGAAGATCGTTATATAATTCAATCGGGACGGAAAACTGGTGTATTACTCAAAGCCCACACTTCAAATAAGCATCATTGCTGCGAGGAGGATGATTATGGACATCCCCAAAGGGACATACGGCTTTCGATTCGCTGAAGATCAGGAGCTCCAGCTGTGCGTGTTGTTTGCGGCCGGCTATGATTCGATCACAACTTCTTCCTATCGCTGGGACGGACTGGAGCGGACGGATGGACCTCTCCTGCTGTTCCAATATACCCTCTCTGGCGAAGGCGTATATGAATCCGGGAACCGGGCGTATCGCGTCACTTCCGGACAGGCGATTCTCGCCGAAATTCCGGGCAACCATCGCTATTATTACCCCGCGGCGTCCAAAGAGCCTTGGGAATTTATCTTTTTGCTGTTCCGGCCCAATCTGATTCTCCCCCATTGGCGCAGATTTCTGCGTGAAGCCGGTGAAGTTCCTTTTCTGCCCATAGACAGTGCGCCGGTCCGCTTATCGCGAATGATTGTGGCCGATGCCGGGGCAGGAAGAATCTCCGATCCCCTGATCGCATCGTCTTGCGTCTATCAGTTTGTGACAGAACTGGCCAGAGTGCAGGTTGCTACGCTGCGGGACAGGGAGAACTGGCCGCAGAACGTAAGACGCGCAGCTGAATTCATCGAGCTCAATTACTCCCGGATGATCAGCATCGACCAGCTTTCCGAGCATGTATCCCTATCCAAATACCATTTGATCCGCCGGTTTTCCGCCAGTACGGGTATGACGCCCGTCGCTTATTTAACGCGTGTTCGTATCGAAAAAGCCATGGAGCTGCTTCGGGGAACCGAGCTTAGCATTGAGGCCATTGCCGAGCATATCGGATATTCCAGCGGAAGTTATTTTATCAAAGCATTTCGTAACTTGACGGGGCTCACCCCGGGAGAATTCCGCAGCGGAGAAGATAGCCTTGCTTATCGCAAGCTGTTCTTCGATTAACCGCAATATTGTGCTACTAACTCTTCAAAATTACTATAGAAGTTGCCAATCTCCTTTATTATGATGAACATGAAAAGAGCAATAATGAATGAGTAAAGGAGCTTTGAAATGAATCATAAGCTTGCAGCACCTACTCCGCCGCTTGGCTGGAACAGCTGGGATTGCTACGGCGCAGCCGTTACGGAAGAGGAGATTCGAGGCAATGCGCAATACATGGCGAAGCATCTCAAAGCCTTCGGCTGGAGCTACATTACCGTCGATATCCAGTGGTACGAGCCCTATGCGAATTCCTCCCAGTATCGACCGTTTGTTCCGCTCGTCATGGATGAATATTCGCGGCTCATGCCCGCCGAGAATCGGTTTCCCTCAGCAGCGGGCGGCCAAGGCTTCAAGCCGTTAGCCGATTATGTACACAGTCTCGGATTGCAATTCGGCATACATATCATGCGCGGCATTCCCCGGCAGGCTGTTCACGCAGCGACTCCGATTCTGGGAACGACGGCAACGGCGCGCGATATTGCGCATCCGAATTCGATCTGCCCTTGGAACACGGATATGTACGGCGTCGATGCTTCGAAGGAAGGAGCACAGGCCTACTACGATTCGCTCTTTGAATTGTACGCAGAATGGGGCGTCGACCTTGTAAAGGTTGACGACATCGCCGCCTCCAAATTGTACGACACCCATCAGCCGGAGATCGCCATGATCTCCAAAGCGATCGAGCGATGCGGCCGGCCCATGGTGCTAAGTCTGTCTCCAGGCCCTTCCCCGGTGGAATATTCAACGTTCTTCGCCGAGCATGCCAACATGTGGCGAATTACAGATGACTTCTGGGATCAGTGGCCGCTCTTGCTTGATATGTTTGACCGGTGCCGGACATGGCAAGGCATACCGCAAGCAGGCTGCTGGCCGGACTGCGACATGCTGCCGCTCGGTCACATCGGCATTCGCTCGGTGGATAGCGGGGGCTCGGACCGCTGGACCCGCTTCACGCGCGACGAGCAATTGACGATGATGTCGCTCTGGAGCATCTTCCGCTCACCTCTGATCTTCGGCGGTGAGCTGCGAGATTGCGACGACTGGACGCTGTCGCTGCTGACCAACCGCGAGGTTCTGCGCATGCACCAGGAGAGCGGCGGCGCCAAAGAAGCAATGCGTGAGGGCGATCTCATCGTTTGGACGGCGGAAGGCGCCGAAGGCTCCCGCTATGCGGCCTTTTTTAACATTGGCGAGCCCCCCCTGCCGTTGGACCTGTCCCTTGAACAGATCGCCCTGGCGGGCGCTGCCTCAGGCATCGAGCTGTGGAGCGGTGCGTCAGCCGATCTTTCATCAGATGTGCTGCGGGCCACGGTGCCGCCGCATGGGGTACGTCTCTATCGGTTCTTTTATTCATAACGTCTCGACGTACGCTTAAAGAAGCCAAGCTGCGTTCATCGGTCGTTTTCTTACGTATCAGGTGGCTGAGCTTCCGAAATTGATTCATACTGATGTCATACAAAGAGATCCGTCCACTAAGACGGATCTCTTCCGCATTGATATCAACCGAACATTCTCCAAAATGACGATAACTCCCCTGCTGATCCGTCCCGAAACCGAATTAATGGTCGTCGTTAAGGTATGCACGGATCACAATGTCTTGGTCGTGATTGCCGAATCCGGCCCCATAGAGCGTCAAGCCCCCTACGTTGATCGCATGCTCATCCACCGCGAAACGAAGCGTCCAGAACGGTTCCCACAGCTTGATATCCCCGAGGGTCACCTCTGACATCCTTACATCATCCAAATACGTACCCGTTGCATCAATTCGAATCGTCTTCAATAACCCATATTGATTCACGTTCCGATGCCACCATTCAGGTGTATATCTCCCCCGCGCCGCTCTTCCGAAATCAGCCGGACTTGTCCACGTGCCGAGGGGGATCCCGTTGAATGTGAATTCGATATCCGATGGCCAATAATCTCTTAAACCTGGAGCCTCCGAAGCAATCTCCATGGAGATTTCAACGGCTTCCGCGGTTTGATCGGCCAACAAAAAGTTAGGCATCTTGTATTCAACATAGCCCCACCCAAACCACAGAATGGCGGCGTGTACCCGTTCGGGGTCCAGAAAGTACCGCGGGTCGTCCCACACTCCGATTTCTTTCTCGCGGGTGCCAAGCCCGCAAGTCGGATGGATCTCGAATGCCGTGTAATGACCGACTGAAATATGCTGCTCTCTGATCTTCGGGGGCTGGCTGGCAAAAGGCAGCTCAATCTCGATGGTTTTTTGTTTGAGGAAGCACATTTTGTGCGTTCCCCCGCCCTGCCGCACCCTGCGACTTCCAATGAGTCTGGCTTGTTCGAGTTTCCGGATGTGCATCGTGACGATCGATGGACTGAGCTCCAATCGATTGGCAATGTCCTTCACATTCATTTCCTGATCGGCAACGAGACGCATGATGTTCCATCTGACCTCGCTGGCTAACGCTTCATATAACGGCATAAATTTCGGTTCCCCGTTTGCTTTGATGATCATCTCAATCTCCCCGCCGCTTTTTTTGAAATCACATATACATTAATTTAATAGATTTAACAAGGATGATCAAACTGTATCCATTGCAAGAGTTTAAACCTTGGTGTTTAATTTTCTTTAGCTGCTAATCGCTTTAGATTTATATACTTGTGAATTTATGAAAGAGGTGCTCATATGAAATACAGTAACCCGGTCATCAAAGGCTTCTATCCGGACCCCAGTGTATGCAAAGTAGAAGATACCTATTATTTAGTATGCAGTTCCTTTCAATACTTCCCCGGTGTTCCGATTTTCGAGAGCAAAGACCTGATCAACTGGAAGCAAATCGGTCATTGCCTGACCAGAGAGAGTCAGATTCAGCTTGGCAACGTAAGCAGTTCCGGCGGAGTGTTCGCCCCCACGATACGGCATCATAACGGAAGATTCTTTATGACCACGACCAACGATACCACCCGTCAAAATTTCTATGTTTGGACGGACGACATCTACGGGGAATGGTCCGAGCCGATTTATGTAGATCAAGGGGGGATCGATCCCGATTTATATTTTGAAGACGGAAAAGTATTCTTTATGAGCAACGGAAAAGACGATAACGGGATTGGCGGCATTGTTCAGTGTGAAATTGACATTGAAACCGGCGTCAAGCTGTCGCCAAGCCGTTGCATATGGCAAGGAACCGGAGGACGTTATTTGGAAAGCCCTCATATGTATAATATCAATGGCCGGTACTACCTGATGGCGGCTGAAGGCGGTACGGAATATGGACATATGGTCACTTATGCACGGGGGGATTCGATCTCCGGCCCGTTCGAAGCCTACCCGAACAATCCCGTATTGACCAATCGTAATCTGGGCGGGTATGAGCTGCAGGGCGTTGGACATGGCGATCTGATTCAAGATAACGACGGAAATTGGTGGATGCTCCATCTGGGATTCCGGCAAATCGGCCAATGGCTTACCTACCATCATCTTGGGCGCGAAGTTTTCCTAACGCCGGTTACATTTGGCGAGGATGGCTGGTTTACGGCAGGACATAACGGCACCGTCCTAACGAGTTTTGAGACCGACCGGATTCCCAGTGATGTTGTCCAGCAGGAAAAGAAAACCTTTACGTTCGAGAACACGGACTGGAATCTGGACTGGTGCTTCCTCCGCCATCCTGATGCCGGGAACTATCGGTTAACATTCGATAAGGCACAGCTTACAGGGACTGAAGTGAGCTTGGATCTACCGGAGTCCCCGACATTTATCGGCATTCGCCAAAGAGACTTCAATGCGGAAATTTCATGCGACGTACAGCTTACGAGCGGAGAAGCGGGCATCACGCTTTATATGGATGAACATCATCATTACGATTTAGCCATTCGTAAGGAGGAGACCGGTTATAAAGTGATCGTGCGCCTGAATATCGGTGATATTAAATCCATTCAAACTGAAGTAGAACTGGGAAATGTCAACCATGCTACTTTGAATATACGGGCAAGTCATGAGCGATACAGCTTCTTCATTCACGCTAACGGCAAGGACACTCTCTTAGGAACGGCGCAAACCAGATACCTTTCCTCTGAGGTCGCCGGAGGATTTACAGGCGTACTCATCGGTTTATATGTCTTTGGAGAAGGCTCCATGGCTGAGTTTTCACAATTTTCATGCAATTATTTTTGAAATTTCTACCTCCTGAACGGGTTGTATAAATAAATAGAGAGCCGGTTACTCAGGCTTAGCCTGGGTACCGGCTTTCATTGTAACCATGGTTTATTTTATTTTCTTAAAAAAATCAACCAAAATCGTACCTTTTCAGCATCCTCATCACGGTTTGCTGCATACAGCACCCCTCTTCGCCAAGTTGTGTGGCTGCCTTATTATATACAGAGGAGCGTTTATTTTGCCCAAGGTTTCCTCCTGATTAAATCCTTTAAACCAATAACCTGTATAAAAAGTCTCTGATCTAAATACGTGAATTACTCTCCTGTTTTTAATTCGGGACCATGTTCGTAGACATATCGTTTGCCGATGCAAGCGGATTTATATGAACTTATCGTCCGTATCATTTGACGAGGATCAAGCAGAGAGACTTTTCTTCTTCACGCGTCGCATCAACAACCATCCGATTCCGTTGACCAATATGAGCCCAAAAATCGTATTTCCTAAAGGCGCCCAACCGTCCTCCCCGGTCAACACAACGCTCAGCACAACTTTTCCGATTAACGCTATATTCAGAATGATCAATCCCATTTTCAAAGAATGCTTCCAAAATGCAGTACCAATCGCAACGACGAATGCCATCATTAACGTTAAAGTGATCAAGGCCGTAACCGGATCGCTTAACAGCATCTTTTCATATTCCAAAACGGTTTGCATTTGCGGATTGATTGTATCCGGAGCCGGGAACCAAACCATGCTGCTCATCATCAGAATAAAAGTAAGCAGGAGCCCTTTCCAACTGCGTTTGTAAGCGTAAAAAGCCAGAATTACAAGAAATACAGGGCGGATATACCAGCTTAGAGGGTTTAAGTGGCGCTGAAACGCCCAATCTAGCCACTCCTGGATCATCATGTTCTTATTCTCCTTTCACCGTTCCACTTTTGTGTGTTTTGAATTATTATCATTCATTATATTCATTTTATTCACAAAACTACATGGCGTCAATAAATTTTGAATGATTTAACTTGTTTTTATTCAAAACATTGCGTATGCTAAGCATGGAGGTGTACTAAGAATGAACGGATATCAAGCCCGTACAGAGATGAAAAAGGAACGTATTCGTAAAGCGGCGCTCGAGTTGTTTAATAAATGGGGGGTCGAGAAGGTAAGTCTTGCCGAAATTGCCAAGCATGCGGACGTCTCCCCTGTAACTATTTATAATTATTTTGGAACAAAGCCTCAGCTTGTGCGGCATGTCCTCATAACGATGCTGGAAGAAGCGTGGCAGCAGCGCATCGTCTTGTTGCAAAGCAACCTGCCATTTCATGAAAAAATTGAAAAGATGTTCTTCTCCACCACGGAGATGGCGGAAAACGTGGCACCTGAATTGCTGGAACCGTTATTGTCGAACGATCCAGAAATTGTCAATGCAGTGGAAGACATCTATCGGAAATATGAACCGGAGCTCATCAGCTTCATCGAAACCGGCCGGGATGAAGGTTACGTAAATCCGGGTGTCTCATCGGAAACGATTCTGTTGTACTTCACGATCCTGAAGGAGGTCAGCGCTAAAATCAAACGATTCGACGGAAGCGAAGAAGCTGCCCGACAGACGCGTGAATTAATGGAGATCGTATTTTATGGTTTCCTGGTCAAACCTTCCCGCTAATTTCCCGCCTGGTAATGACCTACCTTTACATCTCGTCCTAAACGAAAAAAATGACCGGCAGTTCGACCGGTCATGCTCCATTAAACTTCCGATGACAGCATAAATCTCTTCATTCGTGCAAGAACCCGATGTTCACCCATAACTTTCATCAAATCAAATAAATCAGGTGTATGGGTTCTGTTGGTTAGAGCAACTCTAATGACCATCGCGACATCACCGACATGCCCTTTGTACCGGTTAGGATCAGCTTTATATTGTTTCATGTCTTTGGCATATCCGAGTTCCGCAGCAAGCTCTTTCAAGGTTTCGAACCAAGCCTCCTTGTCATGATTAAACCTATACGATGTGCTGAAGCCCCGTACAATTTCTTTCGCAGCATCGAAGCTCACATTGGCAGGTAACTTATAGCCGCTTGTGACTTCCATCTCAAACCATTCGTCATAAAAGAATGCAATCATGGTCTTCACATCTGACCACTTGGCATAATCCTTTCTTGGTTTTTCGATCGTTCGACCTATGTTTAGAATGTTAATCGTGTATTCCTGGTTCTTGCCGATAAAAGCAAATAGCTCAGGATCATGTTCCTTAGACCAAGTGGATACATGGTCAACAACTTGTTGATCCGTGAGCCTTGAGATCACATCCTTGCTGATATCATGAAGTTTATTCATGTCTAACAAGGCACCACTGGCATTCATTTTGTCCGTATCGATCACAAAATCTCTAAACGAAGCATTAGGGTTTGCCTTCCTCCATTCTTCGAAGTCCGAATTGGCCAGAGTCATAAAGTATTCGCCAATTGCTATTCCGGGGTATCCTTGTTCTTGGTAATACATAGCGGTACCATCAAGATCCTTGCGTTTACTGAACTTCCGTTTCGAAGCTCCGACTTGCTTCATGATGGGGGCAATATGTCCGTATTCCGGTATTTTGAAACCTAGTGTCTCAAACAGCTGAATATGGACAGGCACAGAGGAAAGCCATTCATCGCCCCGAATGACATGGGTTGTACCCATCAGATAATCATCTATTACATGAGCAAAATGATAGGTTGGTAAACCATCCGTTTTCATAATAACAATATCTTGCTCATTTTCAGGTAACTCCATCGGGCCTTTCACCAAATCAGTGAACAACACCCTTCTGTCGGATGAACCTGAAGATCGAAGTCGAATCACAAACGATTTGCCATTTAATATCTGTTCCTGGGCTTGCTCAACCGTGATATCCCGATGTTTAGCCCAGCTGCCATAATAACCAGTTGTAACTTTTAACTTTTGCTGGGTTATTCTTAACTGTTGTAAATCGCCCGAATCACAGAAACATGGATAAGCCAATCCGTTTCGAACCAAGCCCTTCATAAATACTTTATAGATTTGGATTCGCTCGCTCTGTTTATAGGGTCCGTATGCTCCTTGATCGACACCTGAAAGGTCAGGTCCCTCATCATAAGGAATCCTGAAGTATGACAATGAATGGATCATGTTTTCAATGCTGCCTTGTACCTCCCGCTTTTTATCGGTGTCCTCGATCCGAAAGATAAAGACTCCATTGCTTTGGTGAGCTAACCGTTCCGATATGAGAGCTGCATAAAGCCCGCCAATATTCAACGGTCCCGTTGGGCTCGGCGCAAAGCGCGTCACCATAGCCGATGAAGGCAGATTTCTCGGCGGATACAGGGACTCCATATCAGTCGGTAACTGCTTAACATCCGGAAACAACAGGTCCGCCATTCTATCATTTGACAAATTATATCCCTCCCTGGTCCAATAAAAAAAGCCCCTCATCCTGTCAAAGGACGAAAGGCTTTGCTTCCGCGTTACCACCTAAATTGGTTATACACCCGCTCATCATGCAGCAATCATGACGGTTGCCGCACATTTCGTTAACGGGAAATTCCCGATAGACCTACTCCGATTACTTTCGGTCTACAGCTCCAAGGCTTCCTTCATTAAGCTCGAATACCCAATCTCACCAGCATGGGCTCTCTAAGATTCGAGGGATTAACTACTCTTCCTCTTCCTTGCATTTTACAATATGTGGTTATGTTTGCTATTACAATAATGGATCATATTCAGGTTGTCAAGAATTGATTCGAATGGATGAAGTTAACTATGACTTACGATGGGATTGAAATATTGATTCGCAGCCGGGCGATACATAAAGATTATTGCAGCAATTACGGCCGCTATATGAACGAACCGGCTTATTCCAAACAAACTGGAGAATACCGTCATGCCGGTAAAGGCTGTATCCAGCGAATTTCCCTCCAGTAACCATTGAATGGGGTCTACTAACAAGCTAACCGTTCCAATTCCCCCTAGGAGGACGGTTAAAGCGATGCGGGCCCAACGTTTTCCACGTTGCATTTTAACAATAACATATACGAGTGCGGCAAAAATGAGGCTTCTGATTCCCACTTGAATCATAAGGCCAAACCCGGCTTCTGATCCGCTTGACAGCGTTTGAGCGACAGCTATAGCCATTTCAAATACCCCCGCTCCGATTGCAACAAGCCACAACAAATAAGACTTTTTAATATCAGATGGAATCCTTTTATTCATCATACACTATTCCTTCCATTGGGTTGTTATCGTTATGTTACTCGAATGAGGGCTTGCTGCAAAACCGCCTCAAGACGGATTGAAGGCTCAATCTTCAGCATCAAATTCCGAACTCAAATTATTCAAGAGAAATGATTTATCTCGACCCTATATGGTTTTCCATAAAATCGAACGCCAAACTCTATCAAAGATGTATAATAGAACATCATATGGTAAAGGGATGTCTACTTCTATGCTGCAGGTTCTGAACCAACGCTTGAATCGTATCATGCCCCTGATTACACCGGCCAGCATTCTGATTGGCGTGCTTTGCGGCGGGTTGCTCTCTCCTTATACCTTCCTGTCTCCATGGCTGTTTGCTTTTATGACCTTTGCAGGCAGCATCAGCCTTAGCTTTCGCGATTTGGTCGGAGTACTTCGCAAGCCGCTTCCTCTCTTTGTATGTCTGTTCATCTTGCATCTTGCCATGCCTCTAGTCGCTCTCGGACTCGGCCAAATCGTCTATCCTGCAGATGCTTACACCATTACAGGAATGGTGCTGGCCGCCGTGATCCCTACGGGGATATCCAGCTTTGTCTGGGTGTCGATTTATCGCGGCAACATCGCGCTCACGCTGAGCATCATTCTGATTGATACACTGCTTGCGCCGTTTATCGTTCCAGGAATCATGTCACTGCTGCTTGGTACGAGCATTCATCTGGATTCGGCAGCCATGATGGGCAGCCTGTTCTGGATGATCGTGGTTCCCTCCCTGCTCGGCATGCTATTGAATGAGTGGACCAAAGGTGCCATCGCACCGGTTTGGGGCCCCAGGCTGAATCCCTTTTCGAAGCTGTTCATGGCTATCGTGGTAGCTATTAACGGATCCGTGGTTGCCCCTTATCTAACGGATATTGACTGGCCTCTCGTTGGCATGGCCCTTGTCATCATTCTGCTGGCTGCCACGGGATATCTGTTATGCTATCTGAGTTCCCGCCTGCTGAGATGGAATGACGCCGATCAGGTAGCTCTCATGTTCAACGGGGGGATGCGAAACATTAGCGCGGGTGCCGTACTGGCTGTTGCCTATTTCCCTCCCCCGGTCGCGGTTCCGGTCATCCTGGGGATGGTTTTTCAACAAATGATGGCTTCGCTGATCGGTTATTTGATCGGTCGCCGCTCGGAGCTTCAGCAGCGTTCCAATAATGCCAATGCAGCTTAGGTGCAGACCACCGGAAACGTATAACAAACCTGGCTGTAGTAACACACATAATTTGGGTCTACAAATAAAGATCCCCTTCTGTCAACAGAAGGGGATCTTTATATCACATTGTATGTCGTCATTTCATCCGATGCTATGAATTACGATTCGTTTGATCACGAATTGAAGCAGCCTTGCCTACCCCAAAAGCGAAATAACTGATCGCCACAATGCCTAAGAAAATTATGCCGGAAATCAGGGAAATCCGGGTTTCGTCGTTGATCCACATACCGACTAACACCATCAGCAGGAAGGCAATCGTCACATAGTTGGTCACTGGAGCAAAGGGCATTTTGAACGGATGACCCTCCAACGACTTCCCCTTGATTTTTCTGAATTTGATTTGACTGATCAGAATGACGAACCATGGCACCATACCGGGCAGCACGCTGGCGCTGTAGACGTGCACAAACAGATTTTCCGGTGCGATATAGCTTAAAATCACGCCAATGCCTAATCCCGCTAGTACGCCTATCGTTCCCAGCAAGGGCACGCCATTCCGCGACAATTTCGTAAATATCTTGGGCGCCTGTCCATTGACTCCTAATGTATAAAGCATGCGTCCTGCGCTAAAAATTCCGCTGTTACATCCTGACATGGCCGCGGTGATGACGACAAAGTTGATGATGCCTGCCGCTGCGGTAATGCCGATCTTCGAAAATGTGGCAACGAACGGGCTGCCGATCGCTTGCAATTGATCCCAAGGGTAGACCGTTACAATCACAAAAATCGCCCCGATATAGAAGATCAGAATCCGCCAAATAATGCTTTGGGTCGCGCTCATTAGCGTTTTTTGCGGATTTTTTGCCTCACCTGCCGTAATGCCGATCAGTTCGACGCCTTGATAGGCACCGATCACGAGCGAAAGCGCAAAGAAAAAGCCCGACCACCCACCGGCAAAAAAGCCCCCATGCTCCCACAAGTTGGATAATCCGATTGCATTCCCGCTATTACCTATCCCGAAAAAAATCAGACCTATGCCTGCAACAATCATCAATAGGATCGTTACAATCTTAATCAGCGCAAACCAAAACTCAAACTCTCCGAAGGATTTCACGGAGAACAGGTTGGCTGCACCAAGGATCGCCATGGCGATTATCCCTGGTATCCAACCGGGCAGGTCCGGAAACCAATAGTTCATATAGGTCCCGACGGCAATGATCTCTGCCATCCCGACAATCACCCATTGAAACCAGTTGCTCCAAGCCGTCATATACCCTGCTAAAGGATGAATGTACTTATGGCCAAAGGTTGCAAAGGAACCCGTGCTCGGTTCAACGTACTGCATTTCCCCCATGGCGCGCATGATGAAAAATATAAATATCCCTACAATGGCATATGCAAGCATTACCGATGGACCTGTCCATTGGATCGTGCTTGCAGAGCCCATAAACAGACCGACACCGATTGTGCCGCCCAAAGCGATCATCTGAATATGACGTGCTTCGAGCCCCCTCTTTAATTCATTGTTTTTCATTGCAGGTTCCCCCTCTGCTGCTCTCTTTGCTGTTCATTTGGACAAATTGCAATATTTCATAACGAGAAAAAATAGCCGACAATTTTATATTGTAAGCGATAATCCAATTGTAGTCTCTTCTTTATTTGAAGACAATTATTTTCATTTGGTAACGAAAGCCCGAAGGGAAACCGCAAAATGCCCTCATTCAGATAAAGGCTCACCTGAAAGAGGACATTTTCATACGATGTGAATCAAACCCTGTTCACATAAAATGATGCTTGACTATGATATCGGCGACGGCATATACATCAACCATCCAGCAACCTCCTTGCGTATCTTGTTCCTCCACTCCAAATGAAGGTTTACGGTCTCATTTTTCTCAGTATCTCCATATCACCGCTTACAATCGCGCCCATATATTGATTGATAACTTCGATCTCGCAATCCCACCATCTGATTTCCAGTAACTCTTGAATAACTTCGGTGGAATATCGCTTGCGGATTTCCCTGGCAGGATTTCCTCCAACGATCGTATAGGGTTCCACATCCTTTGCAACGACCGCTTCAGCGGCAATGATCGCCCCGTCGCCGATCCGCACACCTGGCATGATCGTGGCCCGCCTTCCAATCCAGACGTCATTTCCGACGACCGTATCTCCCTTGATCGGCAATTGATCTAAAGAGGGAGTAAAGGTTTCCCAACCGTTTCCAAAAATATTAAACGGAAAGGTTGAACCGTCCATCCGATGGTTCCCTCCATCCATCATAAATCTGGCTTCGGAAGCGATGGAGCAAAACTTGCCGATCCTTAATTTCGTTCCAATGAATTCATAATGGTACAGTACTTGATCTTCGAAGGATTCTCCGTTTAATGCATAGTAGTAGGAGTAATCCCCTGCAATAATATTAGGCTTGGTGATCGTATTCTTAATAAATTGGAGATTTTTATCCCCAGGTATAGGATATCGCTCGTTTGGATTTGGTCCTGCCATGGTTACATCATCCCTTCTCTTCGCAATGGATCCGGCCGGAACGCTACTATTTTTCACCCCATAATCGGCGCATAACAAAAAGCCCCCTTTCCGGTCATCGGATAGGAGGCAGGTATACAACCATAAAGACGTACTGCAAGCCAAAAAAGCAGTCGTACTCTAGGTTAATATAAAAAAGCCCGCACGAATCCTATCCCGAAAACCTGTAAACATAGCTTTCTTTTGTGGATAGGATTAGTAAATCATCGGCTTTTGGTCACCCTTTCTTTACTGAATAAGACAAATTTACCATACCCTATAGGTCGAATCAACTCCAATTTACCAATGATAACCCTACGACTAGTAGTAGAAAGCCAAAGAGACCTCGCTTAACAGACATGCTTAGCCTTCCGTAGCTGCTCCTACGGCAATCTCATTCTCCTCATAGCTGATCCAATCGCTCCAACTTCCTGCATACAATTTTACCTTGCGGTATCCGGCTTCCTGCAAAGCCAGTACATTCGGGCAAGCCGAGAGCCCCGAGCCGCAATACACGATCACTTCATGCTCAGGAGGTATCGCGGCAAAGCGCTGCCTTTGCAGCTCGGTCCCCTTCAGCATCCCATGCTCATCGACCCCGTCCTTCCAGAAAGCGTGAACCGCCCCCGGAATATGGCCGGCCACCGGATCAAGCGGCGCCGTTTCTCCCGTGTACTGTTTCCAGTCCCTTGAATCGAGCAGGGTTATACCGGCCGCACCAATCTTTGCTCTCACCTCGTCCACGTCAGCCAGCCAATCCTTCCGTACGTTTGCGCGGAACACACGCGGGGCTGAATGGCTAATCGCCGGTGTGAGCGGATATCCGGCCGACTTCCAGCCCGAGAACCCTCCATCCAAAATATATGCCGATTCGTGGCCCAGGTATTTCAAAACCCACCATAACCTCGCAGCTTCAGGCCGAAGGTCATCGTCATAGACAACGACAGGCGTATCCGCATCGATCCCAAGCTTCCCGAGTCGCCGGGCCAGCTTTTCCGGGGACGGCAGCGGGCTCCGGCCGCCGTGCTTCTGTGGGGTATCCATTAAATCCTTTTTCAAATCAACGAATACGGCACCGGGCAGATGCTCGCGCTGATAGGCTTCGAAACCGTAACCCGCATCATCCGGACGAAAGCGGACATCCGCAACGATCATTCCACGCGGATCGGACCGCAGCAGCTCGAGCACCCATTCTTTACTCACGACATTTGACACAAGCTCCTCATCCCTTCTGATTTCAAGCTGCTGTTGCCGTTTAAATCGTAATTTCCAAATCTGCTTCCGTCTTCACGTCATAAATCGCGGAGTAGATTTCGTTCTGAATCTTCAGAAGGCGGGCATCCTCCCGCTTCCTTGGACGCTCGTTGGAAACGTCAAAAATATGATGAATGCGGCCTGGACGCGGGGACAACAGGACAACCCTGTCCGCAAGAAAGACAGCTTCAGATACGTCATGCGTAACAAAAACCACCGTCTTCCTCTCCTCTTGCCAGATGCGGAGCAAATCTTGCTGAAGCTGAAGCCGGGTAAGATGATCCACTGCACCGAACGGCTCGTCCATTAAGAGGATATTCGGACTGCCCGCGAGCGCCCTTGCGATTCCTGCACGCTGCCGCATGCCTCCGGATAGATGATGGGGATATTTCGCACCGAATCCCTGCAGGCCAACCATGCTCAGGTATTTGTCTACAAGCTCCTCCCGCTCCGCCTTTCTCATGCCGCTCAGCTCCAGGCCGAGACCCACGTTCTGCGATATCGTTCGCCATGGGTACAGGGATGCATCCTGGAATACAACGCCTGAGCTCCGCGAGGGGCCCTGTACCTTCGCGCCATCCAGTCGAATTTCGCCTTCCGTCGGAAGCTGCAAACCCGCCAGCAGCTCCAGCAGCGTGCTCTTCCCGCAGCCGCTTGGACCGAGGATGCACAGGAATTCGCCGTCCCTAACCTCCAAGTTGATATGCTGAAGCGAGACCGTAGGAAGATCGCCGTCATACACTTTCGAGACATTCTCCACCGTAAAGCCGGCCATATGCAAGCCTCCTGCCATAACTTTATTTTTTCGGAATAAACCTCAAATCAAGAATGTCCTCCAGCTCGTAAATCTCGTCCTGGAAGCCCAAATCCTTCTGAATTTGCTGGGTGTCGTTCAGCGCGTTGATGTCAACGTCCGGATTGTTCTCCCACAGCACCTCTTCACGCTTTAGCGCGAGATCCAGCACCTCGGGATCGATCTCGATATTTTTCAGATAGTAAGCCTTATACTCGTCCGGATGGCTTTTCGCATATTCCTGCGATTTGAAGTAGGCCCGCAGCAGTTTCTCAACCAATTCCGGCTTTTCTTCCAAAATGCCATCGCGTGCTGCCAGCACCCCGGTGTGGAAGGTCGGCAGATAGTCCCAGCCTGTTGCGATGATATGACCTTTTCCCTGCTTCTCCGCCAGGGACGCGAACGGCTCATGGATGATGGTTGCGTCGACCTGTCCGGTCTCCAAACTCGCGTAAGCGGCCTGATGCGTGCTGTTGGCAATGAAAGTCACATCGTCTGGCGTCAATCCGTGTTCCTTCAGGATAAACTGCGTATACACCTCCAGCCCGCTGCCAAACACGGCAATCCCCACCTTCTTGCCCTTCAGGTCTTCCACGTTCTGGACCTCCGGCGAGGCGATCAGGTAGAACGGTCCTTTGGTCCGAAACATGGAGGAGACGATTTTGACAGGTGCGCCTTTACCTGCAGCCACAATCGCCGTCGTTGTAGCAACGTCCACCACGTCAATGTCCTTGCTGGTCAAGCCTGCAATCGGATCCTTGGTAGAGATAAACTCGACATCGAGTCCTTCCTCTTCAAAGAAACCCTTCTCGGCCCCGAAGGACACCCCTAATCCGCTGATGCCGCTAAGCGGTGCGTAACGGATCTTCTCCAGCTTGCTGCCTGCCGCGCTTTCTCCGTCCCCACCGGACGCAGCCGCTCCATTGCCGCTGTTTGGACCGCTTGCGCAGCCTGCCGTCATGGCGATCAGCCATATCGCCGCAAACGCAATTATGTATGAACGTAATTCTCTTCTGAACATATGGATCTCTCCCCCCGTAAGTAAGCCATTTTCGATGATCTATGACGATTTCCATTTCAAAAACACGCTGCGTTCCAACCAATCGATCAATGCAATGATGAGTACGGATACGACGGTAACGAGCGCTACGATAGCAAAGGCCTGGGCCGTATTATACAGCGACGTAGCCTTCACAAGTATGTTGCCAAGGCCATCCTTCGAGGCGAGCATCTCCCCAAACAGAGCTCCGACTAATCCGGTTGCCGCCGATAATCGAAGACCGGCAAAAATCGTGGGCGCAGCTGATGGCAGAATTACCTTCATGATCGTTTGGTAGCGCGTAGCCTCAAATACTTTGGCGACCTTCAGATGATTATCCGCCGTCTGCTTGATCCCGGTCATCGTATTGACTGTAATCGTAAAGAAACAGAACAGGAACACAATGGATATTTTATGCGTGATCCCGATCCCGAGCCAAAGCGCAAGCAAAGGAACGATCGTGACCTTCGGAATAGCCATCAATGCCGAGAGATACGGTCGAAAGAATTGCTCTGCCCAAGGGATCAGCACCAGAGCCATGCCGACGGCCAAACCGCCAAAGGCGGCTAAGCCGTAGCCTACAGTGAACTCGGCCAATGTAACGTACAGATGCTTCCAGATTTCCCCGTCGCCTAACAGTTTGAGCAGCTCTCGAAATACCTGGGAGGGTGCGGGCAGATACAAGCTGCTGACGGTCTCCGTGCGAACCAGAAGCTCGCAGATCCCCAATACGACCAGAAGCAAGCCGGCTTGTCCCGCCCAGATCATCTTCTTTTTCTTGGCTTTCCTTGCTTTCATCAGGCTCACCCCTTGGCAATCCGTTCAAAACGGTTCCGCGGGCGACTTAATCCCAGATGCTCACGGAAGGTTCTGCCTTCATACTCGGTACGGAACAAGCCCCGACGCTGAAGCTCGGGCACAACCAGCTCCAGGAACAGGTCCAGACCGCCCGGCATATAAGGAGGACATACATTGAACCCGTCGGCGGCTTCATCCCTGAACCATTCCTCGATAATATCCGCAACCTGCTGCGCGCTTCCGACCACGAGCAAATGTCCCCGCACCGTTACGGTAAAGAAATAGAACAGATCCCGGACCGTAATATCCTCTCGCCCGTTAGCCGCTCTGGCCAAGTCAGCCCACTGCAGCGCGGTTTCCGAAGCGGATACATCCGGCAGCGGATCGTCCAGCGAGTATCCCCTGAGGTCGATTCCGATCTTATCGGACAGCGGCCCCAAATCGTAATCGGTAACGACCAGTTCATTCATTTCCGCATATTTAGCACGGGCCTCTTCTTCCGTTCGGCCGACGATCGGAACTAAGCCGGGAAGGATCTTCAAATCCGAATCCTTCCTCCCATACTCCCGCAAACGCCCCTTCACTTCCTTGTAAAATGTCACGGCGACTTCCTTCACATTCGTTCCTGTAAAGACCATGTCGGAATATTTGGCGGCCAGCATTTGACTGCGCAAGGAGGTTCCAGCCGTGATCAGCGGCAGCTGTCCCTGTATCGGACGCTGAATGTTCAGCGGCCCCGCAACGGAAAAGTGTTCTCCGACATGGTTCAGCTCGTGCACCTTGCTGCCATCGGCGAATACGCCGCTAGCCTTGTCCCGCTGGAGTGCATCGTCCTCCCAGGTGTCCCACAGCCCGCTGACGATTTCGATAAACTCCTCGGCATAATCGTAGCGCTTGGCGTTATCCCAATGCTTCTCCCGGCTGAAATTCAGCGCAGCCCGGGTATCGGAGCCAGTCACGACATTCCATGAAGCTCTGCCCCGGCTCAAATGATCCAGCGAGGCGGTAAACCGCGCGATGTTGTAAGGCTCAGCATAGGTGGTATTCACCGTTCCGATCAAACCGATTTTATCCGTTGCCGCTGCCAGGTAGGACAGCATGGTGAACGGCTCGAGCCGCGTCATTTGCGAAGGAAATAAGTACTGCATATCTGTGCTCGTGGCCAGTCTGTCTCCCAGGAAAAAGAAATCGAACTTGGCTTTCTCGAGCTTTTGGGCAACCTCCTTCAGGAATTGGGGATCGTAAGCGCCGTCGGTTTTCCCTTCGGGCAGCCTCCAGCCCGCGGGATGATAGCCTGTCCCGAATAGAAACAATCCAAGATGCAATTGACGTTGATTAGAACTCATAATGATGTCACCTTCCTGATCTGTAATGGTGCCCGGACTCCGGTTCTCCCCAGTGCTCTATACTGCATAGTCGCTGCATCCTCTTAAAGAACCGAATAAAAAACAACCGGAAGACGCACCTCGGACCACATTCATGATCCAAGGATGCATCTCCGGTTGTCCGGTAGAATACGCATCTCATAATGCTATTGATTTTGATATAAAAGTTATCGAGCGCTACAGACCAATCGTTCACTTCCAGCAGTTCGGTAAGTGAAATTGACTGTAATTATATTATTTCCGATAAGTTAAGTAGGATTATAGCACCGTCTAAATCCCTCGTCAATGGATTTCTTGTTGAGTTCAGCATGAACATCAGAGTGCCAAAACGGTGATTAGCTCATCCCCTATAATCTCGCCGTTGTCAATGAATCCGAAGCTCTCATATAGTTTTTTGGCGGGTAAATTATCTGCCTTATATGAAATCCAGCAATATCGCGCAGGCCCAGCAGGAAATGTGCGAATAAACTCCAAGATTTTGTTCATCGCTTCCCGCCCGTAGCCCCGATTCTGGTGATGCTTGTCAATCATCAGCCGTAAAATACAATAGCCGTCGTGCGCCACTGACGGGAGTTCATACCCGGTAATTCCATAAGTCATCAGAACGAAACCGACCGGCTGCCCATCCGAGTAAATGGCGAACGGAAATGGACGGCCTCCATTGGTTTCTAAAACATAGCACGAAGCCACGCTCGACAAGTTAGACGCAACGAAGCGCCTTTGTTCCTCGGCTACTTCCAGGTTGAAGATGTCACGTCGGTTATCCAGGGTTATTTTTCTTAACGTAATCATGCATATCATGTCCCTTCGTAGGTTCTCGAATTGCGCCGCGGTCGCATAAATAACATACGGTTTTTACCGGAAAATAAATAGACTTATGTTGATTTTTTTTATATATTATTATGTACCCATGTCTTTTTTAGAGGTTTTTTTACATATCAAAATGGATAAACCGGCACATCATTGTGCCGGTTTTATGCTTATATTCATTTTTCGTACGTTAAGTTCCCGGTTAAGTCAATGCAATAATACAGCTGCTCATGTTCCTCGATCCAAATTATATTCAAGCCATCCTATAAATTTTTCGCAGCCTCCACCAGCTGCTCTTTACTCATTGCAGGCGAGTCGCTGCCTAAACGATAAATGACCGACTTGCCGCCCTGTTCAATCATCCAGCTGATTTCTTGATAGAAATGACTATCGGTGTATACATAGGAATCGTTTTTAAAATAATGAGCCGCGTGTCCATTTAGGTCCAGCTCTTCATGTTCAGCTGAGGGCGGGGCTAACAACTGTATTTTCACTCTGGAATCGGGGGCGTTTTCCATGATCAAATATAACGTTGCATGATCTGCATTGCGGTACACGGTGGTGTACGTTAACAACGGTAATGAGGCTGGTGCGGGCGTTTTTCTCCAAATGTAGTCTTGTCCCGTCTCCTCAATCTCGGCCTTTAACTCTTCCAGCAAAGCTGCGCTATCCGTTTCGGAGCCCATATAAGTACCGAAAGGAGAAAGCTCCATTCCCCCAGCGAACCTGTACGTTCCAAGTATGGAATCCGGAGGCATCCTATCAAAATGACGCTCCTTTAATGCCTTTCGCCAGGCATCGAGGTCCTCGTTCACGTCCGGTTGCGAGACTGGAATGAACGGCAAGCTTCTAACGTTGCCCAAATCGGTTAAATAGACAACGGCGGATTCTCCCGGATTCAACTGGGCTTTCACCTCATTTCGGGCCTGGCTGATCCGCTCGAGCTGAGACTTGCTTAACTTTAACTCCTCCAGCGTTATGGCAGACATCGTCATATTGCCTCTCGTATCTTCGAACAGCAGCGTTCTCCCCGCATAAGCAAATCCGCTTACGACCGCGATCATCAAAATGACCATTACCGCCTTGGGCCATCTCCGCCTTCTTTCCATAGGTTGATCCCCCTTCTTCTCCTTCACTTGCTCCTTGTAGGCGCTCATTACTCGCATATCGATAGAAGGAGGACACACCACGTTTTTGGCGTTATGTTGAAACTCATCTTTCAATTGCTGCTCAATAGACATAGCCGTCCCGCTCCTTTCTGTGGTCGCGCTGGCCATACATGTGGCGCAGCCGCTTCAGGGCATGATGGTGCCTTGATTTTACCGTCCCTATTGGAACCTTCACCAAATCGGCGATTTCTTCAAGCGTCAAATCCTGATAATACCTGAGGACGACAACCTCTTTCAGCTTCAAAGGCAGCGCTTCGAGCATCGGAATCAGCTCCAGCCGATCACTCAGGAGGGATACGCGATCTTCCAACGCCAAAGGAGGCGGTTCGGAGAATACTCCCTTCACCCTTTCCAGCATACGGCTCCTTCGCCAGCTTTTTCGCTTCCAGTTCCGAACTTGCCGGATAATCAAGCCGTTGAACCAAGAGCTGAATTTCTGCTCTTGCTCATAATTGTCCAGGCTCTTGATCAGCTCGATATATACCTCGCTCATAATGTCGGGGACATCTTGTTTGTTGGGAGCCAGGTAATAGATTAATCCATATGCCTGATCGCGCGTGAAATCATAAACTGCCCGGAACGCTTCTTCATCGCCCTGGCTCATCCGGATGAGCCAAGGTTTAATATCCATTTCATTCATAGGGCCTGCCTCCATTTTCGGACTTACACTTGATATTGGCTCCATCGCCCAATAAGGTTCAAATTTGATAAAAAAACTTCAAGTGTCTCTTCCTCCGTTCAAAACCGCAGCCTTGGATAAGCTTGCTCTCATCCAACGAAAAAGCGCAGCATTCCCGCTGCGCTTCATCGAAATATGAAGTTAGGGTCATTATGGGTTTATCGCCATATATCTGACTAGCGGTTGATTCCCAGCTCCGCTCCACCCTCAAGAAGTGCCGACTGCAATTGATCAATCGGCACTTCGGCGGCACGGCAATCGATACGAGCTGCCAGAGCCGCCGCCGCGCCCGCCGCTTCGCCTATGGCCATGCAGCTCGGCGTCAGGCGCGTCGTTGCTTGCGCTTCATGGGTAGTTGAGATACAGCGTCCGGCAAGCAGCAGATTATCGACATCTCGTGGAACGATGCTGCGGTAAGGAATGTCGTAAGCACCGCCTTCGCGGATGAAGTTAGCCGTAACGCCTGCCCCTTCCGGATTGTGAATATCGATCGGGTATCCGCTTCTTGCAATGACGTCAGGGAACCGCCTCCCATCCAATACATCCAAACCGCTCAGCACATATTCGCCAAGGATTCGTCTTGTCTCCCTGATGCCGATCTGCGTGCCGACTGCGCTGACAACGGCCTTCTCGAACCCCGCGATGTGCTCCCGGAAAAACCGTTCGAGCAGGAGCACCTGTTTCCTGCCTTCAATCTCTGCAGCGGTAAGATGTTCCGCATCCGTCGGATCTAATCCCGAGACCCGCGATACGTTAACTAACACCTCATCGAGACCAGGTCCGGTAAAGAACAGCACGCCATCTCTAGGAATCGGCAGTCCCGCCTCTTCCCACGCTTTGTAGAATCCCATCACTCCCGTCAACGGAAGCTGATCCAGTTCGGAGATTAGCGACTTCTCATAAAATTGTTCCGGATTACGCTGCATGTATGCCTTGACCGCTGCAAGATCAACGCCGCGCATCCGGAATTTCATGGTCATCGGCTGCACTTTCTTGCTCTGATTCCCCTGCTCCCAAGCCGCGCCGGCTGCGAAGGCAACATCCCCGTCACCCGTCGCGTCGACGAATACTTTGGCAGCGATCCGCCTGCGACCGCTTTTATTCTGAACGGTTACCGCTGTAATGCGCTGGTCTTGTACATCAACGTCTGTAACATATGAATGCAGCAGCAAGTTTGCCCCCGCTTCTTGCAGCATGTCAAAGGCCAACACTTTATACACTTCCGGGTGATAGGGAGTTAATGAATATACAAAACCGACCGTATCCCGCAAATGTCCCGGAGATGCTCCAAGCTGCATTAATCGATCCACAATTTCTTGCGCAATGCCCTTAATGACCTGATCCCCAACAGCCGTGTGGAACGTCATCCATGGATAAACCAATGCCAATGTAGACATACCACCAAGGAAGCCGTAACGCTCGATCAGAATCGTTCGTGCTCCGCTCCGGGCCGCACGGATGGCTGCAGCGATGCCGGCCGGTCCTCCTCCCAGAACTGCGACGTCATAATGTTCACTTTGTTGCAAACTGATCCCAACCTCTCTTTTACAGCTGTGACGAGCCTAATGTAACAATCGATACTGTCCTCTTCCTGCTGCAAGTCCTTCGAAGAATGGATCCCTTGATGTTGCTTATTTTTCTTATTCGATACATTGGTTTTCAATCCTATGTAACCGGATATTTTAAAAGAAAAAAAGAAAGAGCGGTTCATTCCCGCTCACAGCATGATGATAAAATAGAAGAGTGCCGCCAAAACAAACCGGTACAGCGCAAACCATTCCAACCGAAGCCGCTTAATCAGCTTGATAAACGTTACGACTGCAATCATGGCCACTAGAAAGGATGTCGCAAAGCCAATTAACATCAATACGACATCATCCGAGCTTAGCAAATCCCGACTATCGTATAAATCCAGCAGGGTCGCACCAAACATAACCGGCACGGAGATTAGGAAGGTAAAATCTGCAGCGGCTTTTTGGCTGGTCCCTAGCAAAAGTCCGCCGGATATCGTCGAACCCGATCTCGAGAATCCCGGCCATAGTGCCAAGCATTGGAACAGGCCGATCCCGCAGGCTTGTTTATAATTTATCCGATCCATCGTATCGGCGGTTTCGGTTCTCCTGCTCCTGGCTGCGATGATCATCAATACGGCACCGGCCACTAGACCGATCAAGACAGGGGTTGGGCCGAACAAATGACTTTTTATCGTGTCCTTGAGCAGAAGATATACGATTAACGCCGGTAACATAGCCAAAACCATATGTATGACATTTAATCCTCGGCTTCGGGAAAAATCCATGCGAATCAGATTAGACCCAATCGCCATATACCTTTTCCAATAAAGGATGAGAACGGCCATGACCGCACCCAACTGAATAACAATTTTAAAAGTTATCGCAGCGTCTCCCTCAAAGCTTAGCAAGCTGCCTGCTAATATCAAATGTCCAGTAGAAGATACCGGCAAAAATTCGGTTAAGCCCTCTATAATGCCGAGTATGATTGCTTTAATTACATCACTCATTAGTGGATGCCCCCTTCGGAAATCTAACATTTCCAGTATAAGGGGGACATCAATCTTTTCCCATCGATTCCTATTACAAAACGATGTTTCGAGTGACAACATTGTCACATAGCTCATTCCTTACGCTTGCTGTCCGCCCTGATAGATCGTTTCATCCTGACGCACGCTGCGTCCTGCTGCCTTGGCCAGCTCAAGCAGCTTTGTCGCATCATCCTCAGGTTTGTATCCGATCAGTTCCTCCAGATAATCGATGTTGTAATAGTTATCGCTGTTGGCTGATGTACCGTACAGATTCAAATATTTCAGCTCGTCGTCAGCTTCAATACAACAAATGATCAATTGAAGCATATCACGCTCGGATATCCAGATATGACCCGCACGCTCAGAATGAGGACGATCATCCCCGGGAAAGTTGCCAATACGAATATTGAACGAGGAGATCTTGCCTTGATCCGAGTAAAGCCTGCCCAGCAGTTCAATATAACATTTGCTGAGCCCGTAAAAGCTATCCGGACGGTATGGATCATGGGGACCAACCTTCTCGTCAGTCCTGTAATATCCGGTTGCGTGATTGGAGCTGGCAAATATCATACGGCGCACGCCGTTTTTCACCGCCGCCTCGAATAACTTGTAGGCACCGCTCACATTGCCAGCCAGGACCTTTCCTAGAAAATCGCCCTCGTCTTTGATCCAGGCAAAATGAATCACTGTGTCAATCCCCTGCGTTAGCTCTACCAGCCGGGCTTCATCACCGATATCCATTTGTATAATGCCCTGCATTTCGTCCGCCTGTATATCCGCTCCGACAACGTCATATCGGTGGTCCTGTTGAAGCCCCTTGAATATTGCGCTTCCTATAGTACCTGCCGCTCCCGTAATTAACACTCTACGCTTCATTTCCTCCAACCCCTCTCTCCTTCACGTGATTACTGTCCTGTTAGTTATTACCCGCTGGGAAAAGGAAGTATACGGAAATATTCCGGGGTGGTTGCTTTTCAAACCGATTCGTGCACGGACAAGCGGAACCTTGGCTATTACTTTTTCTCGCGGATATCCTTCAAAACTTGGTCCTTGAAATCGTCCACTAGCTGTACTCCAAGGTCTCCTTCGCCACGTTTCCTCACGGCGACGGTACCGGAGGCAACTTCGTTTTCTCCGAGTACGAGCGTAAAGGGAACCTTCTGCAGCTGAGCCTCTCTTATTTTATAGCCTAGCTTTTCGCTGCGCCCGTCCACTTCTACCCGAATGCCCGCATCGCTAAGGGCTGCCTTAACTTGAAGCGCATAATTGAGATGATGATCCGATACAGGCAACAGTTTGACCTGAACCGGAGCCAGCCAGAGCGGAAACGCGCCGCTATAATGCTCTGTCAAAATGCCGACAAAGCGGTCGATGGAGCCAAAGATCGCCCGATGAATCACAACGGGCCGGTATTTCCGGTTATCTTCCCCGATGTACGAAAGATCAAATTTCTCCGGCATTTGAAAATCAAGCTGGATCGTCCCGCACTGCCAGCTTCGCTTTAGAGCATCAAGAATGTGGAAATCAATTTTGGGCCCGTAGAATGCCCCATCGCCTTCATTCAATCGATAAACGATTCCCATGCGATCCAAGACATTTTGCAGGGCAGATTCAGCCTGGTCCCACAATTCCTCGGAGCCCATTGATTGTTCTGGCCGAGTCGACAGCTCAATTGTGTATTCAAAGCCAAACACTTGGTAAATCCGGTCAATCAATTCGATGACTCGGCCGATTTCATCCTCGATCTGGTCGGGTCTTACAAAGATGTGCGCATCGTCCTGACAGAATGTACGCACACGCATCATTCCGTTTAAGGCACCCGAAAACTCATGTCGGTGTACTTGACCGAATTCGGAAATGCGGATCGGAAGTTCCCGGTAGGAATGCAGGCTGTTTTTAAAAATCAGCATATGTCCCGGACAATTCATTGGCTTCAGGGCAAATTTTGTTTCGTCGACTTCCGTGAAGTACATGTTTTCATGATAATGATCCCAGTGACCGGATTGCTCCCACAGCTTCTGGTTCATCATAAACGGTGTGCGGACTTCTTCGTAGTCCTGCTTCCGCTGTTCTTCACGCGAGAAATGTTCAAGTTCATTGCGGATGACCATTCCTTTTGGCAAATAAAAAGGCATGCCGGGCGCTTCTTCGGAGAACATAAATAATCCGAGCTCTTTGCCCAGCTTCCGGTGATCGCGCTTCCTGGCTTGTTCGAGCATCTGTAAATGTTCATTCAGCTGAGCCTTTTTCGGAAACGCCGTTCCGTATATCCGCTGAAGCATTGGATTGTTGGAATCCCCACGCCAATATGCGCCCGCAACGCTCATCAATTTAAAGGCCTTGATTCGACCTGTAGAGGGCAAATGCGGTCCGCGGCAAAGGTCAAAAAACTCGCCCTGATCATAAATCGTAATGACGGCATCCTCAGGCAGATCCTGAATTAGCTCCAGCTTTAACGGATCTTCGCTGAAAATCTTTACTGCTTCTTCACGGCTGACAACACGGCGAACGATAGGAAGATCCTCTTGGACGATCCGCTCCATCTCTTTCTCGATAGATGCAAGATCATCGGTAGATAACGGTTGACCGAGGTCTATGTCGTAGTAGAAGCCGTCTTCGATGACAGGTCCTATTCCAAGCTTGACTGCCTGGTTTCCGTATAAGCGTTTGATGGCCTGCGCCATTAAATGGGCCGTGCTGTGTCTGAGGATTTCGATCCCCTCTTTACTGTCAAGCGTAATAATTTCGACCTGACAGTCCTCCTCGATCGTCCGGCTTAAATCAACCGGTGTGCCGTTGATTTTTCCGGCAGCCGCATGCTTCATCAAGCTTGCACCTATAGATTTTGCAACTTGCTCAAGCGTTGTGCCCCGCTCATATTCCCGAATACCTCCATCGGGCAGCATTACTTTCAATTTCATGTGAGTTCCTCCATTCAAATAGCGAAAATTTTGAACGCAAAAAGGCGCACCTGCCCGCAAGGGACGAGTGCGCTCGTGGTTCCACCCTAATTTGACCCGCTGGTGAAGCGAATCCTCATATCATCCTGTAACGGGAATCCCCGGCGACGTTTACACTCAAGGGTCATCCTTGATTTCCACATCGCAGCTGCAAGGCGGTAAATCCTTAGAATTGCCGAAGAGGATTTCAGCCCATGTCCTCTTTCTCTGTACGGCACTTGTCTAAGGATTCATGTCCTTGGTCAACGCTTTTCTTTCTTTTCATTTCATTTCGATCCACGCAAAAAAGCACGCTAATCCCGCAAAGGGACGAGCGCGCTCGTGGTTCCACCCTAATTCGACCCGCTGATGAAGCGAATCCTCATCTCATCCTGTAACGGGAATCCCCGGCGACGTTTACACTCAAGGGTCATCCTTGATTTCCACATCGCAGCTACAAGGTGGTAAATCCTTACGGTTACCGAAGAGGATTTCAGCCCGTGTCCTCTTTCTCTGAACGGCACTCGTTTAAAGATTCGTGTCCTTGATTACAGCTTTTATTGTTTTTACATGGTACTTGAAATCTTTGCCGGCGTCAAGCTGGAAGTTACTCCACACGTACAAGCCCGCCATCTCTTCACTACATACATCTGATCGGCTGCAACTAGATTCACTCATTTATAATTGTTGCGTCCTAATCAATTCCAGCCACTTTTCAAGCGTTTCTTTTATCTCGTAGCGATTTCTAGACCGCATTTCCTTTAATGTATCCCAGTTATCATTTACGACCACCAACAGATATTCTCCGCTGGCACTCGAGTCCGGTGACCAGCCTAAGTCGATAATCAATCTCTCCTGCCCGCTTTTGGGCACGCTCCATTCACCCTTCTCCAGCCTCATCTGAATGATTTGCAGCAGATCCTCGGTGAAATAGTGCCAGTTCTTGATAAATCCATCTGCATCCGGCTCAGGTTCAACATCATAAAACTTATTGTAGCAAACGGCAAAACCCGCCGGAATTCGAAGCTCCATCATTTCCAATGTTCATGTACTCCTTATCAATGTCCGCCAAGCTTCTCAAACTCTTTTCTGTACCATTCATATTTAACCGCCCACGCATCTTTGCGGGATTCTATCGGTCTCTCGTCAACTCCACGGAATGATTCAATCGGCGTTCGAACCGGACGCTCGTTCCAAACTCGTCTTGCTCTACAACAGCCCACATCAGATACCTCCTTCTCGTCATCGACAATGTATCGAAATTGTTGTTTACATTTGATCCATTGAACCAAAAACCTCGTAGGTCATCTTAAGCAATATCTCCAGATCATCCAGTTTAACCTGCCAAAAATACCGCCAAGCTCCAACCAATGAAGAATGACCGTCAGGAGCTTTGCAATCAAAATTATACAATAATTAAGTGAATTTCAGAATGATTCCATTGACTTTAAGCTAAACCTACGCTTCCCTTAATTTAGGAAGAACTATCGCTTCATACACATCTGTCCCATAACAACCGTTGGCTTCATATCATTTTCGGTTTTGAAAGGAGTTAGCTCTATGTCCGGAATAACCTTCGTTCGCAGCCCCGAATTGCCGTTTCTGGAGCTGAAGCAATGCGATTCCCTGAATCAGCTATCTTATAAAAAACATTTTCATGAAGAGCTCTCCATCGGTTTGGTTGAGGAAGGATCCACTCGCGTCTGGTCAGAAGGACAGCAGTTTCAGGCTTCAGCGGGACAAGTCGTCTGCTTCCCCCCGCTGGTTCCTCATGCCTGTCATCCGGACAATCCCTCCATTTGGAAATATACCATGATATTTATTCATCCCGAATGGTTTGCCGGTGTGCCTTGCGATCTTGAGATCCATCGTCCGCATTTTCCGGTTCTTCTCCAAGGGGCTCGGGGGAACCGATGCCGACAATTGATCCTTGCTTGCCGGTCGCTGCTTCGCGAGGATGCCTCGCCCCTAGAGATCGAGTCGATGCTTCTGGAATTGATGCATCTCACGGAGGTCGTTGTGCAGCCCTCCCCTCCCGTCCCGGACATGGATCGTGCAGCTCCGGCCGTACTTCAGGTCAAATCATATCTAGACCTTCATTACAAAGAGCGCATCACGCTGGATACATTGCAAGAGATCTCGGGTGTCAGCAAATTCCATCTGATCCGGCTGTTTAATGCGACGTTTCACCTTGCTCCCCATGCCTATCAAAATTTATTGCGCATCAATTATGCCAAGCGGGAGCTGCTAAACGGCCGGCCGATTGCCGACGTGGCTTTTGACGCGGGATTCTACGATCAAAGCCATTTTACGAGAACTTTCTCGGGCTGTGTCGGCACGACTCCGCTTCAATATATAAGGGCAGCTTCAAGTTGACCGCAATTTTTTACAAGACCGCCTTGCACGCGAATTGTACAATCAAAAAAAACTCATAAGATGCGAGGTGTGTTATGAACCTGCCGATATCGGAACAGATGTTTGCTGACGCTTTGAAGTCCATCGCCCGAAATTTACAGCTTAAAGACCAAATACGGCAATCGAAGGAGCTGTATCCGTTGCTGCTGCGCGTTGCCGAGCGTTTTGTTGCAGGCGAGCATCGCCTGCAGGGACTTGCATGCAATAAGTCCTTGCTTAACAAGGGCTATCTCACCTCACTGGAGTACATCGGGGAGAATACACTCACAGAAGAAGAGTGCACGAAAGCCGTTATGGAGTTCTCATCGATCATCCAGACTTGTTCGAATGAATCGACGGAGGGACTCCGCATTTCGCTCGACCTGTCTCACATTGGATTATCCGTCGATCCCGGTCTCGCTTGCCATCATCTGCTTTGTCTCGCCGAACAAGCAGAACAAGCCGGATTACAGCTCATGATCAGCATGGAGGAATCGGCGAAGACGGATGCCATTCTCTCCATTGTTAACAAGGTATCTCCTGCATACCCTAATGTCGGGATCACACTGCAGGCCCATCTTCCCCGTACGCTTACTGATCTGGAGATGATCCTTTCCGGGGGCAGCGCGCCGATCCGGATCGTAAAGGGAGCCTATCAGGAACGGGAAGGCGAGTACATCCCGCGCTCGCCGCTACTTAACGAACGCTACATTCAGCTTGTGGACATGGGGATCCGGGCAGGCAGAAAGGTTTCGGTAGCGACCCACGATGACCGGCTCATCGAACATATCCTCTGCAATTTCCAGGAAGTCCAGGGTGCCGTCGAAATCGAGATGCTGTACGGCATCCGCCCGGAATTATCCAAGCGCCTGAAGAATCAAGGCGTACCCGTACGCATTTATCTGACATACGGCGAGGAGTGGTTTCTCTATCTGTGCCATCGTATCGCCGAGCATCCGCCGAATCTCTACGATGCGGTGACGAGAATGATCCAGGGTGGAGAGGACAGTTTAACGCTCTATTGACGCGAATTGCTCCAGGACAACCAAGGAAGATACCCCGTCATTTCGGGTTACTTCCCTTGGCAGTCCTCCCCAATGCATTAGTGACTGTTCGGATGGGATGCCGTCTATCAGGTCAAAGCCTTTTTCCTTGAATTAACCGTTCATTCCAATACTTCAACATAGCCTTCGGTTCCATTCACCCGAATATGCTGCCCATCCTTTATCCGTTTGGTAGCATCCTCAACGCCGACTACGGCCGGTAAGCCATATTCACGCGCAATGACCGCGCCATGGGTCATTAATCCGCCAACTTCGGTGACCAGGCCTTTGATGGATACAAACAACGGTGTCCAGCTCGGGTCGGTAAAGGAGGTGACTAAAATATCCCCTTCTTCCAGATCCGCGTCTTCCATGTTTAAGATAACGCGAGCTTTTCCCTCGATAACGCCGGAGGAAACGGCCAGACCTGCCATGGCCTCGTCCGGAAGGTTTTCTCGATTGTACTCCCCCCTGATGATTTCGCCATCTGATGTCATGACACGCGGTGGGGACAGTTTTTCATATACCTTGTACTCTTCTTTCCGTTTGCTGATGATCTGTCTGGTCGCAAGCGTTGCTTGCTGTTCTGCCCTGCAACCCGGATCATCAAGCTGGTTTGTGCGTACGACTTCGTGAAGCTCATCGAAGAAGAGGTAGAAGATATCTTCTTGTTCGTGAATAACGCCCGCTTGTACGAGGCGTTTGGCTTCTTTCAGCAAACTCTGCTTATAAACGAAATAGCGACTCACCATGCCGTACTTCGGGTATTCCCGGTAGCCGATGAAATTCCGGATGAGATCGATCATTCGTTTCGTTTCTTTGGCTTTTTGCTCGCCGTCCGGCAGCTGCTTCAGCCGCTCTAACAATTCATTTTCCTTGTCCAAAGCTTCGAGCTTGCCTTGCTCAAATCTCCGGCTGCTTTCATTAGGCTCAAAGTGTTTGATGTTGCCCAGAATCAAAGGGACGAGCGTACTTGGATTTTCGCTCCAACGGGTTCTGGTGATATCGATTTCTCCGGCACAACGCATGCCATATTTGTCAAGGAAACCTTGGATCGCGTCACGGGCTTCCTGCCCGCCATCCAGCTTAACCAATTCATCCATAAAGTTGTCATCTTTGACATGCTGCATATAATCAATGACTTCCGGATAAGGACGAATCACATCCGCGACATCCAATAGCGCCAGCCCCATTTCCGAGGTAATATTGCCCGGCACTGATTGAGAAAGGGTGTCTGCCGCGTTCTTTTCGCCCAACCACGCATTCATGTTCTCATTGGTCCATGCTGAAGCATTCATGGCAGCCATAAACACGGCCGTGCTTTGCGGGTCAAACAAAATCCTTCTTAACTCCTGGATATCTTCCAAGATAAAATCCAGCAAATCCGATCCCGACTTCGTTCGGATGTTTTGTTTTAATTCTTCGATCGAAGCCTGACTACGCTGAATCAAATCCAAAACGATTACGGGATCGTTATCGATCAGCGACGTCGAATCTGTATTACCTCTTCCCGGAACCTGTACTGTTGGATCATCGGGTAACAATTTTATATAATCCCGCTTGATGATGGTCATGAGGGCTCCTTTTATAAGCGGATCCGATCCTAATGTATGCATTAAAGCTTCCCGGCCGGCACGCGTGGCCAGCCGGGGTGCGATATCAACAAACAACCTTCCGCCCGCCGTACGCATGGGTGCGGGTGTGGTTAACAGGTAAAAAGACAATCCCAATGGTTTTATGGGATCCGTCATCATTTGTTGATGACCCACAGAGATGTAGACGTGGTTGTCTTGGTCCTTCGCTTCAGGGATCGGAAATAATGTCGTAATGGGCCGACTCTGAACAATATAGAAGTTATCCTGAGCCAAACACCACTCGATATCTTGGGGCTGACCGTAATAGGCTTCAATCTGTCTTCCGATGCGTCCCAGCTGTAAAATTTGCTCATCCGTAAGGGTCTGAGACTTTTGCTGGTCGGGATGGATCGGTTTTGTTTCGGTTCCGCCTTCGCTTCGAGCATAGATCGCCATCGTTTTGGCTGCGACCCGCTTCTCGATGATTTCATCTTCCCTTATCTTGTAACCATCGGCGGATACCAAGCCAGAGACCAGCGCTTCCCCAAGTCCATAACCTGCATCGATAGAGACCACCTTGCGGCTTCCGGTCATCGGATCTGCGGTAAACATAATTCCCGAAGCCTCCGGGAAAACCATTTTTTGTATGATCACGGACAAATAAACCTGACCATGGCCGAAGCCATTTTGCATTCGGTAGATGACCGCGCGATCCGTAAATAGGGAAGCCCAGCATTTGCGGATGTGCTGCAGGATAGCATCTTTACCGATGATGTTTAAATAGGTGTCCTGCTGCCCCGCAAAAGAGGCATGCGGCAAATCCTCGGCGGTCGCGCTGGATCGCACGGCATAAGCATGCTCCTCCCCGAACCGGGAGAGAGAGTCCGATACTGCTGTCACTACTTCGGGAGGGATCTCAGCCTCCAGAAGGGTTTGGCGTATCTGCTTGCTGATCTCACCAATGTGATCTCGATCTTCTGCGGATAACATGGTTAGCCGATGGAGCAAGGCGTGATAGGTTTCGTTGTGTTCGATGGCTCTTTGATATCCCTCGGTCGTCAAGCAAAATCCTTCAGGAACCAGGATTCCTTCGATTTTTGATAATTCCCCTAAATGTAACCCTTTTCCGCCAATCAGCCAAAGCTGATTGCTTGCCATTTCCTTAAAATCGAGAACCAACGAACTCATTCCACATCTCTCCTAACCATGAATTTTCAAAAAAAAACATTTGACAAGAGATTTTCGGGCATGATACAATAAAAATGTAAGATGAGATACTTATGACTATTTATAAAACCTCAGGTGTTTTCTGATTATATCATCACGCCTGCTCATATGCAATACTAAAGAACCTGGTCCGGCGACTCAGGTTCTTTTTTGTGATTTCTATTTGATTTTGTCATATTCAAACCAATCAAAGCGTTCATTTGATACAATGAAAAATAAATGATTTGTTTTCAGGACTTGCTTGTTTAAACTCCCAATCACCATACGTTGTGACTTGCTTAAAACCTGCCTTTATCAGCGAATCGGTAAGCTCTTCCCGCTTCCGGAACCTGATCTGCATTTTTTCATGAATCAGCACTTCGCCTGTTCCTGCATGTTTGACGGTTTCATAAAAAGTGAAGATATCTCCCTCGAACCCTTCATATTGCGTATGGATTTCAAGCGGCTCTCCGGTTTCCATGTTTTGGGCTAATTCAGGAGCCGTATCCTTCTCCCACTCTTCCCAAGCCTTAGCTAACGGGTTTCGTGTATCAAAAATATAATGTCCCCCGGCTTTCAAGGACCGGTAAACATCTGAGACCGTTTGCTCCCAGCTCTCATCGGTCAAAAATACCTGTGCAACATTGGCTGTCATTATAACGGCATCATAAGCATTGGTTTGCAATTTCGTGCTATCTCCAATAATCCAGGTGACACGGCTTGCATCGTCTTTGGCTCTCGCCACTTCAATTGCTTCCGCATTGGGGTCAATAGCTGTAATTTCATAGCCTTTCTGAGCAAGATGCATTGTCCATCTTCCTGTGCCGCAGCCTAAGTCAGCAACCATTTTCACATCCAAGCCCTTTAGCAGGGCCAGGAAAAATTCATCGTCTTTTCCCCAATGATTAATCTGGTCATACACCAAGGGTATCATATGAGAAGTCCACCCGCTTTCTTCTAGATATTGTCCGAAGACGAACGATATCGCCTTGCAGGAAAATCAACATGAATCGATTTACTTCCTAACGACCGGAATCCACATTTCACCAAACACAAGACCGTTTCGCTGCCCCATTTCCACCGTTGCGTTGGGCCCGCCGACATAGGCAACTTCCTGTGTTTCCGGCAGCGCTTGTCCAAAGGCGATGCCTGTAAGCATCTGACTCAACTCATCAGCGCTCTGCGCTTCTCCCTTTACAACAAGGTACTCCCCTTTTGGGAATTGGATCACTCTCGTCGCTTCCGGCAGCGCTGCGTCAGTCATTACGCCTGCATAATACATCATTTTGTTATTCACTGCTTCGTTTACGGCAAAAATGTAGTCGTTCGCGGCTACGGACTTTAACGTATCAAGCCTTCCATCCTGTTTGACAGCTTCCCAAAAGTCGGTCTTTTCCTTGTTGATGCCGGCATAGTCTGTGTAATCGCTTTGCAGCTCCGTTCCAAACCCTAATACGATAAAGCTGTCTTTTTCCTCAAGCGTGTAATTGGTCATATTCAAACCCTTCCTCTTCTTAAAATTTATCAAATGATTTGTCTTTTCACTTGATAGGTTTATAATAACTTTAAACCATGTCAAAAAGTGATACCGTTTAGGGGGACCCGATGAAAAAAGTTGAACGGATCAATACCATCATGCGGTATATCAACAACCGTGCCCACTTTACCATTTCGGAAATCATGCGGGAATTTAACATCTCTCGCTCAACCGCGATTCGGGATATCAGGGAAATCGAAGCGATGGGGATGCCGCTTGTTGCTGAAGTCGGGAGGGATGGGGGGTATTTTGTCATGAATAACTCTGTCCTCCCGACGGTCCGCTTTACCGATAATGAAATTAAAGCATTGTTTATTGCCTTTATGGCCACAAGAAATCAACAGCTGCCTTATTTAAAGAGCCGTCACTCTTTAGCTGAAAAATTGCTGGGCCTCATCTCGGAAAACCAGCAAGATGACCTTGTGCTCTTAAATCAAATCCTGCTGTTCGAAGGGACGAACCCCCATAATCCAGACCTGCTCGATCTGTCTGACCTTCCGCATCCGATGCTGGAGCATCTCATTCAAATTCTTCTTGGGGACAGGTATTTACTCCTCTCCGTCAAAGAAGATCAGGGAATCACCTCTTCCCCTATATATCTCCTGCATCTGTATCGGGAAAAAAGCCAATGGCAAATTGACGGCTTTGACCTAGAGCATGGAAAAAGGCGGATCATTCCTGTGGATCATCTCACTCATGTAGAACCTTACCCTGCAAAGAAAAGAATCGATAAGAAAAAGATTTTAGAACTAAGTAAGCAGGAGGAAGCAGCCAACCTTGTCCTTGATCTCGGTCCGAAGGCGATTGCCCAGTTTAAAAAATACCACCCGTTAAAGTTTTCGATTGCTTATACGAATCCGTATCAAACCACGGCCACTTTAAAAACTTTTATTAATGTTCATCATTCGGGAGAAGTAACCGAAACCACCAATTGGCTGCTTTTCCTAGGGGAAGATATCAAGATCAGGGAGTTGCCTAGAGAAGTTGCAGAAGGCATCAAAGACAGATTAAGCTTATACGCGCCCTAAAGAGCAGTCGATCAAGGAGGATGTAGCCGGCGTCTGGTCAGGAAGGTTTAATCATCCTTACAAACCGGCAGCGTAAAATAAAATTCGGCTCCGGTGCCCTCTGTACTCCTGACCCCTATCCGGCCGCCATGATCTTCCACGATTTGTTTGCAAATGGCCAGTCCCAGACCAGCGCCTCCGAACGCTCTGGAACGGGACTTTTCACCTCGGTAAAACCGTTCAAACAAATAAGGCACATCCGCTTCAGCGATGCCGTTCCCATTGTCTTTGACCGCAATGAGCAGCCATTCTCCTTCATCTTTCATATTAACGGTAATTTCCGTAAATTCTCCAGCATATCTTTTGGCGTTTTCGATCAAATTCTCAAACACTTGGGCAATACGATCAGCATCCGCCTTTACAAGTCTGGAGGGAAATGGCCGTTTAACGGACAATCCAACCGGAGCATCCTGAAACTCGATCTCGTAAGGAGCTATGATTGCTTCAAGCAAAACTTGGCTATCCATGACCGCAGCGTCCATACTTAAATGCCCCGCCTCCAACTGGGCGAATTGAAAAAGGTCTTCAATCATGCGATCCAGCTGATCGGTTTTATTTTTAATCACGACCAAGTATTTGCTCACCTTTTGTTCATCGCGCGCTATACCATCCTGCAAACCTTCGACATAGCCGCGGATCGAGGTTATCGGCGTTCGCAAATCATGGGAGATATTGGCGATCAGTTCATTGCGGGAACGTTCGTAAGCGGTTTGCTGATCCAGGGATTCCTTCAACCTTGCACGCATTAATTCGAATACCTCGCTGAAGCGTCCTACCTCGTCATGGTAGCGATTGCGGATTTGAAAATCCAAGTTGCCGTTTATAATTTGGTCCGCAGCATGGCTCAGCTCCTTTAGCGGCAGAAGGACACGTCTTGTAATCACATACGCCAGTATATATGCGCATAAAAGATACGCCATCACTAGCGTGCCGATGACGAAAATAAACATCCCCATAGCTCCGCCGCTTGGGCCCTGCTCTTTCACGTGCACCCCGGATATACTCATCAAGATTACAGGAACAAATATAATACCGGTAAGTGAAGCGATCAGTTTAAAGCGGATTCCGATCTTCATCGCAAACCACCATCAAGCTTGTAGCCTACGCCCCATACCGTTTTGATCAAGGTCGGGTTGGCGGGATCCCGCTCAATTTTCTCCCGAATTTTCTTAATATGGACGGTTACCGTGTTCAAGTCTCCGCGTTCATCGAACCCCCAAACATTTTGAAAGATCTGTTCGCGAGTTAACACCTGATTGGGATGAAGGGCCAAAAAGCGGAGCACTTCAAACTCCTTCGCCGAGCATTGAACAGGTCGATTTCGAACGCTCACTTCATAAGCTTTGAGATCGAGCTCCAAATCTTGATATCGGATGAGATCCGATTGCGGCATAGGTGACGACAGCTGATTCACTCTGCGAAGCTGCGCCCTGACCCTTGCAATCACCTCGCCGGGACTGAAAGGCTTGACCACATAATCGTCCGCGCCGATTCCTAGCCCGAGAATTTTATCGACATCGCTCTTCTTGGCGCTAAGCATGATAATTGGTATGGACGACTCGGAGCGAATCGTTCGGCACACTTCAATCCCGTTTAAATGGGGCAGCATAATATCCAAAATCATCAATTGCGGCCGGGTTTCCCTGAACAATCGAACGGCCTCAAGCCCGTCTTTAGCTACGATGACTTCGAAGTGCTCTTCTACCAGGTAATCCTTTAACAAATCCGCAATTTCTTTCTCATCTTCCACAATCATAATCCGGTCAAGCTGCACGGGTTCACCTCATTCCTATCAATATACATCCTTCTCCAATATCATAACACTCGCTTCGTAGTTGTTACCATAAAACCGAGAGTGAACATGCCTTCCTTGCCAAAATTGCCTTGAAGGGTTTATCGAAAACCATGAGCAGGAAGGGCCCCTCCTATTGGATTAGATCTTTTTTCTTGATGATCAAAGCACTGGCTGCATAGAACAATACGATGTATGCTGCGATAATCGCGGTGTTCTGAAACACGGCATCCCAAGTAGCCTTAAGGACGATTTCATGAAAATAGTACATGTGATTCACAACGGAATAGGGCTTGATCTTCTCGAACGCATTCAGGGATTGTGCAGCAGTCAAAATTCCGATGGAGAGCCCGATGGTTGTACTGATGTTCGTGGCCATGACGGCAAATAAAACGACAATCATTCCGCACGCCATGTACGGCAGCAGCATCGAGAACGTCAGCCGAAGCGTTAACCATACCCCTTCCGCCCCCGTATACTTCTCTCCAGCATAGAATGTATACTTGCCCCAACCGAATGAAAGCGTTCCGATCGCGTATTCTGCTGCGAGGGATAAAACAACCAGGACCAAGATGAATACGAATAATGAGGCGATTTTGGCATTGAGCCATTCGATCCGTCCGACGGGTCGCAGCAGCGTCAGCTTGAACGTGCCTGCTTTTATATCACCAGTAATCAAGTCCGCCACATACACGGGAATGAAAATGGTCATGAATTGGGCCATGCTGTTTATGAGCGCTAAAGGAAGGGATTGCCCATTCGGCGTAACAATGACCGACTTCCATTCCCCGCCAGACTGATAAAAATAGACGGTCATGCAAGCATGGATGATCAGGATGGCTATAAAAATATACATTTTCTTTAATCTGAATGTTTTATAAAGCTCGTTTTGAATCAACCGAATCACAACCTACCCTCTCCTTCCGTTATGTTCAAAAAGTATTGCTCGAGCGTTCTGGATCCACCGGATGCGAGCAGCTGCTGGACATCGCCTTCCGCCACCAGCTTACCGCATCGGATAATGCCGATTTTGTTGCACATTTGTTCGACTTCATGCAGCAGATGGCTAGAGATGAGGAAAGTGATGCCTTGCTCTGCAGCAAGCTGTCCGATCATTACTCTGATCTCCTTCATGCCTTGCGGATCAAGGCCATTCGTAGGTTCATCGAGAATGATCAGCTTCGGCTCGTTTAGAAGTGAACCCGCGATCCCAAGTCGCTGCCTCATGCCCAGCGAATAGGATCCAACCTTGTCTTTTGCCCGATCGGTCAAACCAACGAGCTCCAGAACTTCCAGCACGCGTGTTCGAGTCACGTCCTTCAGAAGGTTCGCTGCTAACATGAGATTGTCATAGGCGGAAAGATAGGCATAAAAGGCCGGTTGCTCTACAATAGCGCCAACAAGCGCTATTGCATCTTTAAAATGCGATCTCAGACGATATCCTCCAATCCTCACCTCTCCTGCATCGGGATGAATCAGTCCCGTCAGCATCCGGATCGTTGTAGTTTTTCCGGATCCGTTCGTTCCGAGGAAACCGTAAATATCGCCTTGCTCAATCCGAAGATCGAGACGATCGACAGCGGTTCTGGTACCGAAGGTTTTCGTCAATCCCTTTGCATCAAGTAGGATATTGTTTTCCATAAGCGTTCTCCTCCACATTTTATTGACCTTGTTTTCTTAATCTTAAAGACAGGACATAAAGAGTTGATTTTAGATTAATGAAAGATTGATATTAAAAATATGAACATTCCATAAAGGAGGGGGATATGATCCATTGTTTATTGAGGGGGCATATCATGATCATGATCCCTGACAGGCAACTCTCTTAAGCTAGAGAAGATCACAATAATGACTCCGATGCTTAAGAAGGAATCAGCTGCATTAAAAACGGGGAAGTTGATAAAGTAAACTTGAATCATGTCCACGACGCTATTATGTAGTAAAGGACCACTTCGACAACTCCTCTCTGTATTTTTTAAATCCTTCTCATCAGAATAAATGCATGTTCTTAAGAGCGGGCTTTATAGAAATTAACAGTTTATATTGAAAGGATTAACATTCGATAAACTCGCAAAAAAGCACCCCCCAACTCATTATGATTGGGGAGTGCTCCAGACATTCACTAAAATCATATATCTTCCGTCTTAATAATGTTCTTGAGATCGCTACAATATCGACTTATATCTTACGTTCCTCATATTCAAAGGGTTCTTTGCACGAATAGATCTCATGGAAAAATCCTATATACGGGATATCGTCCTCCATGCATTTTATTAGATACGACAGCTCCTCGTCACACCCCGGCTCCTCACCCGTATTGTGCATCACTTCGAATGCATCCACAATATTTTCCATGACGCATGCCTGAATAAATAATGGCAGCTGATCCAACATCGTATCTTCGAGCTTGGTCTCAGATCTGTATCCCTCAAGGACCGTTTCAAAGTAATCATCCATAAAGGCTTTACGTTTACCGGCGTCTGGTTCGAACTGGATCCAGCCCATTCCGTTTCTCCATACACTGGCCAAGTCATACATATACCAGCCGAAGCATGAATTATCGAAATCGTATACCGTGATTTGCCCGGTATCATAATCGATCGAATAATTTCCATCGTTGTAATCAAAATGGATCATACCGTAAGTCTCATGGCTTCTGTCCAATCCTTCTAATGCATGAAGGAGCTCTGCCAGCTTCTTCTTCAGCAGTGATAGGGAGTCAGGAATCAGTTTATCGATATATTCGGCATTGAATTTGTCAAAAAAATGATGCCGATGGTGGACAGGCGTGTATTGTGTTGATAATTGGTGGAGCTTCCCCAAAACTTTACCGCAGTTGTAATAGTATTCGGATATTGCAACTCCCTCTCGGTACCGATAATGATTTTCCGCAAGCCTTTTCCCTTTAGCCTTTTCAAACAGGCAGATAAAGAAGAGATATTGATTATGGGTAATCTCCTCAAGCAGATTCCCATTCAGGGAGCTGATTACATTGGATACGCTGCCTCCGTGCTTAAATAAATAGCGGATATACTCAACCTCGGCCAGAAAATCATCCCGGCTTCTATCAGGTAAAAAAGCGATTCGGAGTATTTTTGCGTCGGCTCCTTCTTTCTCAAGAACATAAACGATATTCCGCCCTCCTTCATGGGGTGGAATTAGCTGGATTTCATAACCCTCCAACCCGTACAATTCCATAACGGATGGAAGGAAATGTGCATCCATGATTTGAATAACCTCGTTATATTTCATAGCATCTCTCCTTTTAACTGATCACGTAATATTTTTTCGCAACAATTACCTCTTAGTTCCTTGTTAGATGAAGTTTTGACCCTCTTTCTTTTATCAAGCATTAACTTCCTGTTCAGCACATACAGCGTAACCCCTAATTATGAAAGGTTACAAGGTGAAAAATGGTTTTAGCCATTTCCGAGGACGGTTCGCATTGGCATCGCTCATTGTATATTTATTGATGCAGCAGCTCGATTTTGAATTTTCGAGCCTTGACGCGTAAATACTCCCTGCGACCAGAAAACCTCACCTCGAACTTTTAACCCTTTACGATGCTGGACTTTGGTCGAGGTTCAGTACCTCCTGCGGACGGTTTCGAATCATGGATATTTTCGTTATAATTTTGCCAAGTATGTTGGAGGAGCGATGGAGCATGAGCTACGAACATAAAGTACAGAGGGAACTTGCCGACTGGGAACACAAGTTGTTCAGACCGCCCGGATGGCTGGAAAAAACATCGAAAACAATCGGCAATCGAATTAATCATTGGATTCCCCCGAAGGTGCACAATATCATTACGACCACCATTCGATCGATCGTGCGCACGGCATTGTTCGGCGCGGAATATACGCCGAGTCGGCAGGTGGAGCGTACTTTGGACCTCGAGGCTGCGGATCAAGAAGCGCAGGAATTATTTGCCCTGTACCAAAAAATTGCGGTTGCCGAAGGCGCTGGAACGGGAGCAGGCGGCATTATGCTTAGCATGGTGGACTTTCCCGCTTTAATTGCGATCAAGATGAAATTTCTGTTCGAGCTGGCTCATGTTTACGGCTATGACACCAAGCATTTCTCTGAGCGGGTATTCATTCTCAAGGTGTTCCAAATGACGTTCTCCGGACCGGAAAACCGTGCGAAGCTGCTCAAATCCGTCAAGCATTGGCATATCGAAAAGGAACAATGGATGTCCGACACCGAGTACGCCCGAGATATGGACTGGGAGACATTTCAGATCGAGTATCGCGACGCCATGGACTTCCGGAAAATGCTGCAGATGGTGCCTGGGATCGGCGCTGTCGCAGGAGCTTGGGCAAATTACACCATTCTTGAGGAGCTGCGTGAATCCGCCATGAATGCTTACCGCCTTCGCAGATTGCACGATGATTTTGTCATTGTAGGTTAAATCTTCCCTCATTCGCCATAACCACAGTTATAAACATGATATCATGAACAATATAGGCAGCTAATCGGTATGATTAGCTGCCTTTAAAATTGCCTACTATTGTAATGCTCAAACTCCATCCGAAATTGTGAGCCCCATCCCGAAATCCCATGACTCCTATATTTTGGTAAACAGAATTATAATCATGTTGTAACCGCATTCATTTTGACTTCCAAGACAACATGTACCACTTTATAACAAAGGGGTGTTGCCGTTTCAAGCCCAATTGCGAAGTTCATTTTATCCCCATACCAAAGGAGGAACTTTTAATGATGCGAAAGGGATTCTCTTATATGCTGGTTGTGTCGCTTCTGCTAACCTGCTGTACCTTCTTCGGTACGAAGGCGGAAGCCGCAGACTATACGCAGGGCGTCGAACGATCCGGAAACACAGCTACCATATGGTTCAAATCGTCCGTCAACACGAGTTGGGTGGATGTTCATTACAAAGTGAATGACGGCGTGCAGCAAAATTTGAGAATGGCGTACAACGCTGGCAAATCCCGATACGAACAAGCGATCACAGGCATAGCCGCTGGCAACGTCATTGCGTATTGGTTTACTTATAATAACGGAACCCCAGCCTACGACACCAATATCTTTACGTACACCGCTGGTTCCACGCCAGATCCCCCTTCATCCGGTTCCATATATGACATTCTCCCGTCCTCGATTCCCATGCCGCCAAACGGTGCTGTTTCCGTAAAGATCATGAACGGGACCCGTGGCGCTTACAACGACCAGCAAATATACTGGGGCGTCCTCGGCATCAATCCGGTCAATGGTCGTTGGAGTTACCTGGATTTGAATGGAAATCTCATCCCGATCTCGAACGCCTTGAATGATGCGCCAGGGCACTTAACCAAGAACGGGGTCCATTACGCCAACATTTACCACAAGGTCAGCGATGCTTCCTGGTTTACCTTGCCTCAGATCACATCGGGCCGAATGTTTCTTAGTGTCGGTTCCCCAATGTATCTGAAAACCTTCGATTATGGATTTGCCGGACCCGATCTGAATAATCCGACGGATCCCAACCGCGATATTATTTTCGATTTCGTTGAATTCACGGTTGACCATGCCGGCTATCACGGCAATACGACACGCGTCGATGGGTTCGGTTTTCCGATCCAGCATCGGCTAGTCAACCAGTCCGGTTCTTTTGACCAAACCGTAGGTGAGCTTGAATCCGAGACTCGAAGCGGAATATTCGCCAAATTCCAGGCTGAGGTTCCTGCCGAATTCAAATCGCTGGCAACGGTTCAAGCTCCATATCGCATCGTTGCGCCAATTCACGGCTCTTTCGCCCAGGGCGGAGCAAATGCCAACTATTTCGCCGGGTACGCGCCGTATAGTACACAGGATATTTTCCGGTGCGACGGCGCTTTGACGGATGCTGCAACGTGCGCAGCCATCAATCGCCATGTATATCCGACGAGCGACTGGAACAACGTGTCGAATTACTATCAAGGCGCACCGGCCAATTATTACGCAAAATTCTGGCACGATCACAGCATAAACCGCTTGGCCTATGGATTTGCATATGATGATGTCAACGGCCAAGCTGCTTATCTCGAAGTGGGCGATCCGAAGGGCCTGATTATTCGTGTAGGATGGTAAGTGATCCCTCATGTCTTTAGATATAAACAAAAACGATGACGCGCGGTCATCGTTTTTGTTTTTTTCACTATCGGCAGCCTGCATGAGTCCCACAGTTTATGCTTAGTTAAAAAACAACCCTACACGCTGAAGCCTTATTTGTATCCCACTATTAGATATTATTCATTTTCAAGCGCAATAAATATCCTTTCAGTGGTCTATGCAGGTTTTGGTCATAATGAAATCCCTCTGCTCTTCGTCTCCCATGTAGAATGTGTGGGCACCAGTTTGAACAAACCCCATTTTCTTATAAAAAGCAATGGCATTTTCATTACGCTCCCAAACGCCAAGCCAAACGTTTGGTTTATTACGTGCGAGCGCGATGTCCATGGCTTTATTGAACAGAAGCTTACCCAGCCCATGCTTTTGATATCGGCTCTTAACATATATTCTCTCGATTTCAAGTGAATCATGACCCATCATTTCGGTTTGAGCATCATCGGTGTTTACCTTTAAGTATCCTGCGATCTCCCCATTATAATAGATAAAATAAAATTCCGACGAGCTATTGCGCATCTCTTTTTCTAATTGGTTTAAGTTAAATGCTCTGTCTAAATACGCCTTCATACTTTCAGGTGAATTCTGATCCTTAAATGTCTCATGAAATGTTCCGACACTAATATCTTGAAGTAAGCCTAGGTCTTCCAGCGTGCATTTTCTTATATCTATAGTCAATTGAGTTCTCCTCCCTCTGTAATCAATACAGTCGCTTGTTGCCCTTCTTCACAAACTCCCAGTCTTTCTCTACGTTCTTTCTGACCCTCTGCAAGAGATTCAACAGGTCTTCTGCCTCGCTTTCAGATAACCCCTCTAACGCAACCCGATTGGAATATTCATGCTCTTTTATTATAAAAGGATACACGTATTTCCCCTTCTCTGTTGGGAAGAGCTTTTTGATTTTATGATTATGCTGATCATCTTTCTTTTCAATAAAGCCATGAAGCTCAAGCTTCTTTATCGCACGGGCTGCGGTTGTCCGATCGACTTTTATCATCTCAGCCAGCTTCTCTTGAATGATTCCCGGATTCTCGCACACTCTCACAAGGTATAAATACTGTCCCTTGGTTAGGTCATATTCTTTAAATTCAATATTGCTGATCGAATCTAATGCTCTGGCGATCATTCCAATTTCACGAAGAATTCCCATCGTATACTGACTCCCTCGATCTCATTTATATTGCAAATGCAACAATACGTACTTCTAGTTTAATTTAATAATGTTGCATTTGCAATAATTAATAATAATAAAAATGACCATTTCGATGATTGCTCCAGTTCATCAAAATGGTCATAAGATTGAAGATGCTGATACTGCCTCAACCCGTACAAAGCGCTGATTCATCGTAATCGAGGCGAATTAGAATCGATGCGAGACTTTGTTCTTAACCGTTTATCTGTCCAGGCTGTTTACCTGAAATAGAGAGATCGAATCCGAACGGCAGCGGTCTTGAACCCCGGCATTTTGCAGAAGGGGTCCAGCTCCGGCCGGGTAGCATGATTGACGTTCTGTACCCCACCCCAATGCATAGGGACAAACAGGGTATCTTGCCGAATAGAATCTCCAACTCTGCAGCGGACCGTAAAAGAGCCATGCTCGGACACAACTTCGACCCACTCCCCGTCCCGTACCCGGTACCGCTGCGCGGTAATCGGATGAATCTCTGCGAAATTCTCCAGCTCGCGTGCAAGTAAAGATGGGCTTCTCCGGGTCTGCACTCCGGTCAGATAATGGGACAATACACGTCCATTGGTTAGGATTAGCGGGTATTCCTCGGACACTCCTTCCCAGCGCTCTCCTTCTGTAATGGTGAAAACGGCCTTCCCGTCCGGGTGGGCGAACGATTGCTGGAACAGCAAGCCGATCCCAGCCTCCTCGGTAGAGGGGCAAGGCCAGTACACCCCTTCCTCCCTGCGCAATCGGTCATACGTGATGCCGTAATAATCAGCAACCCCGCCTTTGCTCGCCAGCCTCAGCTCGTTAAATATCTCTTCAGGCCCGTTGAAGCGAAAATACCTTCCCTTTCCCAGTTGGTCTGCTATGGAGCAGAGGATCCTCCAGTCATGACGCGACTCACCGGGCGCTTCACGGCCGGCTTTCCGCAGAAGGACCCGCCCCTCCAGATTGGTCAGTGTCCCTTCATTCTCCAAATAGGAGGTCACCGGCAGCACGATGTCAGCCAATTGGGCCGTTTCGGACATGAACATATCGGCAACCACCAGCAGATGAAGGCTCTTCAAGCCTTCCACCACATGCCCGGCGTTCGGATTCGAAACCACGGGATTGGATCCCATCACGAAGAGAGATTTGATCTCGCCCTGATGAACAAGCTCCATCATCTCATAGGCCGAGACGCCTTTTCCAGGTAAGCTTGAAGCTTCAACACCCCATACGGAGGCAACGTACTTACGGTCCTCCTCATTCTCGATCGATCTGTAGCCCGGCAGCTGATCAGCCTTTTGCCCATGCTCTCTTCCGCCCTGTCCATTCCCCTGACCGGTGACGGCTCCATATCCGCAGCCTTCCCTGCCGATTTTGCCTGTGGCTAACACCAGGTTAAGAAAATGCCGAACCGCAAGGTGCCCATCCGTCTGCTGTTCTACCCCCCGGGCGGTCAATATCATTCCTGTGTCCGCCATGCCATAGGCCCTTGCAGCCTCCCGGATCTGCTCCAGCTCCAATCCGCATAGATCAGCAGCCCGATTCAAATTGAACCCGTTCATATAGGCTCGCAGCTCATCATAACCATTTGTTCTGGCCCGAATAAATGCTTCATCCACGAAGCCCTCATCCATGATGATGCTAAGCATGGCATCAGCCAGCAAAGCATCTGTACCTGGTTTGATCGGCAGGTGGATATCCGCAATGGCCGCTGTCGCCGTTTTCCGCGGGTCGATGACCACGATCTTCGCTCCGTTCTCTTTCGCTTGGTTAAAATACGGCAGCAGCGTCGGCTGGCACTCTGCGATATTGGTACCGGCGAGCACAATGCAGCGGGCCATAGGAATATCGGTCAGCCTGAACGTCAGTCCCCTGTCAATCCCAAAGGTTTTACTCCCCGCAGAGGCCGCTGCCGACATGCAGAAACGACCGTTATAATCGATATATTTCGTGCCGAGCGCCACTCTGGCAAATTTGCCGAGCAAATAGGCCGTTTCGTTGGTCAGCGATCCACCGCCGTATACGGCATTCGCATCAGTACCGTACTGGTCTGAAATCGTCTGTAACCGATGGCTTATCACGTGAATCGCCTCGTCCCAGGAACAAGGAACGAGCTCGCCGTTGACACGGATCAGTGGTTCCAGCAACCGCTGCGAGTGGACAGCATGCTGATGCGCATTCATGCCTTTGACGCAAACTCTGCCCTGGGAGGCAGCGTTTGGCACTCCTTCAATCTGGTAGGCAGTTCGGCGCTGACCCGAAACGCCTGTCTCCACTTCAGTAACCGTCATCTTACACTGTACACTGCAAAAAGGACATTGAGTCTCTACCTGGGCAGAAGCTCTCTCTATATCCAAATCCGTATGAACCATCTTAGACCACCTCTCCCTCGATTTCTCGATATCTCCTCCGTTTAACCGGCATAAGCTTTCAACGAACGTCGCGACAGCTTTTCTGCAAGCTCACGCTGCATCTCTTCGTCAAGCACAATCTCCCGGATCGCAAGGACATCTGTACGTTCCACCCACGCCCACAGCGGTTCATCGTAGAAGCCGTTCTGCCGATACCACTGCAGACAAGCGGATACGAGCCGAACGACGTCTTCCTCGCGCTCTGCAACACCGATCAGCTGTCCTTCACGGACAGGATGCTCCGCATGTCCGCCGAGATACGCCTCCCAACCCGCGGGGGAAGCTGAGATCCCGATCCCCTGGACAAGAATTCCAATGGGCGACCCTGTCCCATATGACACGCCGGCACTTACCGGATAAGGAAGCGTTACATTTTGCCAGCTGCTGCGGAGCCTTTCCCCAATGCGCTGAATGCCAGCCGCGATCGGGTCGGAAGCTTCCCCCTCGTCAATCCGTATCCGCACGCCCTGATAATACGATTGATCTGCATAAGAAACATGGCTATGTGCCTTCCTAGCCGCTATCCGCTCTTCATCGTTAACATCGCCCGCCATTTCCAGATAGAATCGTATGATCGGGAGGCATAGGGTACATCCGCCCGCCTTCTTCCAGCCCAGATGCGACATGATGTCCGGGATGGTACGACAGCCTTCATTCACTGCGTCAGTAATGGCTTGCTTCATTGACGGATGACCATGAACCGTACAATCGCATACAGGAGCTTCCGCCGGGGTTCCGACTTCCTTTTGTTTCTGCGGCTTATCCTTCGTTCTACTGCTTTGCATATATTGGACAATTCCAACCACCATAGGCCGGCATCCGCCGCAAGAAGCAGATGCTTTAGTATGCGCCTTAACTTCTTCGGCACTTGTTAAATCGTGGTCGGTTATGGCATGAATGATCGCCGCTTTGCTGACACGGTTGCAAGCGCACACCGTTTCATGGTCCGGCAGCGCTTCAGCCGCCGCTTCCGCCGGGCTGGCAGCACGCTCACGCAAGAGAAGCTCTGCTACGGCCGCACCCCGTTTCACAAATGCCAGCAATGCAGCTCCTTCCGCCGTATCCCCGAACAGAATTGCCCCGGCAATCTTGCCGTTGTGCATGGTTACTTTTTTGTATGTGCCGCAAATGGCATCATAATTCTGAACAGCGGTTTCAACCCCTTCACCCGAGATTACGCCGGCGGAAAAAACATCTACATCCGATATTTTAAGCTGGGAGGACGGGATCGACCCGTTATAGGGCTCAGTCTCGTGTCCGCAGATGACGCGGGCAAGCACCCTCCCCTGCTCATATAAGGGGGCTACCAGGCCGTAACTTACTCCCCGGTGTTCCGCGCATTCCCCTACGGCAAAAATGTTCGGATCGCTTGTTCTCATGAAGTCATCTACGACGATCGCCCTCCGCGTTAGAATACCGCTTCTTTGGGCCAGCTCTATGTTCGGCCTGATCCCCACGGCGAGGACGACCACATCCGCATCAAGCCGCGCTCCGTCCATAAACCGAAGCCCCTGCGCCCTTGTTCGTCCTGTAATTCGCGTGGTGTTTTTCGCCAAATAAAATTGCATCCCTTGGCTCTCGAGTTCTCGCTGAAGCATATCCGCAGCGACGCGATCCAGCTGTCGATTCATGATATAAGGTGCGTTATGAACCACCCGGGTCTCCATACCAAGATGAAGCAGCCCGCGAGCTGCTTCCAAGCCTAACAGCCCTCCGCCAATGACAGCCGCTTTTCTATAGGATTTGGACATTTCGGACATTCTCTCGCAATCGTCAATCGTTCGAAAGGATATAACCCCTTCCTTATCCGTTCCTGGGATAGGCGGTATGAATGGAGATGAGCCGGTTGCCAGGATTAATGCATCATACGTTTCGCGTAGGCCGGAGGCTGTCTCGACGAAACGCCGTTTGGCATCGATATGACGAACGGGCTCACCAGTCAACAAGCGGATCCCATGCTGCTCATACCAGGACCAGTCGTTCAGAATAATATCCTGCAGCGCATGTTCACCTTGCAGGACTTTGGATAAGAGGATCCGATTATAGTTTGGAAAGGCCTCGGCTCCGAATATCGTAATATCAAAGTGCTCCGGAGCAAGCTTTAGGATTTCTTCAACACACTTTATCCCCGCCATGCCATTCCCGACGACTATAAGTTTTTTTCGCTGCATGAAATTCCTCCATTCAAGCTATGTCATCTTCATGTGAGAATAATTCAAAAATGCCCTCCCCCTGCACGCAGGGAAAGGGCGTCATTGCCTCAAAACCGGCACAGCATTGTGCCGATCTTCGATTATGATGTTAAATACAGATTAGTTCATGTTGATTGTGATGTCAATATATATTACATTTAGAGTGTGGTAAATTTATAAATTTAAATTTTTTAAATTTTTATGTTATGTATATTGACACAATTTCACCCTGCTGTCTATAATGTGAACATCAAATCAGCTGAATAGTTAGACGAAAGACACAATGACGTGTTTTTTGTCATGGGCAATGTGGCCGCGAATCGTTCTGGAAAAGAGCGACTTGCGGCCTTTTTTGCCTGCGGCTGGGGATTTGGCTTCATGAAGCAGAGAGAACAGAGAAAGAACACATTTGGATGAGGAGTGATAGTCATGGAGAGGAAAGGTTTTTGGCAAAGCGGGCATAAGCCCTCCCTGTTCGGCGCTTTTCTGTATTTCGATATCAGCTTTATGATTTGGGGCATGCTTGGGCCGCTTGCGGTCGTCATTGCCGCGGATTATCCGATGGACCCGGTTCAGAAGGCAAATCTGGTGGCGCTGCCTGTGCTGGGCGGCTCGATCCTCAGACTTGTATTAGGCTTTCTGGCTGACCGTCTCGGCCCCAAACTCACAGCTCAGATTGGAATGATCGTGACCCTGATCCCTCTGTTGCTCGGTTGGTTATGGGTAGATTCACTCGATCAATTGTACGTCGTTGCCGTTCTGCTGGGGGTCGCGGGAGCCTCGTTCGCCGCAGCGCTCCCTCTCGCTGGTCAGTGGTATCCCAAGGAACATCAAGGCCTGGCGATGGGGATCGCGGGTGCCGGGAACAGCGGTACCGTCCTTGCAACGCTGTTCGCCAATCGTCTAGCCCAGCATTTCGGAAACTGGGAGATTGTGTTCGGTCTTGCCATCATACCTATTGTGCTGGTATTCATTTACTTCTCGCTGTTTGCCCGCAACAGTCCGAATCGGCCTGCCCCCAAACGGCTGTCCGAATATGGTCATGTCCTTAAACAACGCGATGCTTGGGTATTCTGCGCCCTGTACTGCGTGACCTTTGGCGGCTTTGTCGGGCTCGCTAACTATTTGACGATCTTCTTTAACACCCAGTACGGTCTCTCTGCGGTTCAGGCTGCAGACATTACAACGATCTGCGTCATCGCAGGGAGCTTTTTCCGACCCGTGGGGGGATTTCTGGCCGATCGAATCGGCGGCTCCCGGATGCTGATGATTCTCTATGCCGGGGCAGCGATCATGCTGATCGGCGTCTCCTTCCTGCCTCCTCTTTGGGTCGTTGTCACGCTGCTGTTTATCGGTATGATGTGTCTGGGGGCGGGTAACGGTTCCGTGTTTCAGCTCGTTCCTCAACGGTTTGCCGGCGAGATCGGCCTGGTTACCGGGATTGTCGGTGCTGCCGGTGGACTTGGAGGCTTTGCGCTGCCGCTGATTCTGGGGCGGCTGTACCAAGCGACAGGCTCATACGCCACAGGCTTCATCATTTTAAGTTTTATCGCGGCGGCTTCGTTGACGCTTACGATCGTAATGCAGCTGAAATGGCGCCGCAGCTGGCTCCGCAGTGTGCCATCCGGCCCACAAACCGGATCGGCTAAGGTTTAATCTCGCTATAGCCATACTAACAGCACATTGAGCAGAACAACTACGTGGAATCGTGTTGTTTTGCTCTTTTTTTATTCTGCGGAACGGAGTCATGTTTGGTTCTCCTAAAGAATACCTTCAATTTTATTGCTGATTATTAAGAGAACAATCGGACGTTTTCAAAGTACAAGCCCAAAATATCAAGGCGATCATGCTTACTAGAACCCCCAGCATGCACACGCCGAACCACCCTGCCCAAGAATAAATCCAGGTTGACGCGATTGCACCTGTTGCACTTCCAAAGGAATAAAAGATCATGTACCCGGCAGTTAACCTGCCCCTTGCTTCCGGACGAACACTTAGAATCATGCTTTGATTGGTAACGTGAATCGCTTGCACTGCGAAATCCAACATAACGATCCCTATGATAAATAGCCACATGGAATGCAGTAGTAACCCGATTGGGAGCCAAGAGCACAATAACAGTAATAATGCGATTCCCGTTGTCCGTTGTCCTAATCCCCGATCTGCCAGTCGCCCGGCGCTGCTTGCGGCCAACGCCCCCGCTACACCTGCGAGTCCAAACAATCCAATTACGCTGTGGCTGAACGAAAGTGGAGAGGAGCTCATCGGCAAAACCATCGAGGACCATAAAATACTAAAGGCCGAAAAAATGAAGAAGGCAAGGAGGCCGCGAATTCTCAATAGGGGAATTTGAACGAATAAATCTTTTATGGAACGGAGTACTTCCCTGTACGAGTTTTTGCTTGGCGGACGCTTTGTATCGGGTGTAACGGTTAGGAACACCAATGCCAGTGAGATCATGATCACCGCCGAGACGAAATAAACGGACCGCCATCCGGCCATATCCGCTAAGGTGCCCGCAAAGGTGCGGGCCAGTAATATCCCTATTACAATTCCACTAGTAACAACTCCAATCGTGCGGCCACGTCTGTATTGCGGTGCTCGATCAGCGGCAAGAGCAACAAGCACTTGTGCAACAACAGCCAGGAACCCGACCATCCCCATGCCTAGGAATAGAAACCAAGGATTTGAAGCTAACGCAACTATACTTAATACGATCGTTAATAACACGATCATCCCCGTTACAAGCCGACGCGGATTAAACATATCCCCTAACGGGACCAAGAACAATAACCCAAACGCATAACAAAGCTGGGTCACGGTTACTACCGTACCGATGATAGAGCTATTAATTCCAAACTCAATAGCCATCATATCGAGCAAAGGTTGGGAGAAATACACCGTTGCTACTGCCGATCCGCAGATAACCGCATAAAGAAAAACCGCCATGCTCGATAGTTGAGCTTGTGATTCCGTGTAATTCGGACGAAGCTTAGGTGAACTAGCCATTGAATAACCCTCCCTAAATGTACCGATCGGTATTTTATTTTGAGACCAATTAACTCACAGAAATGGTTGAATGTCAACCGTTCGTTGACTTGATCGATAATTTTAGATAAAATATTGTGTACCATAAGGTATTTAATCAGGAGGGGTTATGGCTAGAATTCGTGAATTTGATGAACAGCAGGCATTAACGGAGGCAATGCATGTTTTTTGGGAAAAAGGATACGAGGCGACTTCACTCAGTGACTTAACATCTCGAATGAAGATTCAGAAACCTAGTTTATATGCTGCATTTGGAGACAAATTATCTTTGTTTGAATCAGCCCTTCGAAAATATAACGAAATACATGCTAAATCCGTTCGCATGAAGCTTAACGAAAGTACGAGTGTCAAGGCAGCTTTCAGGCACTTGTTCCTGGAAGGGGCGTTCCCTAACGGAACCCATGGACAGAATGGGTGCTTCTGCATTAATACGATGGTGGAGCTCGCTCCGCACGATGCGAAGTTTGAAATTTTGACGCGAGAGCATCAACAATATTTAGCGGCGATGTTTGAAGATGCTATTAAACGAGGGGTACGCTCCGGAGAGATCGATGAATCGGTCAACGATCGGGCAATAGCCCAGTCCCTTGTGGTAGCTTTCATCGGAATAACGGTATTAAAGAAATCCAATCCTAATCGGGAATGGATCGATAGTTGCATCGACTCAGCGTTATCGTCACTCTCGGCACCCCCACGTAAAGAACGTGACAGCAGTGATTAAATGCAAGGAACACAGTTCATATTAGATCCGTGTTCCTTGCACGTAGGACTTGTCCTCCAACAACCAAATTTGTTATGTTATGAATAGTCCTGTGCTTGTTGTTAATAAGCAGAGCACGCAAAAAATGCCGTTAAAGTCACGGCATTTTGTACGTTATAGGTTAGGGGAGTTATGGATGAGAAGTAGACAGGAAGCCATTGAATACTGCTTGAGTTTGGGCCATTCGTATGAGGATCAACCATTTCGCGATAAAAATTGGACAGTGATTCGGCATCAAGATAACCATAAGGTTTTTGCTTGGATTTTTGAAAAAGAAGATCATATTTGGATCAATGTAAAGTGCGAACCCGGCATGCTCGAGTTCTTACGGCAGGCATACACCGCAGTAGTTCCGGCCTTTCACCTTAATAAAGACCATTGGAATTCGATTATTCTGGACGGCACCGTACCAGAGGCAGAAATCCACGACATGATCAAACAAAGCTATCTTTTAACTAAAACATCTTCCTGAGGTCAGCCTGGTTCACTTTTCGCTTCGGCTTAAATGATAAATGAGCTGCACGACTCCTGAAGAGAACGTTCTTGCATCCACCAGCTTTAAATTCAACCTTTGCTTGATATCCATAAACAACGGTTTTCCTTCTCCCAAGATGACAGGGTGAACCGATAATCTAAATTCATCAACCAGCCCTAACTGAATAAAGGTTGTAATAAGGCTTGCTCCCCCATATAACCAGATGTCTTTACCCGGCTTATTCTTTAATGCATTTACTTCTTCAAGGATATGATCATTGATGTATGTCGCTTTATGATCGCTCCCTGTTTGCGTCCTGGAGAACACATATTTTTCTTTACTGTGAACGTTTGACCATAATTCTTGCTCAGCATCCGACGGATCCATATCTGGCGTGAACCGCCCCCATAAATCATAACTTTTTCTTCCATACATTATCGTATCGATTTGATTTAAAAAATCCGCAAACCCCATCTCAGGGTCCATGATGCACCAGTCAACTTCCCCGTTCTTCCCTTCAATAAAACCATCCAAAGTAACGGCTAAATCTAAAATGATTTTACGTTTCACGATTTGTAGCTCCTTTCGGGATATATCACTCATTGTAGATCATAATTATGTCATCTTATGTCTTATTTCATAAATGTATTTTATCTGCCCGTTAGCTTAAAAAAGACAACCGATCATAATGATCGGCTGCCTTCTTCTGTCACGATTAAACTATGGTTCTCTGATAATACAATGAGAACTCGTAACTCGTACGTTACAATGCTAGACGGTAAAAGAAGTCCACTTTAGAAACCGCCTCTAGAATGAATAATTTGTCCGGTAATCCATTGTGAATCTTCACTTGCTAGAAAAGCGATCAAACGGGCCGCATCCTCGGGAAGACCAATCCTCCCCATTGGAAATCTCGGAAGCAGGGCTTTTTTCACCTCTTCGGACATCCAGCCCGAATCGGTAGGACCGGGATCGATAGCGTTCACAGTGATATGAAGCGGAGCCAGCTCTGCAGCCAATGATTCGGTAAAAACGGAGATGGCTCCTTTCGTTGCAGCATAGATGAGATTACCGGGCATTGGGCCTTTTCCTTGTCCAGAGGTAAGATTAATGATTCTTCCGCCGGGTAACCCGTCGTTATGTGTACGTTGCTCTGACTCAAGCATACGAGCGAATTCGGCACTTAGCATGAAAGTCCCTCTAATGTTTACAGCACAATGGGCATCGATAAGAGCTTCATTTAATTGACGAAAATCGGCATCGACGCTATACGTAGCATTATTGACAAGGATTGTCGGAAGCCCGATCGTAGTTCGAACTTCTCGCAGCAGTTTGACAGCCGAACCGGAATCGGCTAAGTCCAAATTCATATGTGCGGCTTGAACGCCCAACTGGCGAAGTTCGTCGGCAAATAAATTTGGCCAACTCTTGTCTGCGTCATTCGGATATATTGTTTTATCATAATCATATAGATGAGTGTAGAATAGATCGGCACCTTCACGAGCCAATGTCCGGCATATCGCGGCTCCGATTCCCCCCGGACGGCTTACGCCAGTGACGATGGCAATTTTCCCTTGCAGTCTCTTCATGATTAGAAATACCTCCTACGGTAAAGAGAAGACAAGAGAATCGTTCATCATGGGAGATGAATTGCTTCCGCTGCCTTAACCAAAAAAAGCGGATACATCAAGTATTCGCGCAGCGGGTGAAATGAACGGTCTCTCGCATCCCTTGAAATGGTTGAGGATGGCATGATTCACCAAACCTATGGCAAATAGCCAAGGTCGAATCACGCGATCACCTACAATCAAACCATTACAAGAAAATCCACATTGGAATACGAGTCCCCTTTCCTTCATCTCCAAAAACAGATTACAAAATATAACCAATTCATGTCAAGCAAGATATCCAAAGTATAGTACCTTGATTGAACTAATCTGACACTTCGTTAAACAACAGCCTGAAATCACAGCCGCAACCGAACGGCAACCAAAAGAGCGGGAGGCTCCTCCCGCTCTACGTTAATCCATTAACATGATACAAACTCGTCTTTATTCTAACTCTTAAGAAGCTTCCCTGCTTTTGACCAGGTAGTTGTACATCAGCTCTGCTGCCATTGCCCGACTGGTAACAGACTTGGGTGACAGTTTGCCTCCACCGGTGCCTTGAATCATTTCGGCATCCAGCATGTAGTCCATCGCTTCCTTGGCATAGCCGGATATGTCCTTCGCATCGGTATAGCTTTCGAGCTTCTTTCCTCCGCCCGGCAGCTCGCTGCCAACCGATTCCATCATAGCATGGAGCATGACGACCATATCCTGACGCGTGATCGAGTCCTCTGGTCTGAACCGGTTATCTCCCGTTCCATGAACCAGTCCCAGCTTCTTCGCTGCAGATAAATACGGCGTATAATAGCGGCTGCCCGCATCGGAAAAATTACCGTCTTCATCCGTATTTTCCGGATTTATGCCGAAGGCGTTCATCGCCATGACCAGGAAATCGGCCCGGCTGATCTCCTTCTGCGGCAGATACCTTCCTCCTCCTGCCCCCTTAATAATGTCCCGGGCAGAAAGGAAATGGACGGCGTCTGCATACCAGCTTCCCGGTTCCACATCCCGATAGGATACCGGCTTATATGCAATCGCATACGTGCCAAGCTTGCCTGTCTCGAACGTCAAAGCACGAAGCTCTTCATTGTAAAATGCGTTCAGGACAGAGGTTATCGCCCCCATCGCATCGACTTCCCACGCGACCAGCTGATCGGCTCGTTCATCAGCCTTGGCTTCATAGTGGAGCGAGACGGTTACTGGAGTAGTGCTTCCCGGCCATTCCACCGTCTTGCCATCGATTTGCAGCAGCAACTGAACGACCGGTCTATTACCGATCCCGGCAAGCCGATCCGCTGGCAACAGGCTTCGATCACTCGGTCGAATGACAAGGCCAGTATACTGCCCTGCCTCCGGCAGACGGTTCAGCATATCGGACGCCAGCCTCACGGTTGCCTGCGGCGTAACGATCTCGATCCGTTCCCGTGCGTGATTGCGGTTTAAGTAAGCTGACGGAACCTGGATGACGATTTCGCCGTTGAACGAGCGGGCGCTTTCATCCAGCTGAATCGTCACGGTCTTGATTCCGCGCGCGTTCGCAGCGACGCTTTCGAAGGCACTGCTGAGCTCCGATTCGCTGACGGCTGCTTGAGCCCTCTGGCCGTTTATGGCGATTTGCGCCGTAATCGTTCCTGGTCTGGAAGGTCCGGTGGCCGGCGGTTTTCCACCTGGCTTGCTTTGGCCTGGTTGATCACTGCCGCTGTTATTGCCGTTATTGCCGTTATTGCCGTTATTTCCGTTGTTGCCGTTATTACCGCCGCCCCCATTGTTTCCGCCTCCGTCATTTCCGCCTCCAGGCGGAGACGTTTTCGAGGTCGTAAAGCGATAGATCGGGCTCAACTGCTTGGCACCGAATTCATCAGTAATATCCATATACCAGTAATACGTCTTGCCTGCTTCAAGCCCATTCCATGCGGCTGAGGCAATTTCTCCGGATTTCACGTCCTTTTTCTCGCCAATCAGCTTGTTTTTGTACACGTTGACTGCAAAATAATCGGTTGCCACCCGTTTTTGAATGTCCCCGAACGCAAACGGCTCGGTAAAATCCTCGATGGCGTCGTCAAAGAAATTGTAGTCGTCCAAGTAAGGCGAGTACGTATCCACGTCCAGCGTACCTGTGGCCGGATCAAATTGAAGCAGGCGCAGATAGCCGTTTCCACCGTTCGGCCCCCCCTGATAGTCTGCCAGCATTTCGATCACCTGTCTCGTCGATCCGTCCGGATGCGTCACAGTCTTCACGACCCTATTCGCGGCATGATAATGCCCGCTTAGTACGAGCTGCACGTTTTTGTTCGGCGCAATGACCTGGTCAAACACGCGCTGTGCCATATTGGACAAGGTGCCGTTGCTCTCCAGATATGCGTGCATGCCCACGATCGCGATGCGGTCCGCATGCTTCTTCAGCGCCTCGTTGGCCCAAGCAATTGTTTCCGGTGTGTCTTCAAGTCCGAAGCCGATGTACAGGAAAATAAAGTCATGACCTCCAAACGATACGAGGTCGTAATGATTGCGGTTGTTATCCATTTCGCCGCCATACCACGGATTGTTCTTGTATCGGTCGGCCCCGACATACTTTCCGTAGTAGGAGTAATCCACGCCGTCAATGATGACATCGTGATTACCCGCGAGGACGCCATACGGTACGCCCGCTTCGTCCAGCTTCTTCAGGTTGCGGTCGGCTACCGCCCACTGCTTCTCGTCGTCAGCCACGTTCACGATGTCACCAGTATGAATGACATAGCTGAACAAGCCCTTTTTATATTCTTCCGCGATCCAATCGCCCAGTTTATCGAAAATATCCGGGTACGATTCCGCGTAATACTGCGTGTCCGTAAACCATAAAATGTTGAACGGCGCGTTCGCGCTCTTCACTTCATCCTGCACCATGGCCTGGATTTTGCCATTTCGCACGTATCGCTCAGGATCCACTTCAGCCGTTAGAGCAATATCGGATTCGCCTTCGTCGCCGGTGGCTGACTTTAATGCCGTCCACTTGACGGCATCATTATCCCATGCATACAGCGTCACGATGCGTCCCGGAAGCGTGCGTCCCTCCCAGTGCAGCTCTACCTTGTCCTGTTCGGTCCATGCTTCGTCCAGCTGGACTTCGAATCGATGATAAGGGAATCCGGAATCGGTATCCGTGGTTAGGTAATCCCCGTCCGGATAAGCCATTTTGTCGGCCTCTTCCTTGCCGATCCCCTTCTCGCCGTCCGGCTCCAGAGCAAGCGGCGGCTCCCGGTCTGCAACGTTGATATGACCTTCAATTCCGTCAGCGCGGGCAAAATCGTATTTATCCCCTTCCAAAAAGCGCACATCCATCGAGTCTCCGCTTGGATCGCTGAGCCGTGCTCTCAGGCTCGGATTCAAACCAACGTTCTCCGCGAAATCAGCTGGGGAAACTTCGCCCGGAAGAAGAGGCTTCTCCTCCTCAATCATGAAGGTGCGTGTGATCTCCGCCGAATTGCCGGCCCCGTCGAGTACGGTCACTTTCAGAATATGCTCGCCCGGTGCAAGCACCGTGGAAGACGTCTCGTAAGGAAGCGTGATCGTCTCACCATCAAGCTCCGCCATAACTTCGGCAACTCCGCTTAACTGGTCCGAAGCGACCACATCCAGCTTGAACGCTCCTTTGAGCTGCATGGCTTCGGTCAATAACTGTCCTTCCCCATACGATATTCCTTCAATCTCCGGAGCGGTATTGTCCACAGTCACGTCGATGGACTGGAAGACTTGTCCGTTCATCGACATGCTTAGAGGATAAATCCCGTCCTTTATCGTAGCGGTGTCAAGCTCGGCATATCTTGCCGTAAACTTCTCCTGCGGAATCGGGAAGCGGAAGTCGCTGATCATCGGCTTGTTCGGATTGCTGCCGTAATCCGCATCACCGAATCCATAGTAGGTATCCTCCCGGTAATCCATGGTTGATTGCCCCAGATTGCCCAGGTAGTTCAGCACCTTATCCGGTTTGACGACCGAACCGTCCGGCAGCACGAGATGAAGATTCATCACTTCGAAATCATCATGGTTGTTCTTGCCGAATACCTTGTCGTGATCTTTGACTTGATAAGGAGCGTTCTCATTTCCTGTATGCACGGAAACGGTCGTACCGGTTACGAAAAGATCCGGTGTCATATCGAACATCGACCATGCGCCGTCGATATATTTGGGCAGGATGCGTGCGAAAAAGACCGTCTCTCCGCTTGCATTCAGCGCGCTTGCCGACGCTTGGTAGATCTGATCGATGCCACGGGTCTGCATGCCGAGCTGTACCTTGCCTGGCAACGCTTTGCGAAGAGGCATCGGATTTCCGTCGAAGCGGACCTGGATATCGTCCTCGGCACGAGAGCCGTAAGCGTAGAAGGATGCATTCCCGCTAAGCATGCTTCCGTTTGCAATGGATAACCCCGGGTTCGGCAGCTCCGTCCCCGTGCTTTCTTCATTAACGGTCAGAAGGCCGCCTCTGGAGTTATATGGAACCCGTGTACGATTGCCGCTGCTGTCGACCGCGTCGATGATATAACGATAGACGCCGGTTTCATTCAGTGTGATCGAGCCTTGGTAGACGTAACGTCCGTTTTCCTGGGACGCAAGAGTCAGCGCATGCTTGTCCGTAAAAGTCGTCGGCTCCTCGGAGGCTGCTCCGATCAATACCTCAACTGAAGCAAGAGGCTCGTCGCTGGTCACGGTCACCGCATATGCCTGCCCCTTGCCCAAATTATAGGCGGTCTGTTCATGCTGAAGCGTCGGTGCAATCATGTCCACGCCCGTTACAGGCGGCACCTGACCTGGATCAATGCTGCCAGGATTGGCATACATGCGGTTATCCAGCCTTTTCATGGTCGTTCCTGCATCCGGGTAGGCATATCGAACGACTGCGTTACGAACGTCGTTCACCAGCCTGTCCGGGCTGTCCGGCGTGCTCGGGTCATACCAGGCCTGCACGATGTACGAATTTGCCTGACCCGGTGCTGAAATGGCCAGCCCGCGATGCAGCGAATTCGGAAGATTGAAATCGGAAGCTTTTGAATTATCGTAGAAAATAATGTCGTTATCGTTCAGCGTGCTGTTAAAGTGCAAATTGAAGTCGGCCGTCGTTGTATATCCCTTGCCGTTGGCGATGGCTTCCTTCGCGAACCAGATGACGGCTGAGCTGTAAGGCTCGATTGCGGTATGATCCGGAATCGTCCAACTCTTCGGTGCCGTCTGACTCGGATACAGATACCACAGGGTGTAACCCTTGAGGTCCAGTACCTGATTCGAATGATTGTAGATTTCTACGTATTCGTACTGGTTGCCGCTTCCCCATCGGTAATCCCCGGCCGGGTTCGGGAGAATCTCGGTAATGAGAATGCGCGGAACGTCTCCGCCGGTGACGGCTCCGGCTAACGCCGTTTCATAATCGCCGGATCTTGAACGTTGAAGCCCATCCGCTGCCTCTATGTAATAATACAGCTTATCGCCGATCAACTGGTCGGCCGGAATGACCGCATCGAATTGATTCCCCCCGCGATCAATCATATTGATCATGCTGTATGGGTTATTGACAGCCGTTTTGTAATAAAGCTTGACGTCTAACGCATCGCCGTCTTCGTCATAGACGCTTGCACTTACGGTCAGAGGCTGCGTCCGGTCGGCCGAGGCAACCGGCGTGTGACTGATATCCGGCATGCGATTGTCAGGCGGCAACAACTGACCCGGATCGATGATTCCGGCGGAAGGTGCCGCTTCCCGTGCGTAAGGAATCATCCCTGGACTGGTGGAAGGGGGCTGAAGGTGCACGCTCTTCCCGTCGCCGACATCCTCGGCGGTATAGTAGAAGCTGCTGATTACGGCGGCATCATCGCCTTTTCGGGTTATGTATAAACCGCGGTCCGTGTTGTTGAGGCCGTCCTGTCCCCGAAGCTTGAATACCGGTACATGGTCGGGAACCGAATGGTACTGCCGGAAATCGGATTCCGTCAGAGCCGCGGCAGCCCCGGTTATCGACGAGCTGGTTCGTTCCACCCAGAGTACCGCCGGACTGTCGGCCGGGATGACCACGCCATCCGGTTTACCGTAAACCGTGTCTGTTACCGTCAGCGTCTTCACGCCCGTATTGTAGTCATAACGAATGTTGAACTCGTCGTTAAACGGGAGCGGCGCCCCCGAATGGTTGTAAAGCTCAACATATTCGAACAGATCGGCCCCGCCCGCACCCTCGATCGTTTGCTGATTCGAACGGTCATCAGGATAAATTTCCGAGATAAACACGGGCATCGCTCCCGAAGGGGCCGCATAAGCAGGGGTGCTTGCAAGCGCAAATTCAAAAAAGCTGCTGCCGATCAGTATGCCGGATAATAATCCGGCGATCCATTTTCGCTTCATGTGCTCCTCCTTCATGCTTTTTATCTCTAAAAGCCTAAAGCATAAAGGTTAAGTGAATATCAAACGAAATCGAGTATTTCGTAAACGTTAGACAAGTCGTTCGTCCCTCTGTGTGTTGAAACGTCTGAATGTTCTTATGCCGCCAGGGTACACTACTGAAGGAGGTGCATATGATGAGGAAGTTATTGATACTGCTCTTGGTAATTCCTTTGGTTTTTGGATGTTTCACGGCCGAAGTTTTCGGTGAACCCGATGTAAATCATAGCCAAGAGGAACAGGATGATACGATACATTCCTATAGACGCGGAGGATTTCGCTCGCCTAGGCGAACCTATAATCCGGGAATCGGTACCCCTGGGCGTACGACGCGGAGACCGGACCAAAACGTTCGCAATCCGGGCCAACCGAGAACAACTCCAACGCCGCGAACGGGGTTCGGCGGTTTTTTCGGAGGTTTATTCGGGGGATTGGCATTGGGGACAATATTGGGATCATTGTTCAATCCGTTTGCCGGTTTTTCGCTTGGGGTTCCATTGCTGTCACTACTTAGCATTGGGCTATGGATCATCCTTATTTATGCGATCATTAGATTGTTTCGCAGGCGGAAGCAATATTAATCAGAACCCACTGTATGATTTAACAGTGGGTTTTACATTTCAATGGGACCACTCGTTTCGGTGGGAGCTTTCTCGCTCGTATGCCCACCCGCATTGAAGCATGGTTAATCCGGTTCGGCGGAACACGCTTAACGCCGGGCAGAATCTTCTTCTGTTCCGGCAACCGAATCGAATACACCGTCCTCCGGAACGTTCGTGAGTTTCAACTGCTGCTTTATCTGGTTATTCATATGTTCATACCAGGACTCAAAGGAATCATCCAGCTGCTCCTCACGATTACGATCCTCATTCACATCCGAATCGATTTCGATGTCGCTGCCTAGTACGCCGTAGTCATCTTTGGGGTGATTCGTCATTCTCCTTCAGCTCCTTCTTATATGGATTGAATTATCCTCCCCTTTAAACCCAATTTTATGCTGCAGCTTTTACCAAATATCCATGACCTGCCGATCGGTCTATTCCGAACGCAGGCATGCGAAACGTAAAAGATATCACTTTACTTGAGCTGCTTAAAAATAGGAGTCCGCACCCCACTTCAAGTTGCAGATTAGATGGAAGAATCGGAAATCTCCCTCCTTATTTACCGGGCCCTTTTCCCGTTTCAACATCGGACCATTCTCCTAAAAAATTGATTGCAAGCTGGGACCCTCGGCATATATGATAAGATCACGAATCCGTTAAGGATTCCTTTATTCGGCGTGGATTTTATCATTTCATTAGGGGGATTTTATCTGAAACGTAAACTCATCGTCAAAGTAATGACCACGGCAGCGCTGCTGAGCGCATGCGCGTATCCCGTCCACGGGGCTTCCATTTCGCTGAACGATATCAATCAATCCTACGCCAAGGATGCGATTTTGGAATTAGTGGAACAGGGCGTTATCGCTGGAAAGGGCAACGGCAAGTTCGATCCGACCGGCAAAATCGAGCGCCAGGACTTTGCCATCATCTTGGCGAAGGCATTAAAGCTTGATGTTTATTCCAGCCCCGATAAGCCGACATTCAAAGACGTTCCGGAGGATCACTACGCTTACGCATTCGTTGAGGCTGCTGTCAAAGCCGGCTTGATTAAAGGCGTGGGCAACGAGTCGCTTGGCCTGGGACAGAACCTAACCCGGCAAGATATGGCGGTGTTTTTGATAAGAGCCTTAAGCGTCGCTGATATTGGAAAGGTTGAAATTGGAGACATGGATAGTAATTTGAAATTCTCCGATGCGGCAAGCATCGCCGACTACGCCAAGTATTACGTTGCAGCGGCTGTGGAGCTTGGGATTATGAAGGGAATTAACGACGAGATCTTTAACCCGACCGGCCAAGCGGACAGGCAATCCGTTGTTTTGGCCGCCAGCCGACTCCTGAAAGTGAAGGAACAGATCGAAACTCCATCTGAACCGCCGGTTCAAACGCCTGGGCCTGACGAGCAAACGCCTCCTCCTCCCGAAAAGCCGACTCAGAACCCAACGCCGCCCACCGGAGGCAGCGGCGGTGGATCAACCGCGCCAAGCAACCCGAATCCGGGCGGGAACCCAAGCACACCGGACACTACCGCTCCGACCGTGTGGCTATTGTCTGCCGACGCCCTCGTCGTAGGAGAGAACGTGGCTGTCACTAGCAGCGAAACCGGTATCGTTTACTTCGTTCCATATTCATTGAACGCATCCACGAAAGCCCAGCTTGAATCCTTTGTCACCGACAAGCTTGCCAACAAAACCATCGTTGCCGCTGCTCAAACCGAAACGCAGATTGCAACCTCAAATCTGTCACCGGGCGATTACAAAGTGTATGCGGTCGATGCTGCCGGCAATGTGTCGGCGCCTTCCGGTAAGATTACCCTTTCCGCACCACAGATGAAGCAGCCAACGCTGCATTTTTTCGATGGACGGTCACTCGCGATCGCTTACGACGAGACACTTAACCCCCTCTACGTACCAAGTGTCAATGAAATATCCATATATACCAAGGATGGAGAGCTGAGATTGCCGCAAGAAATTAAACGGATTGAGATTACGGGGCAATATATTCTCGTTACTCTTGCCGAGCCGCAGCCTATGGCAAGGCCGGTGGAAGTCGTGTATGCTCCGTTATCAGCCTCGACCGTCGTCCGCAGCGCCAACGGCAAGCCATCGCCAGCTTTCGGGCCGACCGCGGTTCAATATTTGCCGGACAACGTAAGAAGTCTGCTAGAGGAGCTGATTGCATCAGCCGAGACGCTCCGCGACAACTCAACTCCAGGGAACACGTCCGATACATACCCGCCGTTTGCGTTCGAGCAATTGGACCAAGCGATCCTGAACGCTTACTCTGTTGCGGACAGCCCAAATTCGACGATAGAGCGCCTAGCCAGTGCTTATAACCAACTATACCAACAAATCGAAGCCTTTAAGAAGAGTCGACTAAAGCCCCTCAAGATCTCCCCGGCTGAGGAAAATGCATCGTTTGTGTTAAACAGCAACAGGTTGAGCGTGAATGGTATGTCAGCACGAATTACGGACTCCTCATTGGAGGAAGACCGATATGATATAAGGAATATTGGAAACTTGATTGAGGTAACGAGAGACGATGCTTTCACAGAACTGGAAATCCATTATGATCCTGTCGCTTACGGGTTCCAGATTCAGTCAGAAGGCGAAACGATTGGACATATCGAGATCGAGACTTCCGATCCGTCGCTCATCCAGTTGACTGGCGGTGATCAGGGCATCCAGGTAGCGCCAGTTCCGAATGTTGATCAAGACCGCCCGGTCTCTCTCATCTTTAAGGTATTCGAGAAGGATGCCGAAGCGGGTAAGATCGAATTGCCTATCCGGTTTGATTCCGAGCCCCCGACAGTTACGGGAGTAACCTACGACAGCGCTCAAGGGATCTTCTTATTCCAATCCGCTGAACCGGTATATTCCTATCCTCAGACCATTCCACTGAGGGTCCAGGTGGATTACTCCGCTAACGGCGATTTCGGCCAAAATTCCATCGATATCTTCCCGTTAGTGGACGGAGAAGACTTCGAGTCAGGAATCACGCAGGATAAACGCGCCGTTATGATTCAGATTACCCCCAAAGGGCTGTCCAAGCTGGCCGGCGAGCTTCCTGGCGGTAAGTTCAGAATCATGATAAACGGGATGAGTGATTTCGCAATGAATTGGCAGCCGGAGATTCATTTCATTGACGCACCGAAAACGCAATGAGGAATAAGTCGGCAACGACAATAGAACCACCCGATTAACGGGTGGTTCTATTTGCGCATGCCTGCCTGCTGATTATATTGATAATGAAATGCCGCATGCGGCCCCTTTGTTTCTTAGAACGCATAAGTGCTCCATCATTTGGTCCAGACGACCTGTTCGCCGTAATCCTTTCCCCAATCGTACATCAGTTTCAAGATGGGCATTAAGCTCTCCCCGTAAGGTGTTAACGAATATTCGACTCGAGGCGGAACCTCGGGGTAAACGACGCGTTGGACCAGCTGATCCTCCTCCAGTTCACGAAGCTGGTTCGTCAGCATTTTCTGCGTGATGTGGGGAATCATTCGGTTCAGCTCGCCGAAGCGTTTAACGCCCTCCAATCCAAGATGCCACAGGATGATCAGCTTCCACTTGCCTCCGATGACCGCCAGGGTTAGCTCCTTATGGCAGTTAATTTCTTTGAGATTTATCCGTTTCTTGACTTCATTTGCCATAAATATCACCCCTTCTTTCTTAATAGTATACAACGGTCACGGAGATCCCATCAAAGCGGAACATACTGCGTCTCGGTGTGGCCTACTCCAGATTGGCATGCAGGCTGAACATCTGGTCCGATTGGAGCTCGCTTACTTCCATTAATCGCAAAATGATGGAATCCAGCACAATCAGCATCGTCTGCTCAAACAGAGACGCCATCGGCTGAACGGTCACGAGAGCATGCTCGTGCTGATCCTTCGTACTTCCCGGCAGGTGCACGATCGCATCGGAAAGCTTCCCGATCCGGGATTCGGGCCGGATTGTTAGGACGGCTACGTTCGAGCCGATTTGCTTGGCTTTCTGGGCCATCGCAACCAGGCTCGGCGTCTCTCCTGAACCTGAACCGATAACAAGCAAGTCGCCTGGCCGGATGGCTGGAGTAACTGTGTCGCCCACGACGTGAACGTTAAATCCCATCTGCATTAACCGCATGGCAAAGGTTCGCATCACCAGACCGGATCTGCCCCCACCCGCTACAAAGACGGCATCGGCATGCAGGATTCGTTCGATCAACGCTTCAATCTGGACGGCTTCGAGCTTCTGTACGGATTCGGATAGCTCTTTGGCGATTAGGACGGCCTGCCTAAAGATTGGATTGCTCACCTGGTTAGGCATCCTTAACCAATTGATTCATTTTAGCGGCCACGCTCTTCTTATCGGATTGACCCGTGATTCCACCGCCAACGATGACGAGATCCGGCTTCGCTTGAATGGCTTCAGGAAGAGTCTCCAGCTTGATTCCTCCCGCAACGGCGGTTTTGGCATGTTTAACGACACGTTTGATGGCTGCCAATTCCTCGAAGGAATTCTTGCCTTCCGCCTGGTGGTCATAGCCCGAATGGACGCAAATATAATCCACGCCGAAGGCATCAAGCTCCTGTGCCCTGCCCTCAATGTCTTTTACATTAATCATATCCACCATGACCTGCTTCCCCTGTTTCCGGGCTTCGGCCACGGCACCTTTAATCGTGGAATCGTCGGATACCCCCAGCACCGTTATGATATCCGCACCAGCTTCGGATGCTTTCATTACCTCATATCCGCCGGCATCCATGATTTTGAGGTCAGCCAGCACTCGCAAATGCGGGAAGGCCTCCTTGATCGCTTTCACGGCATGCAGCCCTTCGTTAATGACGACCGGCGTGCCGATTTCTACGATATCAATATGTTCGCCTACCTCGGCCACCACTTGCTTCGCTTCCGGAATGTTCACTAAATCCAATGCCAATTGAAGTTCCATATGGTTGATCTCTCCTTATGAACGTATTGGTTTGCTTACACGAGCATTGTAGAGGAAACACTGTGCAATCCGGAAGTACGTACTTGTAAGTGAGATACTAACCTGCAAGTAAGTAATAAAGGGAGACAAGGGTTTCGAGGCTTCATTTTTTATGTATAATTATTGGTTCAACGAACGGATACAAACTAGAGGCGGCAGCACGAGTGATTCTGTAGAAGAATGAAAGATCCCCTTCTCCTCTGTCACACGGACATTCTGAAAGGGATCTTTACGACATGGCCTTTGGATTTATAGCAGCTTAGCCACTGCTCCGATCCTGTCTTGCCTTTACCACTCTCGGTATCTTTTTCTCGTAAATGGATAAAACCTGTGAAACCAAATGCTCGCTCGGATTCGTGTTATCTTTCAAAAGTGCGTAGATAAGGTTCAAGAAAGTCTTAGCATCGTTCCCGGTTAAACTTCGGATTGATTCCATGATCTGATCGTTTGAAGTACGCTCATCCTTCGACTCCATCTTATTCCTCCGTCGCTAAATATGATTTTATTCTTCCTGCAAAATGAGATAAAAGCATTGTGTCCGTGCATTTGTTAGTAAATGGTTACACCGTTATTTTCGACTTTACCACCACAGGATCCTGCAGCTAGCAAATGAAAAGGCAGCAGATCATCAGACCGGCTGCCTTCGCGTATTTCTTCTACGATTTGTTTTCATTATCATCGCAATCTTTTTAAATCCAGCAAGATTACGTCTCTTGCGCAGTAAGTACATGCTCAGGCGCTTTTTGCTTCATGATCGGCACCATGACCAACGCACCAAGAAGGAATAAGATTCCTGCTCCGCCATAGATCGTGCTCAGCGAGAAAGCATCCTTTAGCGCGCCGGCGAACGACATGGATATGACCATCATGCCGACGAACATCGGATTCAGAACTCCATTTACGCGGCCGACAATGGAAGCATGTGACCATTTCAGGATCATGGTGCTGATTCCGATATGGATGCAAGGGAAAACCAGCCCATTTACAAATTGCACGGCCAGCGTGACCGGAACGCTCGTCGAATAACCGACGATGGCCGTGCAGACCGCTCCTGACAGCATGCCCACAGCAAGAAGAAGCTGAGGCGGAACCTTCTTGGCAAAAACTGCGACAACCCCGCCGCCGATCAGCATGGCTCCGCCATTGACCATCAGCAGGTACTGCAGGAACTCCTCGCTTCGTCCCAGACGCTCCGTTACGATAAACAGATTGAGCGCTTGGGCTACGCCAACAGCGAGTCCCGCGAGAATAAATGCGAGTCCGAGCATGCGCAGAACTTGGCTTTGCCAAACATAGCGAAAGCCTTCGGCAAAATCTTTGCGGAATTGCCCTTTTACTGCGGCCGTTTGCGGCTTCAAATTATCCTCAGGCAGGCGGACGAGAACTAGCGCGGACAGCAAAAAAACCACGCCCATGACAGCGATCGATATTTCCAGTCCAAACGTACTGTATACGAAGGTGCCAAGCATCGGGCCAAGCACCATAAAGATGGCCATCAGCGATTGGAATAGAGCCATCCCTTGCTGCAGCTGTTCCTCAGGAACATGGTACTTGAACAACCGCATGCTTGAAGGCTGCGAGAACTGCGAAAGAATTGCCGAGATGAACGCGACCAGGTAGACGAATTGCCATGAACCGTAATGGATGGTCAGAAGCACTGCGAATACCGATACCGCGGATAATAAATCGCACCAAATCATCGTTCGTTTCGGCCGCCAACGGTCGGCAAATGTACCGCCAATGAACGAGAACACAAAAATAGGCGCGAATTCCGCCACGCTAATTAAAGAAATGGCGTATGGATCATTATTGGTCCGATCCGCAACGTACAAAAGAATGGCGAAATTACGTACCCAGATCCCGATCTGCAGAAGCACGCTTGATAATAAAATCGTCTGCAGGAACCGATTGTGAAGCAGGCTTGGTGCATGGGTGCTTCTTTCTTGCTTCAACCTTTTCAACCTCCAATTTGTCTATAAAGATATCCATCTTGAGTCATGCTATGGCTCTCCTTTCCATTCTTAATTATAAGAACCTCAACATGGTTGACCTCCTACTAAAGACTGATATTTCGGAGTGCGTCAAAAAAATTTTTCTCTGTAGATGGTCAGCGTAATGATCCGCATCGGTTCTTGAGGAATTACCGGTTATTGATGCATAATTGAGTGCTTGTATCATCCGCTGTCAGGATAAAACGGCAGCAACAAACCAAAATGAACCAGACCCTCTTCGGGGTCGGTTCATTATTCGGGATCGATTCGTTATTCATAAGCTGATTAACGGTTTCACGATGGAGGGCTGTATCCGTTACGGGTTCTCATAGTTCTTTAACGGCATCCCTACATATTCACGGAAGCAGCGGATCCGCTCCCCCTCGAATTCAAAGACGATAACCAGCTCATTGCGAAAATCCCGCCCATTTAACAACCCTTCCGAGCGAAATACCACCATGCCGTTGTCATCATTCTCCAGCATAATGAGCGGGGTCAACTGCATCTGGAAGACGGAGCGTTCAAACCGGATCAATTCCTCGAACCGTTCCTTGCCTTGCTGCTCGTGATCCCATCCCTCTAACGGGAGCGGAACGAAGAAATGAAAATCCTCCGTAACCTGTTGAAGAAAATGGGACGTATCCCCTGATTCCAAAGCATGCTTGAAAGCATCAAAGCCTTCTCGAGTTCGGGATTGAACGGATTCCAGTGATTTCTCCATGAACATTTCCTCCTCATTATGGTTTATTGACCGCTCACGATTTGAACGGAATAGGTTAATTTGACGACAGTACCTTTAACTGGCTCGAAATCGTTCCAAGATGAAACGCTTCGTGAATCAGAATAAAGTTTAACAACTCACCTGATGTGTTGAAATGAAACGGTCCCAGGGCAAACGGAGTCGACAGCTTCTCGCTCAGCATTTCAGGCGTCAGCTCAGATAAGCGGGAAAGCTGCGCAGTTAGCATCTCGATCATCGCATCCTTTGATGGAGGAGCGAACGTCCAGTCCAAAGGCTTGGTTCCAGAGTCAAACAGCGTTTCATAAGTGTCCGGTATGACTGGCGGACTGTTGAAGATCAAGGGAGAATACTTATCCATCCAATACACCATATGGCCGATATTCCAACGGACGGTATTGTTGAAACCCGAGGGTTGAATATCGAAGAGCTCCTCCGGGATCGCCTGCACCTGCTGCAGCAGCATTTGCCGCGCGGTTGTTGCCGTGCTGATAATCATTTCAGACATATTATGTTCCTCCTTTGTCATGAGAACCGCTTGATTTGTTCCCATTGTACGTCTCACAGAACAGAGCATCAATGCAGTGCACGTTACCGAGACGTTAAGTATCAGTTAACGATTATTCGTTGACAGAAGAAGAAGCCGGAGCAACAATAAGCATTAAGCATGATCAATGACACGCATGCAATAGGAAAGCAGGTGAGAAGGTGGAGTTAAAACAGCTTCAATATTTCATGGCCATTTGCGAAGAGCTTCATTTCACGAAAGCAGCCGAAAAAATGGGAGTCAGCGCACCCAATATCAGCCAACAGATCCGGCGATTAGAAGAAGAATTAGGCGTGTTGTTGTTCGACCGTGTGGGAAAAACGATTGTCCTTACTGATGCTGGCGCGATTCTTCGTGAGCATGGTACCGCCGTATTCAAGCATTTGCAGCAAGCGGGAGACGCCATCGCGGATCTGAAGCAAATGCAAGGAGGATCTCTTTCCATCGGTGTCCTGCCTGGTGACGCGGATTTGATGTTCAATGCCATGCTGCTCAACTTTCATCAGACGTATCCCACCATTTCACTGTCCCTATTGGAAACCACAAAGGTAACAGAACAAGTGCTGGACCGAAGCATCGATGTCGGCGTAACCATCGGACCGGTGATCGATGAGCGTCTCACAACGATTCCTTTGTTCCATGAGGAGTTTTCATTGGCAGTAAGTGTACACGATCCACTAGCCACGGAAAGTTTCATCCCTTTGAGCAGGCTGCAAACCTTAAAAATGGTCATGTTCCCGCCAGATCATCAATGCCGGAAGCTGATCGATCACTTTTGCAGGGAGAGCGGATTTGCACTGCAGCCGCATATGGTGACGACAACATTATCTTCCCTTCTTCAAATGGTACAGAGCGGGGTTGGCCCTTGTGTTCTGCCAAGACTTCTATTGGAAAATCTCCTCAATCCCGACATCAAGGTTGTTCACCTGAGGAACCCTACGCCTTCACAGGACATTTGTCTGATCTACCGCAGTGACCGATATGTCGGATACGCCATGCGCACCTTCATCAAGACCTTAAGAGCCTACATCGAGACAGCGATCCAACATGCGAAATCTTCATAGAGGCGCTGCGGAATCCATGAGATAAGATCGAGATGCAGGATCTTGCGGCAAAAAAAATCAAAAAGCCGCGTTGGCGCGACTTCCATGTTTAGCGTACGTTCTTGTTCTCCGATAGCTTGAGATTCCCTTGTTAACCTGGTATTAATCAATGAAATTAACTAATGATGTCAACAGCATCACAACTAGCGGGCCGATCACCAAGAAGCCTAGCAATAATGCAATGAGCTTAAATGGCGTTGACAAGCGCTGGTTCATTTTTTTAGCTCCCCTTCGGTAAACACCGCGTAATCTTTATCCATACTATTTTACAATATATGGGGCATGAATACTAGAATGAGTCCCAGCATAATCTTCCCATTGTATTTGGAAGAGAAAAGGCGCCGCCGATCGGGGCAGCGCCTGTTTCACTGTAAGAAAGGGGAGCAGCAAAAACCATTTATCGGGTGGTCATCTCTTCCTAACCGATATCAATTCGCCAATTCGTACAAATCAGCATTCATTCCCTCCACGAACGGCGACCAATCTCCGGTCGCATATAGCAAGAGCTGATGCATGGCCCTCGTACATGCTGTGTAGAGGAGCTTGCGGTCGCTGTCTCTGCCGTAAGCTTGGGATGATGCCTCGTAGATCAATACCGCATCGAACTCAACCCCCTTGGCGAGATACACGGGAATAACCAACACACCTTTCTCAAAAGTTTCGGTTTCCTTCGTAATGAGCTGCACACCTTCGCTTCCCAGCTTCTGCAATGATTCGAAGGCTGAGCGGCTTTCAGCAGCCGTCTTTGTAATGACAGCAATGGATTCGAGGCCTTGGGCTTTAAGCGCTGCGATGTCCTTCATTATTCGGGCGTCACGCGTCTCTCCGTCTTCCAGCTTCACAAGCAGCGGCTTCGGTCCGCTCCTTTCAAACGGGACGATTTCCGACTCATCGGAGAGCAGCACCCTCGTAAATTCCACGATCTCCCGAGTTGAACGATAACTGCGCACTAGGCGGATCAACTTGGTTTCGGCTTCTCCATAGAGCCGGAACAGCGGTGAATCGGCATCCTGCAGATTCGTTGATTGCGTAAAAATCGCCTGGCCGAAATCACCGAGTACTGTCATGCGGGCACGTGGAAACAGTTTTTTGAGATACTCGTATTGAAACGGCGAATAGTCCTGCCCCTCATCAACGAAGACATGCCGAATCTCCGTGTTCGTCCGAACACCTTCGATCAATTCTTTTAAATACAAATACGGAGTGGCGTCCTCATAGAAAATTTCAAACTTCTCCAGCTTCTCTCTGGTTTGCTTACAGATTTCAGACCATAGCTCCGGGATATCGGCCTCATTCGTTTTCTCCCGATAAGCGGCTTCATCGATGAATAGTTGGGAATACAGGCCGTGAACATCGATAAATGAAAATCGCTTAACGCTTTGCCGGATCGGTTTGAAGTTTACTTTTACGATTCTTTGGCGGAGTAGATCCTCCTCGCGTTCCGCGAAGTCAAAATCGCCTTCGTCTTCCCTGCGCTTGTTGGTTATTTTCTCGTGAACGACGGCGTAGTGCTCAGCAATGTCAAGCACTTCCCTTTCCTTATGCAGCTCACTGAATACTTCCGCATAGTGCTCGTTGTCGAGGTAATGGAGCTCCTCCTCAACCCAGGAGGCCCCACGCTCCTTGCGTTCTAGCAGTGAAAGCTCCTTCAGAATCCACTTCTGCAGGAGGTCTACTCGATTGGCCAAGCTCAAGGAAGGGTCGTAACCGTAAAATTGCGATCTCATTTGCTCGGCGGTGATCAGAACACGATCCCTAAAGTGAATGCCGTTGAACAGCATACCTTCCCGCCCCAACCACTGCGCATAGTACTGAAGGGCTTTCATGAAAGCCTCGGACGCCTTATACTTCATCCCTTGGAGGCGAGCCTCATCGTTTGACGTTGATTGTGCGGTCAGCACATATTCGATCTGACTGAAGGGATCCTCCACTTGGAAGGATGAACCGAGCCAATATTCGAGATATTCCTGAAAAGTCGTCTGCTGCATATTCTCCTCTCCCAGCTCGGGAAGGACGGAGGATACATAGCTGTTAAACATCCGGTTTGGTGAGAGTAGAACGATCTGATCCGCCTTAAGCGAATCGCGGTTTTTGTAGAGCAGGTAGGCCACGCGCTGTAATGCTGCGGAGGTCTTCCCGCTTCCTGCTGCACCCTGCACGATAAGGAGCCGGCTGTGATCGTTCCGGATGATGGCATTTTGCTCCTTCTGAATGGTAGAGACGATACTTTTCATTTGCGAGTCCGCGCCTTTGGCCAGCAATTGCTGGAGAAGCTTGTCGCCGATCGTAACGCTCGCATCGAACATGCGACGGAGGTGCCCATTCTGGATCTGATATTGCCGTTTCAGCTCCATCGTCCCCGTGATCCGACCGACCGGCGTGTCGTAAGAGGCCGTGCCGGGGGAGTGATCGTAGTAGAGACTTGCGATGGGGCTCCGCCAATCATAGATCAGGAAAGTCAATCCATCTTCATCGACGAAGGAGGATACGCCGATATAAATCTGCTCGCTCCCGTTCAAGCCGTCCTCCATAAAATCGACGCGGCCGAAATACGGAGAAGGCAGCATTCGATTGAAGCTCCTCCATTGCTGCGACAGAAGCCGGTGACGGCGCTCCCTCTCGGATAATACAGCGGCCTGTTGTTTGATCGTATAAAAAGTTTCTTCAAATTCCTCGTCTGTACTCGTGTTGACCGTAACCTCTTCCCAGAATCTTCTGCGAATCTCGGCAGCCTGATCCTGCAGACCGCTAACTTCCGGTTCCAACACGTCGATCCTAGCCTTCAGCTTTTCTCTAACGTGATCCAGCCGTTCTTGCTCTAACCGCCATTCCTTTGCTTCCATCTCGCTTGAACACACTCCTTTTCATTCTGGTCTGAAAAAAGTGCATTGACAAATCAGAGGTCGCTGATGTACAATTAAATCAGGGAAATTAATTATAATATCAGATCAAACTTGATTCTCAATTGCGCTACTGATTATAACATAGCGCTTTTTCGCGTTCAATTATTTTTTTGTCTTTTGCCCCCTTGGTGTTTAAGCCTAGCTTTTTTTATTTTTCGTAAAATCGAACGTACTCGCTATAAACCGGGAATGAGCATACAGCGACTAAATTAAATAAAAATAGGAGTGCGGCTAATCGATTGCCGGCACTCCTATTTTCACGTTCCAGGGCAGGCCTCTTAAGTCCAGTACCCTGTTAATGACAAACCGTTCAAGGCATAATCCCACACTGCTATATCATTGGGCCGTTCGAGGGGAACCTGCAGCGTGCTGATGCCGCCTAGTTCCCAATCGATCTCCTGAATCGACTCCAAACCGGATACAGGCTGCATGAATAAAATGCTGCAGCTGGCCGGCGTCAACGAGGACTGGATGGCACGCAGCGCAGCGGCTTCTTGTACCCCGATCTCTCCCCACCTGACAAACAGAACGGAACGGTGGAGCACATGCCAAAATCGTTGAATACGACGGGTAAGCTTCTCCTTATATGCACCGTAGGACGCCGTCCAATCCTGGTGCGGAACGATCGGGAAATCATGGACAGAAATGACGTTATAGGTCGTATCGAGAATAAAATGGGCTCTTGTTGAGAACATCTACTCTATTCTATGCATTCTGACAAATTACCGTATAGATGTTCGGGCAACAAGCAGCGATTACTGCCTCTGTTGTTTCGATAGGGCAAAACAAGTTCGGGTCAGGCTTCGACAACTTCAATGACTGCCGCCAGGAACGCCAGCGCCAAACCTTGTCCCCAGCCCTGAGCCCATTTCCGGTCAATGCCGAGATATCCTTCGATATCGTTCATGACCGCCGTACCTCCGGACACGTTCAGTACCCGTCCGTTGTCCGCTATATTGGCGAGTACGCCGTCCAAGGCTCTTCTCACATATTTCGCGTGCAGCGGATTGCCCTGCAATACCATGGCTGCTGCAATGCCCGCTGTAGCCGATACTTCGCCGTAGGCTTCCGGGTAATCGAGTACGGTACCCCACAGCCCGTCCTCATGCTGCAGCCGCTTAATGGCTGCCAGCTGGTCGCGCAAGGAGCTCCATATATGCATCATGGGAGGATAAAGATATCCTTCCGGCAGCCCCCTTGCCGCACGGGACATCGTATAGGCTGCCCAGGCATTGGCGCGTGCCCAATGGATGGCGGACATATGGTTCTTTTTGATATGGTTGTACCCATGGTACCACAGCCCGGAATCCTCATCTTGCAGGTAATGAATATGCCGTTCGAATTGATGCAGCGCATCGTCAATAAGCGTCTTCTTGCCAAGCGTCACGCCGACCCGAAGCTCCAAATATGCCGCCATGAACAGCGTATCCGCCCAGCACTGCTCCGGAAAGTCATTGTTGGCCGACACCGTATGCTGAAGGACCCGGTCGCCGAAACGCAATGCATGATGCTCCAAGTAATCAATCTTGCTTAAAATAAGATCCAGATATTTCTGATCCTTTGTCTGATCGTACAGGGTCAACAGCATATGCCCCATCGCGCAGGAGTTCACGGTCCATTCTTCCGGGATGCCCGCTTCGAAGTACTCCTCCACCCAATCGATCATCCGATCCAGGTAAGCGTGCTCGCCAGTTACCTCGAACAGACGGCTAATCCCATAGAATGCGACACCGCCCGGCCAGTCCCATGTCAAATCCATCCCGAACGTATAGTCCGCAATGCGCTTCGCGGATAGCTTTAAATCTTCCAAAGCAATATCTAATTTTAGATTCATATTGCCCTCCATATTATCCAGAGCCCCCGCTTGCGGCAGGAGCTCTGTGTATTGGTTGTACGATTACTGTACCGTTTGGGGCAACCGTACGAAATGTTCATACGGTCGCCGCTGCTAGCGGATTTCTCTATTTTAATTATAATCGGATCATTTCTATCGTCCAACTTCGTATATCGCAAGATTATTACGATCTACCTGAATTGGCCTGCATCAATCGCTTTTTGCTTCTCGTCCAAAATCTCCTGGTAGCCTGCGTCGAGGAATTTCTGCTTGGCCGCTTCGTATTTCGCATCGAACTGATCGGCCGGCGCAAGAATAATATCAAGATACAGCTCCTGGAAGAGGTTGTTCAAATCCGCCTTGTACTCGGTAACCTTCTCGAGGACTACGGTGAACAGCGGATCCGGCGTCTGGTATGGTTTGGTCTCGTTACGGTATTTAATCATGTCCTCGACAATCTGCTCGTAACCCGCAGGCGTCCAGTTGTTTTTGTTGGCTTTAAGCGTCAATTCCGGCGTCGCAAAGGATGGCGCTTCCGCTCGGGAATAAATGGTCGCATTTCGAGATGAGCAAGTAGCGATGGTAGCTGCGTGTTTCCGGGTTGTTCCGGCGGCTTATATAGTTCCGATAACCGTTGATGGATACCACGGCAACAAGAAAGTGCAAATCCGGGAAAATCTCTTCCGCTTGTGGCGTCACTTCACCCCGCAGCAAACGATGGATGGCATAGCTTTGAGCATCCTGCTCGTGGATACTCAGAAGCTTATACAGCCCTTCCTCCTCTTCCTGCATCCGCCGGAATGCCGCATCCAGAAAGGCAAGCTCATTCTTATCTTGAGCCCCAGGATTGATGCGTCCCCGAACGGCACGAACCAACTCCCTGGCCGGCCTGGACAACCATGTGGCAATAAAAACAGTCAGGATGGATCCCGCGAAAATAATCACGATCGTAAGCAAAATAATGCTTCTCTGCAAAGCGTGGGGCTTATTCATCAATTCATCGACCGAGTAGATGCCTACGTTCGTCCAGCCGAATTCTTTCGTACGGGACCACGCATACAGTAACCGCTCACCATCATGCTCACGGAACATGTAGCCTTCGGGTGCTTGCCGGGAAATATCGAGGATGAACGGCTCATCATAGGCGTTCTTAAGCAGTAAACTCTTGTCATGATGGGAGATAATGGTGCCGGTCGGCTTCATAAGCAAATAGCTCTGCTTCCCTGATTTCGTTGACTGCAGGTACTGCTGGATCTGACTCTCCTTCAAATTGACGACGATCGTTCCACGAGTCGCGGTGGAAAGCCGATTTAAAGGCAAAGCGAACGATAGGACGTTAACGCCCGAATCAAGCTTGCGCGGATACCATACGCCGCGTATCCCTTTTTGCTCCAAAAGCGCCTCGTTCAGCCAGTCGATCGACTCGTATTTATCCAAGCTGGTAATGCCTTTATCCGTCGAAATCACGTAATTCGCATCATCGAGATAAAAGAAAGAGGAATACACACCGTCCACGCTCTGATTCAGATTCAACAGCTCCTTGAGTACCGCCATCGCCTTGCTTACATTCACGTATTTCGTTTTGAGATCCGCCAGTGACTTGAACGGGCGGATTCGATCGAAGATGTCGGTGCCGCCAAGGCGTACCGTATTTTGGGAAAGATTGTTTAGAGCGTTCTCATTATGCTCGCGATTGGCATTTAATTCTGCAAGCGAGGTTTCCGCGAAGGCATGCTCCGAATTTTGCAGGATATGGGAGCTGCTGTACCAGGTTAAGATGGCCATCGGTATAGCCATGATGAAGAATAGGATGAATGCCAATTGCATCATCATTGGAAATCGCTTCATTGGACCCCTCCATCCCTTAGTGGGTTATTTACGAGAAGAAAAACACTTATGTATTAAGATAACTAAAGCGCTTTCATTTGTCTTCATGCTTCGGTGTCTATTTTGTTCAGATTTCGCACTATATGTTAATCCAATCTGGACCAGCTCGTAAATCGCCATAACTGATCTTCTTTATCAAAATTTGATCCGCCTTCGACAATGGGATCAGATTTTACCAGGATGATCAATAATGTCATACAATAGCAATTACATTAAGGTCATCACCTTTTTCGGCCAAAATAACATTTATCATCCCCAAGCAAAGGTTCGCGGTGCAAATCAACTTGTTAGAGGTGTTTACCGTCGAATGGATAGCGGAAAACATAATACAACCAACCGCCGATCAGTGACGGCGGTTGGTTGTTGTCTAAATCTATAACTCAATGGTTAGCCCTTACCCAAAAGTCCAAAGTATAACAGAGAATTTAAGTCTTTTAGGGTAGTTGGGCTTGCTTGTGTAAGGAACCCGGGCCGGGTGATGGCCTCTTTAAAAATCTGAAGGTAGAGCATAACCGCTTCCGAGGAAATGTCCGCGTTGATGCTGTCCGTCCGTTTCCCCTCCTGAATCAATTTATTAAAAAAGGGGATGGTTTTGGTTTGATAAAATTCTTCGATTTCCTCCCGGATCATGGGGTGCTCCATAACGGTTTTCAATAGGTCATGTTCTAGAAAATTCACGTTTTCTATGTTGTCAAACACAATTTTCTTGATTTTCTCTTGGAATGGAAGGTTCTCTTCCATGATCTCCTCGTACTCTTCAATCTTCTGCTCCATATAATGAAACACTGCGCTGCGAACAAGTCCTTCTTTACTGCCAAAATAATTGTATATCGAAACAGGAGATACTTTCGCTTTCTTTGCAACCTCAGCAATACTCATCTTATTGATGCCAAAGCTGAGGATGAGACCGAATGCTGCTTTTAATATTCCTTCCTTTTTCTTTTCCGTACGAATTTGATATCCGTTCATTAGTTCCCACCTCACCTATACTTTAATTAATGTTTTGTAAGATTACAATATATTTTATTCAAAATTATATTGACCACATTACATAACGGGAATAAAATGAAATAAAAGTAATGGATTATTACATTTCATACAAAACGAGGTGCTCCATGAACCATTTAAGACGTCCAGACAGCAGTGCTTCATCACAAGCAATTCCAGGGCCACGATCGATGTTTGGTTGGCGAATGAATATGCTTCGATTTTATCGACAGCCGTTTTTGTTTTCGCGCTGGCTTTATGAGAAGTATGGTCAGGTTGTTGCTTTGGGTCATGGAAATCAGCCTGCTTTTGTTTTTGCCTTTGGGCCGGAGTTAAACCAACAGATTCTGACGAATCCGGAGTTATTCAATGTTAGTACGGCGCTTCTAAAGCTCCCTGAGGAATCATTGCTGGGAAGGATGTTCTATAACAACCTGCTGCTTATGACCGGTGAGAAGCATAAGAAGCATCGTCGCTTGATGCAGCCTTCTTTTCATCGGCAACAGATCGCTTCGTATTGTAATGACATGGTCCAGCTCACGCAAAGCTTAAGTGAGAGCTGGCAAGGGAAGCTTGAAATAGAGTTGAATTTTGAGATGAAAAAATTAACGCAACGAATTGCTGTTAAGACACTGTTCGGGTTGTATAACGAAGAAGATTTAGATCAAATGGGCTCATTAATTCAGCGGTTGACAAGAATGATGCCGCTAATCTCGATGGCGCCAGTCAAGTTTCCCGGTTCCCCATACCATCAAGCCCTACGCAGCGCCGAGCAGCTCCATGGGCATATTCAAGAAATGATCACAGAAAAGCGTCTGAGTCCAAATTCGATGGATGTCCTAGCATCGCTAATCCAAGCTCGTGATGAGGACGGTGCCCAATTAAGCGACGACGAGCTCATCGGACACGCATTTAGCCTATACGTTGCGGGACATGAAACATCCGCAAATGCTTTGACGTGGTCCCTCTTTCTACTCAGCCAACACCCACATATTGCGCACAATTTGATGGAAGAGATTGACGACAAACTCGGCGGATCAGATCCTACCATTGAAAAACTTGGATCCCTCTCATACCTGGATGCAGTTGTGAAGGAAACTTTAAGGCTAATGCCGCCAGCCGGGATTGGAATCCGAGTCACGTCGGATGCGTGTATCTTGGGAGGATACATGATCCCTAGAAATACCAATGTGATGTTCAATCAAATGATCACGCATCGAATCCCAGAGCTTTACGAAGATCCTGATCATTTTAAACCGGAACGCTGGAGTTCCATCAAGAGAACTGCATTCGAACACTTGCCTTTTAGTGCGGGAGAGCATATGTGTATTGGATGGAACTTTGCACTCCAAGAAATCAAAGTTGTCCTTGCCGTTCTCCTTCAGCGACATCGCTTTTCTGTAAGACCTAATGCTAATATTTCACCAAACATGATGATGCGTCCCCTTCATGGACTGCCGATGGAAGTCGTTCCCCAAGACCGAAAGTTCAAGCGGACTCCCGTTCGTGGAACCGTTCATCATCTCATCCATTTTTAGTAGTCGCCTATTCATGTCGGACGATCGAAATATGGTACTCAAAAAACAAACCAAGTGATTTAGTTCAGGGTATGGTGAAGGAACATAAGAAATCAAAGCTTAACCAGGCTGAAAGACGTTCTTGGAAACTTTTCGGGGACATCATGCTTTGGGCAATCGAGAACAGAAAGGAAACGACCGCCATCACTATCGTACGGCGGTCGTTTAGCTCATCGATAAATCGTTGCCAAAAAAATTGGTCCCCCTCTTCCTCGTAATGGAATGATAGCTTGCCTGTTCGAACGTTGTAGACATGTCATACACGCCCTCAGCTTCATTAAAATAATGCTGATTCGGTTTGCCGAGCCACCGCATGAGTGTATCCGGGTAGGGGGATAAGAACTACACAGGTTCACATAAAGCAGCTCTTGTAAAGAAAGGAGCAAAGTTTACTACATTACAATCCGTGCAGCTTGGTCTCCATTCGGTCAATGGTACACATCCATGTTTTGTTGCGAGCATATTGACTCATCCTTCGATTTCCCCCTGTTAAAAATGTTTTTTTGTTATGAAAGTTTATTATCTTTTTAACATAAGATATCGATGAATTCTGTGATATTGATATGATTTTAGGTCTTAGAACCAATGTCCCTGTCCATGACCCAAACGTTTCCCCCACCTCCTGCCGCTTAATGATCCAAACAATTGCGATCCTTGGTTTCCCGAGACGAGCACTTGCTGAATCCTGCGAACTATGATATTTTAGTTTCCGAGTAAACAATATGGAGTGTGAATCGGAGCATGGATTACCCTGACCGTATCAAGACGTTAATTCATGAACAGCTGCTTCATTTTTCCCATTTGCATGAACAAAGAATGGAGCTGGAGCTTAAAGAAATCAAAAAGATGGCGCAGCTTCAGCAGTTGAAAGACGTGCCTGGGAACTTATCGACGATCCATGTTCTGGATTGTATCGGCGATCATGAACCGATCAATCATTCCGCGATTGCCGAGAAATTAAAATTGTCAAAGGCCAGCATTACCAAGATTAGCAAAAAGCTGCTTGAGCTTGATCTTATTCATCGGACCCAGCTTAATGATAATCGCAAAGAGGTGTACTTTCGTCTTACCCCCCAAGGGAAACAGCTGTTTGAAATGCATCGATCTATGCACGAAGCGGAAGAGCAGCGATTTATGCGTTTTTTGGACCAATACTCCGATGATGAGCTGCATACGATTTTGAAGTTCTTTCAGGGAATGGCCCGGTACATAGACGAGAGATAAACAAATTTTTTTAATCATTTTGTTTACAAGTAAACAAAATGTCCGAGGAGGAATTACATTGAATTATTCCCAAACGATAAGAGAGCGCAGAACCATCCGGAGATTCAACCCAATCCCGGTTGACCCTGATATGGTCGTATCCTTGCTGACCGATGCAGCCACATTGTACGAGGCCGAAGGTACACCGCGCTGGCGCTGTCTATACGCCGGCTCGGCGGAGTCGCGTCAAAGACTGGTTGAGAGCATGATCGCCAAAATGAAGGAAAGCAAATTCGGCAAGCTTATCCCTGCTAAAATGATCAATTATTTCATAAAACAGATAACGGATATTCCCTCGCACCTGATCTTCATCGCGGAATCCGTATCCGATCAGCGACAGCGCGATGAAAATTACGCTGCCGTATGTAGTATCATGCAAAATTTTCTCCTGCTTGGTTGGGAGCACGGGTTGGGCGCGCTGTGGGACACGGATCCGATGCTTCAAAGCGAATCGTTTCTTGCGGAAATCGGTTTGCAAGAGGGTGAACGTTTTGCTGGAATTTTACACGTGGGATATTTCGATAAAGTGCCAAGAGCCCGAAGAAGAACGCCGGCGGAACAGAAATGGACCTCGATCGTCGGAGACGGACAGCCGGATGAAAAGCAGTCGAATAACGCCCGAATTTCAGAGCAAAGCATTCTGGAGGTTTTGAATGACGCAGTCTGGGCGCCTAACGACGGATTAAGGGAACCGTGGCGTTTTATCTATGTGACGGGCAGCGGGGCAGTCGGAAAGCTGCCTGTCTTGCAAGGGAATCCTTCGCCTGCCCTTCTTCTAGTCGTAGCCAAGGAAGAAGCAGATTCCCATAAGCAGGAGGAGGATTATGCAGCGGTATGCTGTTTAATCCAGAACTTTCAATTGCTGGTCAAATCCAAACCGTGGTACGCACGCCGAACGGTCCCGGAATGGATCTATGACCAGGATCATTGCAAGCTATTCGGCATCCGTCCACTGGAGCGGATCGTAGCAGTGCTGGAGCTCGGGGAAGATGATCCATTCTCACAATCAGCACCGTCTGCTCCCCCCTTGCTGAACCTCACGCATTTATGACGATATAGGAAAAAAAGGACATTCGTTCCTTCAAACGAATGTCCTTACGCCCCTTTTAGAAAATACGATGGATCCTGCTTGCAATATCAAACGAGCAGCTCAACACCAAGGAAGAGCAGCAAGCTGCTGACACTGGTGTAGGCGCTAAGGAGGTGCTGCTTGGATTCCTTATTGAAGCGTCTTTCAACAACGGATCGGAATGCATGCAGAAAGGCTAGCACAAGAATCAAGTCCTGATAAGCCTCCCATCTCCATTCCAGAACAAGCCTCGTGTAGAAGAGGGCGATTAAAGAAACCGCAACAATGATGAGCTCCCCCATGAGATGAAATCGGTTGATATGCTTATACAACGGCCCATTTGAATTGTAGGTGACTTTCATTTTTTTTCTCATCCATAAGTAACCGATAACGACTACGATTGCATACAAAATGATACTAATCTGAAACATTCAACTGCCCCCTTTCTAAGATAACGGACAGTATCACTTTAGACTTAACGATCAGGTTTTTGCGCAATTACACGAATCTGGTAAAAAAGGTTTCATCTTCCCTTTAACATACACTAATTTTTTATTTGAATCAATGACTGATGAGAACCAATCTGCTTAATGAAGGATCGCAAATACTCTAACGATCCAGTCTTAGTCTCAGCAAGGGTCAAGGGCTTCAAGGGTAACAAAAAAAGCCGCGGTTTCCGCGACTCCACATTAAGCAGTTTTCAACATATATAGCCGAGAGCTGATCTCATCAAGCTTCTCTTTAATCAAAATCGCCTCGGCATATCGGGCTGGAATGCCCTCATAGCCGTAGTAGATGCCTGCCAGCCCTCCTGCAATCGCGCCTATCGTATCGGAATCACCGCCAAGATTTGCCGCCTTCTGCACGACTTCTGCAAAATCTGACGTGTGGAGCAATATATGGAGCACCCACCGGAAGGTATGTACCACAAACCCGCTGGTCGGGCATTCCGGTTCATCTTCAATGACACCCTTGTATTCGCTTCCTTCCGCTTCGGACAAGATCACCGTTCTTAAGGGTTCTCCCTGCAGAAGACGTTGAGCCATTCGGTTATAGATGATGCAGGCTTCGGTACACCTTGGATCATAATGCGTCATTCGCGATTGCATGGCCGTTATACGGTCTATGTCCGCCGGGTCCTTGTAAGCCAGCGCAGCCGGCAGGCATCGCATAAGAGATCCGTTCCCGCCGCTTTGTCCCAAATCCATGTGCGCTATAAAGGCGGCTTCGAACCAGTCGCCCTCATACTTTTGAAACACGTAACGGATGATATTTCCTATGTCTTTGGGTCTCGATTGGTACCATTCCATAAAAAAACGCCCGATTGCCTCCATTGGCTCTACAGGATGTTCGAGGATTCCTGCTGCCACGCACAAGGTCATCATCGTATCATCGGTCACTTCCCCGGGCTCCAGATGCCATACTCCACCGCCAATGATCTCCGTCAAATAACCATGCTTCTCCTCGATCTCCCGTTCACTCATGAACTCCGTCGTTCCGCCAAGCGCGTCCCCCACAGCCACCCCGTACAAGCCACCCTTGATTCGATCAAATATTATGTTTTCCATGCAAGCACCTCACATTTTATTGAAGTTCCTCACTCGTCCGCTTTCTTTGGGGATGTATAGGATTATAGCATACGAAGAAGGCTGTCAGAGTCTCAATAAATCGTCATAAGTAATTTTAGAGGTCGAAGTCACCGGCTCAAAGATGCCCCTCTCCAGCATTTCTTGTCCGATGGACTGCAGGAAGGATAACACGGCTCTATAAGGTCCCGAACCGGTGCTGATTCGTTGGATGCCGAGCGCTTCAAGTTCATGGGCCGAAGGCAATCCGGGTGCAGCCAATACATTGATGGGAGCGTTAATTTCTTGCCTGAGTGTCCGGATGTCTGTGAGCGTCTTGATACCGGGGACAAAGATGCAATCTGCCCCTGCTTCCTGATAAGCATGTGCCCGTTTAATTGTTTCGTCGAGCTTATTGAAAGGAGTCTCTAACTTGATCCAATAGGGATCCGTTCGGGCATTGATAAAGACAGGAATGCCAAGGCGTTCCCCGAGCTCTCGGATGGCGTCGATTTTCTTTTGCTGAAATGAGATGTCTTGCAATGGCTTTTGCGGATCCATGGTGCTGTCTTCAAGATTGATCCCCACCGCCCCGGCGGTGATTACCTTTTTAACCGCCTCTGCAGCGTCTTCAGGCGTCTCCCCATAGCCGTCCTCGATATCCACGGTTACGGGAATGTCGACAGCATGGACGATGTTGCGGACGGCATCCAGCATCGTGTCAAACGGCATGCTGCGGTCCGCATATCCATAAGAAGCGGCAATGCCTGCACTGGTCGTACCCAGGGCTTTGAAGCCGCATTGCTCGAAAATTTTCGCGCTTGCCGCATCCCACGCGTTAGGCAAAATAAAGAAGTTCGAGTGAAGCTTTTCGAAATCGATTGCCTTTTGAATGGATTGTGTCCTTTCCATTGTACGCCTCCCAATTTCAAATTCTTCATTATATGTACCCGAGTCCATGATAAACCGAATACTATTCGATTGGGATCGAAGTGTGGAATGCTTGTGTTCACTCCGCTCCTGAGTACGCCAGAAAAAGAACAGAACCGTTCTCGGCAAACCGTTGAGCCAGACCATAAACGCTCCTACTCGTAAAAGAAAAGACAGCCTCAGGAATAGATGTCGGCTGCCTTCAATTATTATATGGAACGTTCCGTCAACTGTGTAAGCTAGATATAATGTCTAAGGTCAATCGAATTGGCAAGAAAGCCTTGTTTCATCCTCACCTACGATTGTCGTCATAACCACTTATTCCAGTGATTTGCCAAGTGCATCTAGCATTTCATTCGTGCCATGCTCGCGGATCTCCGGTGAATCATGCCCGTCGAAAAATGCCCCTTGCTCGGTGAATACCAGCCTCGTGCCGCCTTCGGTCGGGATGAGCTCGACGGTTGTGATTGAAACGGACATCCGAATATCGTCCGAATCCAGGGAGTAGCTATAAACGATCCGCTCCTCCGGCACAATCTCCTGATAGTATGCGTCAAAGGTAAAGACCGGCCCTTCCGGCGGACCTCCGCTGCTGTACTCCCGTCCACCGACACGGAATTCAAAAATTTCGGGTTTCGAGAACCACTTTGCTTTGGAATTGGCATCGGACCAAGCTTGATAGACCCTTGCAGGCGATGCGGCATAAGTTCGCTCCACAACGAAAGTGGCGTGTTTAACAAAACGTTCAGTCAAGGTTATTCCTCCCTAAGTGTTGATTCTTCTTCTCCCACGGCAAGAAAATCGCCCAGCAAATCAAGTCGCTGCTCCCACACGGTCCGCCGCTCGACAACCAGTGCCTCATGGCTTTTTTTCATCATTTGCAAGAGTTCGGTGAAATCTTCCACAGCTAATGGAGCATTGCCCTCTATCGATTTGGATACATGCTGAAGCTGTTCAAGGAGCATTTGCTGCAGCTTGATTTGCTCCTTAATCCGGGTCATCTGCAGATTGATGATCTCCACCGGGCTGATCTGCCCGTCTTTTAGGACCGACTTGATCTCCTCCAAAGATAAGCCCAATTCCTTCAGTGATACAATCTGCTGCAACTGAGACAGGTCGGATTCGTTATACAGCCTGTGACCCGACTCGGTCTGAGCGGATGGCGAGAACAAGCCGATTTGATCGTAAAATCGCAAAGTTCGCACGGTGAGCCCTGCTAGTTTGGCAAGGTCCCCCACTTTCAAATATCGTAACATCAGAAACTCCTTCGTTAGCGCTAACGGTTTGCCGGTAGCTTCAGTATAAAAGATGACGTAACGTAAGGTACAAGCCATAATTTCATTTTGGTATAAAAAAATGTCCAGCCCTCCTGAGGAGAAGCTTGATTCCGGTTCTTTATCTTCATGCGATAATATCCAACTCAAGTTTCGTGTTTATCCTAGAAGTGCTTTATGAATCCTTAGATCTAGCTGATATGTAATTTCGGACATCCTCTCCATAAATATTCCTTTACAGGAATATTCCTAATGTGGTATATTGAATTCAGTAAATAATTTCCTGGAAAAAGGAGCTGAACTGGATTGAATCAAGAAGTAACCTCTTTTATCGAAAACCTTGGTAAACCTTGGCAGGTTGAAGTTTCGAATCGCCTTCGCGAAATGGTTCATGAAACCATCCCGGAGGTCGAAGAGCGTATCCAGTACAAAAAACCGCATTTTCTTAAGAATGGACACTACGCCGCAGTTATTTCGCCCTCCAAAGACGCGATTGCATTCATGATTATGAATACTGCCGAGCTGGAAGTGCCGAAAGAATTTGAAGGGCCGCCCGAGCGGAAGTGGTTGAAAATCCGTGAAGGCGATTTACCGGACTACGGACGTTTAAGTCAATTGCTCGAGAAGGCGTCCAGTTCGCTTTAATATAATCGAGTAGGCAACTTGTATAAACCAGTTCAATGGATTGGAGCATGATGTGCAGGAACTTCAGATGGATCATCCTAATTAGGAATTCAAGGAGGAGATATAATGAATGAGAATCAGATTGAGAATCATGAATTGATATTGACCCGTGTATTTGACGCTCCACGTGAACTCGTATTCAGGGTATGGACAGATCCGGCACACTTTGGCAATTGGTGGGGCCCGAAGGGCTTTTCACTTAACATCGCAAAGATGGATGTACGTCCGGGCGGCATGTTTCTGGGCAGCCAGAAATCTCCCGAGGGTCATGAGCTATGGGGTAAGTTCGTTTATCAAGAAGTGATAGCACCGGAAAAACTGGTGTTTGTTCAATCCTTCTCAGATGAAGGAGGCAACACGGTTCGGGCACCTTTCGATCCGAATTGGCCGCTCGAAATTATCAATATTCTGACACTTACTGAAGAGAACGGGAAAACTTCGCTCACCTTGCGCGGAGGCCCATATAACGCCACGCAGGAAGAGCGGAACGCATTTGAAGGAATGCGACCTATGGTGCAGCAGGGCTTTGATGGCACATTCGAACAACTGGACGATTACCTGTCCAGCCAGAAATAATATCGATTGTCTTATCTTGAAGGCACCCGGAAAGAACGGACCAACCGTCATTTTCCAGGTGCTTTTTTTGCAGTCAAAGAAAAACTTGAACAGTAAGTTATTACCATTATAATCCAACACATGGCAGCAGTCTATCAGTCTTGCAGGGTAGCTTCCTCTAATAATTGTCTTCTCAGGGGGATTACATGGATCTCTTTGCTTTTGTTGAAGCTTGCCCCCTTGATTATTTTGTTGGGCAGAGGATAAATCGAGATGAGCTGTTCATATATTTCCATTACCTCTTCTCGGTTATCCTTTTTAATATGGTGAGCGAGAGCTTCAAACTTCGAAATATCTTGTTCCCGATACCAGTCATAACCAAGTGCTATAGATTCGGCGAGCATATCACGGGATTCTTGAGGAACTTCTGTGTGTTCAAGATAGATCTTTACGGCGTACATCATGTTCGACCCGTACAATTCCCCAGTTCGGTTAGATTCTTGGCCTTCAGACTCCGTTTGCGGCTTGAGATCCACAGTCTCTCCTGCATCCTGTGCCGAAGCCTCTTCGGGAACGGATGGATGGTTTCGTTGATTTGCCTCCCCGGTGCTATTGCTGCACCCGGCACTAAAGGCGAGTGATAAAATAATGGCGATTTTACCCCCATTTTTAACGAAATGCTTCAAGTTGAACTCCCCCTCATGCTTCAAAAAAAAGATTTTCCACTGTGGCATTATTCTACTATAAAACCATTATTTTCTTTCAATTAATTTTCCACCCCTTCCTTTTGGCAAATAAGTGATAGTAGAAGCATGGTGCCCGCGAACCGAGCAGAAGCAAGTATCCTTGCTACGCTCGTACAACCATCCTGTTCCAACAGATTTGCTTATTTTAGTAGGCGCATGAAGCAACGCATGAAAAAAGCCGCCATTGGCGACTTTTGCGAGTAACTTCGATCTTGTTCAAACCGCATTTCATGCAACTAACGTTACCGGTTCATCGCTTCGTTAAGAACACAAGTGCAATGATTCTTCTAAAGCGTTAAGCAGAACCCGGCAACGGTAAACTTGTCGTTCCCAGGAGGTATAACAATGCTGCCGCTTCCTTGCGTGTCATGACCTGCTTGGATCGGTAATCGACGGAGCCATCGGAGGACGATAACACATCTGGACCGTAGAACTTGTTTCCGACGATATTGCTCACCGCGTCAACGGCCCATGAATCGGTCTCCCCGGTTAGCTTTGCTTGCTTTGGCGGATGTCCTAGCAGGATGGCAAGACGCGAAGCCATCGCTGCCGCCTCCTGACGGGTGATCAGACGGTCCGGATTAAACAAGCCCTCTCCGGTCCCTGTCACAATCCCCATATCAAATGCTGTCGTGATTTTACCCGCCTCGATCCGGCTTGCCGTGTCCCTGAATGCAGGCGGGCTCTTTGAAGGGACAGCACCAAGCCAGTTGACGAGCCAAATGGCGAACTCGGCTCTACTTATCGGTGCATCCGGGGAAAACCTTCCATCCAGCCCGGCTTGAACAACGTGAAGCTGATGCAAGCCGTCAATGTAGGACGCGTAAGGATGGTCCTCGCCAACATCCTTGAACCTCTCGGGAACAGGCAGCTTCTCCGACCACGCCGTCGGGTTCGATTTGGAGAATAAGAATCTGATGGTCCCGTCCTCGTTTTCTTGAAACGCCACCGGACTTCCTACCTCATCCTCGAACAGCAGCGGTTCGACTTGTTGAAGCGTGTGTTTTCCCATTAAATCTTCAAGGATAAGCACGCCATTCTGTGCCTTGATTCGAGTAGTCAAATAAGCGACCCGCAAATCCCGATAGATGCCTTCGAATCTTTCCAATTGATCCTTGGCAGGTGTAATGTAAGTTGGTTTGCGTTCAGCCGGATAATACCGGTCCATGAACGCTTCAAATAGATGGTTTCGAAGATCGGAGTTATTGTTGTACACAATAAAGGCGCCAACTTTCTGCTCGGGAAGCAGCCACATCCATGAAGCAAAGCCGGGGATGCTCCCTCCTTTTCCGATCACGTATTGATCGTTGAAATTGTGATGCATAGCGAATTCAAACCCGTACGTCATCGTCGGCACCTTCGGATGAATCGCCTTTTGCACGCTTTGCATCTCTTGTACCGTTTCTTTCTGAAGTATGCGTGCCCCTCCAAGCGATCCTTCGTTCAGATGGGCGAGCATAAACTTGGCCATATCGCTCCCCGTCGTCAGCATGCTGCCCTGGGGCATATCGGTTGGAATCGTATTGTAGGGCGGCAGCGCCTCTCGCCGTTCATTGTAACCGGCAGCAAGGCTTGATTCCATTCCAGGGGTTAATACGAACTGGCTGTTCTTCATCCCAAGCGGCTTGAAAATGTTATCATTCACGTATTGATGAAACGGCTTACCGGACACTTGCTCGACAATATAACCTTGCAGCATGGAGGCGAAATTATCATATTTATATACTTCGCCCGGTTTATGAATGACCGTTGGCATCGTCTTGATGATGTAATCTTTAAGCGGCGTAACGGCGGACAAATCGCCTGTGATCATGTCGCCCGGCGGCGGGTCTACGAGATCAAAGCCGGTCGTATGCGTAAGCAGATGCTCCATCGTTAGCCGCGAGCCGGTATTATTTTTTAGTTTCACGTCGCCCATGTACTGCTGGACGTCCTGTTTCAGGTCAATTTTGCCTTGTTCCACTAACTGCATAACGGCTGTGGCCGTTATGGCTTTGGAAACGGATGCGATTCGAAACCTGGACTGTTCCGGGTCTACGGGTTTTCTTGCCTCGAGGTCAGCGTATCCGTACCCTTTCTGCAGCAGCACTTCTCCATCCTTTACGACAACAAATAGCGCTCCGGGCACTTCTAAAGCCTGAATATCGGGGCGGTTGAAAAACGCGTCGGCAAAGCCTTCGATATCACGCTCATTCAATTTGGCTGCCCTCTGGGCCTGCGCCGAATTTTCTTGATGCGCTCCGGCTGCAGGTACCACAGGCACGATGATACAAGCGGCCGTAACAACCGCCAAAGCCGAAAGCATCGTTTTTTTCCACATGGGGATCGTTGCCATGTAAGCTGCTCCTTTCTCACTCCAATCCGCGATTACAGCGAAATTGCTAGACATGCATAGAGGTCTTGTCTTCGATGCCGGATCCGACTTTATTATTGTATTTCTCCGTTCTTTCTAATGACTTTCCCGAATCTTTCAATTACCTTACAAATAAAGCAGAGACATATCGTCGTATTCCAAGCTCTCTAAAAAGACAAAAGCCGCCAAAGGCGACTTTTTCAAAGGACTTTTTGTCTTGCCCTCCATCTAATGCTAATTAAATCCGCCATTAATGCGGATCGTCTGTCCGGTTATCCACCGGGCTTTGTCGCTGACAAGCAGTTCGATCGCATTGGCAATGTCCCCGGGTTCGCCAAGTCGTCCGAATGCGTTCATTCGGCGATAGGAATCAATCAGCTCCGGTGACTTGCCGCTTAAGAAAAGCTCAGTTGATATTTGGCCGGGCGCTATGCAATTGATGACGATATCTCTGGGACCGAATTCCTTCGCCAATTGGCGGGTCAGCTGCTCGACTGCACCTTTCGTAGCAGCGTACACGCTGTACGTCGGAAGCATCGCTCCTGATATCGAGGTCGAGAAGTTAATGATCGCCCCCCCTTGCTCCATATGCTTCATCGCTTGTTGACAAGCGAAATACGTTCCCTTCACATTGATCGCGAAATGCCGGTCAAAGCTCTCCTCCGTCACGTCCTCAATCGCCTTACACTCCATGATGCCGGCATTGTTAACCAGAATGTCCAGACGTCCAAACCGCTCAATCGTTTCCGCGAACAACGCTTCAACTTCCCCTACCTTGCTTACATCGGCGCGAATTGCTGCCGCTTCCCCGCCGGATGCCTCAATGGTCTGAACAACCTCCTCCGCTTTCCCCGGATTCGAGGAATAATTGACGACCACCTTCACTCCGGAAGCAGCCAGTTGAATCGCGATCTGCCGTCCGATTCCCCGGGAAGCCCCGGTAACGATTGCCACTTTTCCATGTAAATTCATATTCGTTCACACCTTTACCTTCAATTTATGTCGGTTACCCGACTGGATTGACTCTGTGAACTCATTATATGGAATGAATGGCTTATGCCGTTAGAACATACCTATTCAATCCTTGCCTAATTCTCTTCCTTCCCGATATGATAATAGCAACACACTCCGACTGATCTGGAAAGGATTTTGTAAATATGGACGAATTCCTGCGCAAGGAGCAAGCCTTGAATCAATTGGCGGATTTAATACGCCGCCACGCTCCGTCGACTGGGACGCATTTGACGCCGATCCCTTCGTTGATGCTGATGCATGCCACGACATTGTCTGAGCCGATGGAATCCGTATATAAGCCATCGATTTGCGTCGTAGCGCAAGGAGCCAAAACAGCAACAACAGCCAATGAAACCTACCGATATGATCCCTCGACCTATTTGGTGACTTCCGTCGAACTGCCAATCATCGGAAGGATTATTGAGGCTTCGCCCGAAACCCCGTATTTAAGCCTGAAACTGAGCTTCGATGCAGACATCATCCTGGATATTGTCAAGGAGTCGAATCCCTCCGATAGATCACCGAGGGAAGCTTCCCGCGGCATAACGGTGAACCGTACTTCTCCACCTTTGCTCGAAGCCATGGTTCGTCTTATGCAGCTGCTCGACGAGCCAGATCATATTCCTTTCCTGTCACCGCTCATCATCCGCGAAATTCTGTACCGCATGCTCCAGGGTGAGCAAGGCGCGCTTATCTATCAATTTGCAATGATCGGCAGCCAAGCACATAATATTGCCCAGGCGATTCAGATGATTAACCGGCAATACGACCGTCCGCTCGTCATTGAGCAGCTTGCTCAATCTGTCAACATGAGCACTTCGGCTTTCCATAAACATTTCAAGCGGGTTACGGCAATGAGCCCGTTGCAGTATCAGAAAAGCTTGCGCTTGCAAGAAGCCCGCCGACTAATGGTGACGGAGGCCGTGCAAATCTCAGAAGCCGCCTTCCGCGTAGGCTATGAGAGCCCCTCGCAGTTTAGCCGCGAATATGCCCGTATGTACGGACGGCCGCCCATGCTGGATATTCAGGAGCTTCGGGATTCGATATGAGTCATGGTCCGTATTCCGATTAGGGGGAGCGTTCCTCATCTTGATTGCATTTCATTGTCATTGTTCATTGAGATATAAAGAAGCGGGCATTTTCAACACCGCTTTTAATCCTTTCTCTGAATCGCTCGCCAGTATCAATTCACCTTGATGAGCTTTGGCAATCCTTGCTACCATCGGCAGCCCCAAACCATGACTTTGAAGGTCGGATCGGATTCGTCCGGAAGCGTAGGGAAGTGATATGACGTCGGCAAGTCGTTCTCTCGGAATGCCTTTCCCGTTATCGGATACCACAAACAGATTGAACGATGATCCAGCAGCCTCCGTCTTCAATTCAATTTTACAGCCGTCCGGGTTATGACTAATGCTGTTCTGCATCAGGTTGGTGATCGCCCGATACAATAAACGTTCATCTCCTCTTACGCTCAAACTCTCGTCCGTAATATGAATGGAGATCTGATACCGTTCATCAAGACCGTTGTTTAAAAAGTCGGATACAACCTGCCTAGCTAGTACGGAGAGACGAATCGTCTTTAACTTTAACGGCTGCATTTCGTATTCAAGCATGGATACCAAATTCAGATCGCTCACCAAGGATCGAAGGCGTTCCCCTTGACGACGAATAATAGCAGCATGCTGTCTCTGTTCGGTCGATAATTCCGGCTGCTCCTCCAGCTCACTCGCATAACCCATAATCATGGACAACGGCGTCCGGATATCGTGAGATATGCCTGCAATCCAGTTCGATCTTGCCTCGTCCCTCGCTTTGAGTGCTTCGTTCTTCTCCTGAAGCATTCGAGATGTCGAATTTATGCTTTGGGACAAGTCATTGAATATCCCCTTCGTATCCAACTGAACCGTATCCCCGTTGGAAAGCGCATGTATTCCTTGAATCAGCGGCCTAATTCCTTTAATCACTCTTGTTCCGATGAGCACCGATACCAGCAGTGCGAGGGCAACATTGCACGCTAACAGCAGTAATGCTCGTATAGGTAGGGACCTCAGCCACTCCGTCAAGAAGTCAAACTGGTATTTTCCATAGGTGCTTTTAGGATATCCCAGTACCAGTAATCCGTCCGTATGCTCCCACATGAAGACCGGGTAATCCATCAGATAGTATCGTGAGAATTTAGCTACGTCCGTCACATCATAGGATTTCGGTATTTCCGAAGGAAGTCGTTCACTCCACTGCACCTTCCCGCCCGGACTCAGCAGCATGGCCCAGGCCCGGTTCGTTTTCAGCTGTTGCGCAGCCTCATGTGTCAGCACGTATTTTCCATGCCTCTGATCTAATCCATACGCAATCTGCTGTACTACCGCTTCAGGAGAAGGACTCTTATGATGTTCCTTAAAGATCAGTGAACCAAGCAACACCAGATTGAACAGCAGCAGAAGCAAGGAGACAAGAATCGTCGTTCCGACAAAACGTCTTAATATCCGAATGACGCCATCCATCAATTGGACTCCTGCGTCAACAGTTTGTACCCAAGTCCGCGAACGGTTAACAGAAAGACCGGATTCGACGGATCATCTTCGATTTTTTCTCGAATGCGGCGTACATGCACCATCAGCGTGTTCTCATACCCGAAGCTCTCATCTCCCCACACAGCTTCGCACAATGCGTCGGTTGTGACGATTCTGCCCTGATTCTCGTACAGCTTTATCAGTATGGCGTGCTCCTTGGCTGTCAGCGAAACCTCTCTGGATGTTCCACGGACGACGGCACTATCCAAGTCCACCGTTTTGTTCCCCAAACGGAATACAGGCAATCGTTCCACCACGTTGGCGGCGTAGACCCGCTTCAAAATGGCAAACAATCGCAATATAAGCTCTCTTGGAAGAAAAGGCTTCACAATATAATCATCCGCACCGAGGCCCAGCCCGAGCAGCCTGTCCTCATCCTCCCCCCGTGCGGATAGAAACAGTATCGGCATGTCGGAGAACGACCGAATCGAAGAGAGCAGCGAAAAACCGTCTCCGTCCGGCAGCATCACATCCAAGATGGCCGCATCAGGCTTTTCCAATTTGCTTATAGCCAAGGCGTTCACGGAATTGCCCGCGGCATAAATTCGGAAGAAGCCTTCCTTCCGAAGAAAACGTTCAATCATTTCCCGAATCTCGGGTTCGTCATCAACAATCAGTATTTTTTTATTCTTCATCGCGTCCAAATCATATCACCCATACCAGTATACATGATAAGGACGACCACCCGATATTTCCCAACGTTATTTAAGGTAAATGTAAGATTATCTTCAGGCGAGCGCAAGCATCTTGTTCTATATTGGAGGGCAGATACATTCATGAAATGGAGTTGATATCATTGATCAGAACGTCATTCCCGATCGTGGAGACCCATAATCTGTCCAAAACTTACGGTGGCTCGCACAGCGTAAATAAGGTGAATCTGGAAGTGCATGCCGGACAAATTTTCGGTTTCCTGGGTCCGAACGGGGCAGGTAAGACGACCACGCTAAAGATGCTCCTTGGCCTCATCAAACCTACCGAAGGGAAGATAAAAGTGTTTGGTAAAGACTTGGAAGCCCACCGTCCGGAAATCTTGAATCAGACAGGCTCTCTGATCGAATCCCCTTCCTATTACGGCCACCTGACCGGATATGAGAATCTGAAGGTCATGCAGCGTCTTCGGAGCTTGCCAAGCAAGAATATTGACCATGTGCTCAAGATCGTCAGGCTTGAGAATCATAAGCATAAGAAGGCCGACCAATACTCTTTGGGTATGAAGCAGCGACTCGGCATCGCCATGGCGCTGCTTCCCTTTCCCAAATTGCTGATACTCGATGAACCAACAAATGGACTTGACCCGGCAGGTATCGGCGAAATCCGAGAGTTGATCAAATCTCTGCCCCGGAAGTATGGGATAACCATCCTGCTCTCCAGCCATCTCTTGTCCGAGATTGAACAAATCGCCACGTCTGTAGGTATTATCAATGATGGAAAGCTGCTTTTTCAGGGAACGATGGAAAGCCTCCAATCCGGGAACAAGACGACTATTTCTTTTAAGACCGCGGACCCGGCAAGAGCCGAGGACCTCTTGTTAACGCAAGGATACTTGCCCACAATCAAAGCGAAGCAGCTTATGTTTAACCAACTAGCGGATGAAGAAGTTTCAAGAATCAATCGGCTGTTGGTAGAACAGGGTATCCCTGTTACCCGGATTGAAGAGCACAAAAAGAACCTGGAAGACATTTTCCTTGATCTTACCGGAAAGGAGCGGAGCCTGTAGTGAAAGCTCTCTTCCTTGAATATTTCAAAATACGCCGCAAACGTATTTGGATGATGCTCACTCTCTTTCTGGGGGCAGAGATGGCGTGGGCCTCAATGTCCCTGAGCATCTCCATCTCTCGTAACACGGACAATGCCAGCTGGGAAGCCTTAATTTTCAGCATCTCCTCTATGAACGGGCTGTTTCTCCCGATCATTTCGGCTATTGTGGTCTCCCGTGTTTGTGACATGGAACATAAGGGAAACACGTGGAAGATGCTAATGACAACCAATACGGGTCGCAATCAAGTCTATGCAGCAAAGTACATATGCGCAAACAGCCTGATCCTGTACGGCATTATTGCGCAGGCTGTATTCATCCTTGGGTTCGGATGGTTCAAAGAGATCGGAGGGGACATGCCTTTCCTGCCGCTTCTTCAATTCGTCATCGGAACGATGATCACAACACTGTTAGTTATCGCCCTTCAGCAGTGGCTATCCCTAACGGTACGCAATCAGGCCTTCGCCCTATGCCTGGGACTGCTGGGCGGATTTATCGGAACGACATCCGGCCTGTTCCCGCCAGGGATTCGCCAGTTCTTGCTCTGGTCCTACTACATGGATCTTAGCCCGGTTACGTATGTATACAGCACTGCTTCGACAACAGGCTCGTATGTATCCGGCATGCCGCCCGCCGGTTTGCTGATCGCCGCCATGCTATTGACCGTTATTCTTTATTTTGCAGGGAGCTTTCACGCTTCCAAACAAGAGATTTAGGAGGGAATGCCATGATAAGGATTTTATCCGCCGAGTGGCTCAAACTTCGCCATTCCCGAATCGGTATGGTACTGGCGATCCTGCCGGTGATCAGTCTGCTCATCGGATGTTTTAATTATTATTTCAACCGGTCGGCCCTGCATAACGGGTGGTACAGTTTATGGACGCAGGTCAGCTTGTTTTATGGTGAGTTCTTTCTGCCGATTCTCATTGCCATTTGCTGTGCTTTTATTTGCCGTCTGGAACACATGAATCGCAATTGGAATATGATCCTGGCTGCCCCGATATCCATCACCAATCTATTTGTTGCCAAGTTATTTACCGTAAGCATGATGATCTTTGCTGCTCAAGCCTTTTTCATGTTGATGTATTGGTTTGCAGGTCAACTCTTCTCAATTCCGGGTCCTTTCCCAAAGGAAACCGTGTTGTGGAGCTTGCGCGGATGGTTCGCATCCATCTCTATTTCAGCGCTGCAGCTCGGGCTTTCCATACGGTTAAAGAGCTTCTCAACGCCAATCGGCATCAGCCTATGCGCCGTTTTTCTCGGGATCGGTCTGTATGTTCTAAATCTCGGCATGCTATTCCCCTACTCCCTGCTAACCATAGGCATGGGGGTTCTGAGTCAAAAAGGTCTGACCTTTGCGGAAAACATCGTGTTTATGATAATGAACATTTTTTTTATCCTGTTACTTGGTACCTGGTCCATCAGCCGCTTGAAACATAAAGACGTCGTTTCCTCTTGATCCCAAGAATAAAAATGTACTAAAGATCAAAGACTTCGGCAGTTTGATCCTATGATAAGTGCTCCATAGCCAGTTTTAATGAGATTCACTTCCCCTTTAGAACAATGAAGAGACAATCTATTCGATCGAATAGATTGTCTCTTCAGGCATGTTACTTGCCGCGATGTTTTGCTTTCAACCTTTGGATGCGCAGCTCGCGCTTCCGTTCCTTTAACGCCTCACGCTGATCCCGGGACTGGACTTTCTTCTCCTTTTTACGCTGAGCATATTCAAGCTTCAAGGCTTCCTGAGCAAATGAGGATACGCCTCTTCGCTCAAGCTCCCGGGACACCTTTCTGGCCAGACGCTTGGGATTGACCCTGCGGTCTCGCTCAATGGAACCTGCGAACACTTCCTTAGACAAACGGGTGATGATTTGATCCAGATCATTCTTAATGAAATCTAATATCTCCTGATCCTTCGGCTCCTTGCCGACCATCTTGATCTGCTTTTATCAACCGCCGGCAGCATATACGGGCTCTCTGTGACTTCTCTAAGCGTCTTCGTTCAGCTGCCTGCCTCATCGGCCGATGGACCATAGAAGCCCGGAACCGGAATATCCAGCAGCCGCAAATACACCCCGAGCTGCGCCCGGTGGTGAATCATATGGCTGATGCCGAAGGTGCGAAGCGCGGTGACCCGAGGCTGTCGCAGGATAATATGGTCGCTGCTCCGCAAGGTCCATTCCTCGCCAAGGGCCGCCTCATCACATTCAGCTAGCAGCTGTTCAAGCTTGACGACGTTTGCGTCGAATTCCTCCAATACGTCATTGGGTCTTTGTAAAGCCTCACGCCGAAGCGGCACAGATGCAAGATCGAATTCAGGGTACTGAAGAATGGCGATTTGCCAGTTCAGAATGTTGATCAGATGCGTGGCCAATCCGCCAAGCGTCATGGATTTCTCATGCGGCTTCCACGACATATGCTCTTCGGGCAAGCGCTCCAGAATGCGGCGTGTAGCACTCAACTCCTGCTTGGCGTCTCCTATAATCCATTGTTTCACCATCGTTTTCCTCTCCTTCCTTATAAAGCTAGCATACTATAAACCCGGTCGGGTGAACATCATGGATTGGTCGCTTGTTTACCAGATCTAAGTAAGAGAAAGCTTATATACCTTACCTTTATTTTTAATATCCAGAATGCATTAAAATCATGAATCAACGGGTACTCTAACTGGGGATTCAGGTGCAGCGTGCTGTAACCGGAAAGATCAATAAGGGGCGTGACAGGATGAAAGTAGTGGTGACCGGAGCAGCCGGAAAAATCGGCCGATGGACGGTGAGAACAATAATGGAAGCCGGTCATGAAGTGATAGCGACCGATCGAAAATTGAGAGAGGAATCGGCTTCCAAAAATTTTATTCAAGCAGAGTTGCGTGACTATGGTCAGGTTTGTCAGCTCTTGATGGGATGTGACGCTGTAGTTCATCTCGGGAATATACCAACCGATGTGCGAAATACCCCGCAAGCTATATTCGAAAATAATATGCTGGTTAACTTTAACATTCTTGAAGCTTGTAAGGATTTTAAAATCCCGAAGCTGGTTTGGGCGTCAAGTGAGACTGTGTTGGGTTATCCGTTCGTTCCCGAGCAGCTGGCTTACCTTCCAGTGGACGAAGAGCATCCGACAACAGCAAAGTCGTCTTATGCCATGGCCAAGTTACTTACGGAACACCTAACAGGAATGTATCATAAGCTGACGAACCAACAGCTGGTCTCCCTTCGCTTTGCCAATATGTATGAGCCTGACGAGTATGGAAAAATCCCGATTATGCATTGGAATGAGGAACAAAAAGATATTCAAAAGAAAAACGCCTGGGCTTATTGTGATGTTAGAGATGCCGCAAAAGCTTGCCTGCTTGCCATCGAGAAGGATCATTTAGGAAACCAGGTGTTTCATATCACCGCACCGGACACGATTATGCCTGATCTTAGCGGCGATTTGGTTAAACGATATTTTCCCAATGTACCCTTAAAGAAAGAGGTTCAGGGGCACGAGACCTTGATGGCAATCGATAAGGCCAAGAACGTTCTAGGATATGAGCCGCTGTATTCATGGCGAAATGTACTCAATCCAGATGGTACTCCGAAGGTGCTGCCTGACGACCAGCTAGCTCTATCGAAAACCAACATTTAAAATCACATTCAAATACCCGAAAAGCAATGGTGACCTACGTTCATCTATTGCTTTTTTATGTTCCTTTATCAATTTCCATGGCAGTGCCATTCTCCAAACGAATGCTATTCATCCTCTACGGAGGGAAAGACTGCCGAAGTTACCAGCAGTCTTGGTTAAGCATTCTATGCGATTCTATGAATCTATTACAATCATGGTTTGGAATTATGACAAATATTTTCCCGTTATCGACTGTTCAGCATGAATGATATCCGATGGCTTGCCCTCGAACACCACTCGGCCTCCCCGGCTTCCTCCGTCCGGTCCCATATCGATGATCCAATCCGCCTGGCTGATCACCTCGAGGTTATGCTCGATGACGATGACCGTATTGCCGGCATCTACAAGACGGTTCATGATTCCTAGAAGATGCCCGATGTCTGACATATGTAGCCCAGTTGTGGGCTCGTCCATCACATAGATGCTCCCCTTCTTATACAGCTCGCTTGCCAGCTTGATCCGCTGGCATTCCCCGCCTGAGAGCGTGCTGAGCGGCTGGCCGAGCGTAATATAGTTCAACCCTACGTCATACATCGCTTGAAGCTTGCGCACAACTTCTTTTAGCTCAAAGAATTCCAAGGCCTGCTCTACCGTCATCTCCAGCACTTCTGCTATGGATTTGCCGTTCAGCTTGTACATAAGCACCTCTTCCTTAAACCGTTTGCCACCGCATACTTCGCACGGCAGCTTCACGTTATCGAGGAAGGCCAGATCTGTATACACGACACCAAGTCCTTGGCAGTTCTCGCATGCCCCCTTGGAGTTGAAGCTGAACAAGCCTTGATTGACTTTGTTGGCGGAAGCAAACGCCTTGCGCACATCATCCATGATGCCCGTGTAGGTTGCAGGATTCGAGCGAGTTGACGCGCCAACAGCAGACTGGTCGATGACGATGGCATCCGGCTGCTGGCTGAGGAAAATATCGTTGATCAGCGTACTCTTCCCCGAGCCGGCGACTCCTGTCACGACGGTCAGTACGCCGGTAGGAATATCTACGCTGACATTCCGAAGATTGTGAAGCGTGGCTTCCCTGATCGGCAGCTTGCCGGATGGCTGTCTGCATTCGCGCTTCAGCTGCAGCGGCCGCTTCATATGGGTGCCTGTCAGCGTACCGGACTCCAGCAAGCCCTGATAGCTTCCCTCGTACATGATCGTACCGCCCCGGCTGCCGGCGTGAGGTCCGACGTCAACGACATGGTCCGCCACCTTGATCACATCAGGATCATGCTCGACGACAATGACGGTATTCCCCTTGTCGCGCAGCTTCTGAAGCAATTCATTTAACCGGTGTACATCCCGGGGATGCAATCCGACGCTTGGCTCATCGAATATGTACGTAACATCGACCAGACTGCCGTTCAGGTGCTTCACCATTTTGATTCGCTGCGATTCGCCCCCGGACAGCGTATCGGTCTCGCGGTCCAGCGTCAAATAATCAAGCCCGATATCCACCAGGTGCTGCAGCCGTTCAATTAACGATTTAACCATCGGAGCAGCGACAGGATCGTCGATCTCACGAATAACGCGGATGAGCCGGCCGACCTCCATAGAAGACATCTCGGCAATATTCATTCCATTAATCCTGCAGCTAAGCGCTGTTTGACTAAGTCTGGCGCCGCGGCAGCTCAAGCAAGGACCTTCGGAAATGAAAGGAGCGACTGCTTTTTGCGTGCGTTCGGATTTCGTCTTCACATCCTGCTTGATGTACTTGTTGGTGAACTTCTCAATGACGCCCTCCACGGTTATATTCGTTGCCTTACCGGCAAAATCCATTTTAACTTTTCTTGCTTTGGAATACAGCAGCTGCTCAAGTTCCTCCTCCGTATAATCGCTCAGCTTCTTATCGAGATCATAATCGCCCGACTGCACGATCATGTTCCACTCCCAGCCGTTCACCGAGTAGTCAGGCAGCATAATTGCCCCTTCGTTGAGCGACTTTGACATGTCCACCGCCTTGCTCATGTCAACGCCCAGTCGACGGCCGATCCCGCTGCACTCGGGACACATGCCTTGGGGATCATTAAACGAAAACATGTTGGCTTGTCCGATATAGGGCTGTCCAATTCGGGAGAAGAGAAGCCTCAGAATGGGAGAAATATCGGTGATCGTGCCCATCGTCGAATGGGAACCACCGCCTAGCCGCTTTTGGTCGACAATAACGGCCATGCTCAGATTCTCAATTGCGTCCGCGTCCGGCTGCGGATAACGTGGGAGAAAATTGCGTACGAACATGCTGAAATTCTCATTCAGTAATCGCGTGGACTCGGCAGCGATCGTATCGAACACAATGGATGACTTGCCGGATCCGGACACCCCGGTGAAGATGGTGATTTTACGTTTGGGAATACGCAAGGATACGTTCTTGAGATTATTCTCCCTTGCCGATGAAATCATGATATATTCCTGATTCGATTCGCTCATGGCCGACATCCTTCCAAATCGTGCGATTTTAATAGGAAACTAATTAGTGACGATTTGATTGTATGACACCATTTGGTGTCGTGTCAACCGATTGCTGCCAACTGTGACAAACGTTTTACTCATTAGCACATCCTAGTCATTTAATCCCTTCCCATCAAGAATATGCTGCACATATTTTTCAACCCTCGACGCACGGGTTTTAGACTGCCTGGGTTGAGAGAAATAATGAAGATACGCTCTTTGCCGTCCCGGCGTCAAGCCTTCAAATGACGCTTTTAAGCCAGGGATTTCCTCGAGCTTGTGCTGAAACTCATCAGGAACAGAGTAATCATCCGTCTTCTTAAAATTGACTTCCAAGCCGGCCTTTTCAATCTCAATGGCTTCATAGATGTAGGCTTTCAAGATTGGTTCTAATTCATCAATTTCTGCAGCATTGGTAAACCGAATTTGGCGCGCAGCCTGTACATTCTCCGTTTGTTGGATTAGGATCCCATGGGCATCTTGTAATAAGGCGCCTTTGTGAAACAGCAGCGCACAATATTCTTTAAATCCGTGGATTAGCACGATGTTCTTATCCTCAAAGGTATAGCAAGGATGCATCCATTTAAAATCTTCGGTCAGCTCACAGTCAAGAACAATAGCCCTTAACTTCTCATATTCTTCTTTCCACTTTCTAGCTTTACTTAAAAATTCATCAACCTTCGGATTCAGATTTTGAGTCGTCACTTTAAGCCCCCTCCTCCATTACGTCGATCCTTAGTTCGACAAGGAATGATCAAATATAAATCAGTATGTCACGGTACCATGATATTAATTTAAGTGACGATCCATTTTGAAACAAGCCTTAATTAACGAACGACATTGTTGATAAGCCATAGCCATCCTTGGTTTCAATCGAAGCAAGCCAGTGTTAATCCGGCAGGCTGCAAAACAAATGAAAAATGGCCACCCCTCTACAGGATGGCCATCTGTCATTCATATAGGAAGCTCGAAGGTTTAGCCTAAAGCGTATCGGCTTGTGACTGTTTTTTATTCGCAGGCGCAAACCAACCGAGAAGGGCTATCGCCACCAATACGCCATAGAAGATCAGCGTCCAGGCTGTGCTATGCGGAAAATGATGATCCAGCACAGCTATATCCTCATGAGCCAAAGTAATCACGACAAGCTTGACGCCGACCCATGCTACGATGGCATAAGCCGTGGTCTCCAGTGCCGGCCGTTGAGCTAGCAGCTTAACAAACCAGGTCGCCGCGAATTTGATCAGGATGAGCCCGGCGACGCCGCCAAGCACGACAACCATGAATTTACCGGCGTCCATACCGCCGAAATCTCCAAGCGGCGAATCCGGCAGCCCCAGCGCCAAAGCCACTGCAGCAAGAATGGAGTCAATCGCGAAGGCGAGATCCGCAAGAGCAATCTTACCTACGGTAGGCCAGAAGCCTTTTCCCTTAACATCCTTCTTGATATCCTCGCGAATATTTTTGTTTTCCTTGCCGAAACGCGCTTTGATTATGTGTTTTAAGCCGAGGTATAGCAAATACGCAGCCCCGATCGCTTGAATTTGCCAGACGTTCGCAATAAACGAGATGGCAAACAGGGCAGCGAACCGAAAAACAAAAGCCATGATAATTCCGTAATTGATGGCTTTCTTCTTCTGGTCATCCGGTAAATGCTTCGCGATTACCGCCAGAACAAGGGCATTATCCGCTGATAGTAAACCTTCCAATCCGATAAGAATCAGTAATGCCCATGCATACTCCAACCAAAGTGACTCCAACAGTACTTCCCCTCTCTGATGTTTAGAATGTCATGACAAGCTCCCTGCTTTGAACCTCCAAGCTTAGAAGCAAAGGGGATTTTCCTACTTACATGGTACCCCGTATCCCCTTTCGATATTTACGTTGTCATTTAACGTCTCGTTTCATTCATCTTCCGGTTGTTTTATCTTGTTTCGTAAAAATCTCAACACCTTTCATTAAAATTGCCACCGCCACACTTTTTGTCGATGAATATAAATTAGTGTCCTTTTCGGCTAAAGATAGTATACCAACAGCCTGCCACGATTCATAGTGACTGTTGATATAAAAGAACCAGAACGAATTTGGATACAAAGTCGCAGAAATCGCGAGCTTCTTGTGTAAACCTTCCAACTCTCTTCATCCGTGTACGTCAGGATTTATCGCAGGACTCCCAAAGTAAATATCGATTAATTTAGATATAAAAAAACCGCTAAACACGAAAGAACATTGTGTTTAGCGGCTTCATCATGTGGAAGCTCCTAATTAGAGCATGGCACGTCAGCTATTGTGTAATCATTTATTATTTAGCAACTGGTTTCTTCACGCCGCTGATCTGTCCGCCATGCTGAACGACAAGCACGTCCTGTCCGATGAGCGTCGGCAATGGCGCACCCTTGTACTGAGCGGTGGCCAATGTACGTCCACTGTTCGTATCAAGCGCCAGCAGTTTACCGTTTTTCAGTCTTACATAGGCAAGGCCCCCATCCCCGAGCGACCACTCAGCTACACCTGTTTCAAATTCATAGGTTTTATCCGGCTCGGCTTTGGAACGGCTATCCGTCCGGAATCGGGAGACGACAGCTTTCTTTTTACTCTCGTCATACTTTTCAATGACATAGAAGAATTCACCATCAGATACGACATCGGATGCACTTTGGTCTTCCACGAAATCCACCGGTATGTAGGAGCGGGTAGCAATCCGTTTTCCGTTCTCCAAGCTAAGTTCATCGATGTTAGCTGCATATCCGGCATCAATGCCCTCGGTTACGTCTCGCGAATAGAACGATTTGTCATTTGAGAAGAGAATGTCCTGATGATCACCGTCGTTTTGTGTCCATTTTACTTTGCCGTTCTGAGGATCGATTCCCTGTAACCCGCTCGTGGTCAAAGCACCGTCGATCATCGTGGTTGCGACAAGGATTTTTCCTGTTTGCAGCAGTTTGTACCCATGGGCGCCGCCCTTCAATTTCCACTTCACCTTTCCGTTTGATGCGTTGTAGGCCGTCAGACCGAACGCATCCCCGACATAGATCACACCATCGGCTGCATGCAAGCTGTGATTCACATAGCTTTCTTTCTTACCTGGCTGCGATTGGGTTTTAACCTTCCATTGCAGCTTCCCTGTTGCGGCATTGAGCTTGATCAATCGGCCAGTCGCATCCGTAAACCATACCGATTTGCCGTCTGTTACGGTCTGCGAGACCGCGGCGGCAGGATACGTCCAGCGGGTTTTGCCTGTCAACGCGTCAAAAGCAATATATTTCTTCCCGACGGAATAGTAAAGGCTGTTCTTAATTAATGTGGTTTGGGGGCTGATCTTGCTTGGATCTCCCAACGTCTTCGTCCACATCGGTTTCAGATTATAGGAAGACATGTCCACAGCTGACGCAGCAGAAGCTATATGTCCCGGCCCCGGCAAAATGGAAGAAATCGGCGATGCGAGAAGAGCCGCAGCCATACTTGTTACGACGAGACGAGAAATGGCTTTCTTATGATTCATATTCATTGATGTATTCCTCCTATGATTAGATATACATATACCAGACGCTGAGGTAAGACAAAAGGTTGCATAATAATGCTACAAAATCCAAAATATTAAAAGGAATTTAAAATCATCCAGAATCAGCATTCTACGAAACTATGAAGTAACTGGATCGGACTCACAACGACAACAGGGATATAGGGTCGTGAGAAACCTTAACAAGTTGAACCGACTTGTGAGAGCGACACGACCATCCTCTTTATGGATAAATGTTATTGTATTATGACTGAATAGTTTTTTCAAGAACCACTTGGTTTTATCACAGGCGTACGAAATGACGCATTTGCTTGGATGCTATGGCCCCTCAAATGCATCTTCGTATGTTTAGTCGAATATAAACAGCTCCTCAATGGGCGCTCCAACTGCACGGGAAATATCGATCGCCAGCTTTAAGGAGGGATTGTATTTCGCCGCCTCCAGACGGATGATGGTTTCTCGGCGAACCCCTACCTTGCCCGCCAGCTCATCTTGGGTCATTCCCGCTAACTGCCTGTATTTTTTCAAATTGCATTTGAATGGTTCCATGGGCATCCACCTAACAATATTTATCCAGATAATAAAAAGTTATGGAATACGTCAGAAACGTAGCTGCCCAACCCGCTGCGCTCACAATGATCATGAATTCTCTCGTTCCGAAGGCGAACATGCTGCCCATTCCAATGATAAACAAACATGCGGCCGGCACCCACATGGTGATGGACCTCGCCTTCTGAGCATTCATGTAATACCGTTCATCCGGCATCTCAGCTGCCAGCTTCCCATTGAAATAGAAACTGAAAAAACTAAAAAAACTAAAGTAAAACAACATGGCTGGATCATGGGTCTTAAAATACTGCAGCCCGTTAAACCCCAACAGGCCGAGCAGCCATCCGTGCTTTCCAATCCGTACGTAACGCTTCCTCTGTCCCTTATACATTCCTGATTCCTCTCCTGCGGTTAAAAATCAACGCCACCTCGATCCCTACCAGCAGAGCGATAAGGTATACGGCTGCATCCATGCTCATCACCGCGGCTGCCAGCAGGCACATCATCAGCGGCACGGCATATTTGCGGGGATGGTGCCATAAGTCGCTCTCCACCCGCCATTTGTGCACGGGATATTTCCACTCGAGCCAAACGGCCGCAATGGCGGACTGGGCGGCAAATACGATGCTAATTACATAATACACGATTTCTACGGACCCATGAAATAGAAGCCAGGAGACTAAGAAGATCATGTAGATGAACAGGTTTACGATCAGTATAAACAGACCATACGGAACGACGGTACGTTGAAGCTGGCCCGGCAGCATTTGGATTTTCCGGTGCAGCCCGCGATTGCTCGACAGCAGGATGCCGATCGGCGTGTTAAAGGACAGCACCGCGAATGCGAGCGGCAGGTACGAGCCCAGATGCATCTGCTCGAGCATAAACGCCATGAAACCCGCAAATACACATAACGCAAGCGTATTGTATAAATAGCTTTTATGCGAGATTAGGTAGCGTACAATGTACCGCAGGAACGAAGAGCTTCGAAGCGGTGCCGCATGGCTATCCTTCATCCTCGAGTCCTTGTAGAACCGGTAAGAATCCGTCCGATGCAGCACGAACCCTTGGAGGATGATGCTAATCAGCAGCCCCGTCAACCGATAGGACGGCTCAGGGAGCAGACAGAGCGCCGCTTGGAGGAGTATCCAGAGGCAGGCTGCGATCCTATTGCCGCCGTTCAGCAGGGCAAATACGATGAAAGCAGTCAGACCCGCATTCAAGAAGCTCAGCAGAAATGCTGGTACATGCATAGCCGTGAATGAAGAAAAAGCAAGGTAGAAAACAAGGATGTACGAAGTCTTGGTAACCAGGGTATACAGAGCAACCGCATAAAAATAGGCGGCGTTGAAAATACCAGGCCTGAATGGAAGCATGAACGCTCCCTTCAGCTTCCTCCGGTTATCGTCCGATGCCAAGGTTTTCAGTACGATACCAAACGTAAATACGGTTATCGCCGTCATAAATACGAGCAAGGACACCTCATAATGGCGATCCAGGCTGCTCAGCGCCGCATAGATCGCGGTTAAGGCTATGGCATGCTTCCACAATCGATCGTAACTTGCCCCGAGGAGCTTTTTGGCGAACCCATGAAATGTCGAGATCACTTGTTCAATACACCTCTGATGTGCTCGGGATCCATCTCTCCTTGCAGGAAAGTGTGACGGATCGAACCGGCTTCCAGGATGATGATGCTGTCCGAGGTTAAGCACAGGCTCTCAAGCACATGGGATGAAAACAAGATCGACCCATATTTCCTGTACTCGTTCATCAACCGGTACAAAAACTCCGTGCTCTCAAAATCCAGCCCATTGACCGGCTCATCCAGCAGCAGCAGCTCCGGACGAAGAGCAAATCCCGTGATCAGATAGGCCTTCCTCCGGCTGCCCATCGATAATTGGCCCAAGAATGAGCTTCGGTATTTCTGAAAGTTGAAGCCCTCAACGAGTTCATCCAGGATATCATTACGAACCTCTTGTCCGTAGGATTGGAACACATGTCTTACATATTCCTCGAACGTGAAATACTCAAACGACTCGTCCTCTGAGAACACGGTATACCGGTTTCGCTTAAAAGCGGGACTTGTGAGCGAAGCATCCTCCTCCTTCCATTGGAGCCGCTCAAGGGAATATTGCCGGTGAATGCCGCTCAGGACATGGATCAACGTGCTCTTGCCGGCTCCGTTCAATCCTACCAAACCGATAATCTGATTCGGGCCGATATCCAATTGAAGATTTGAAATGACGGCGTCCGTTTCCGCACGGTACCAAGCACGCAGTCCCGTGATGGTTAACAATTGCTGCTGCCGTGTCCGGTTATTGATTGCGGACTTTCCAACTTCTCCAGCCTGCATAGACAAATAGAACGCCTCCTGCTAGAAATAATAGAGCCAGCGGGTACGATTGTTGGATAATTCGTTGAACGCCAATCCCGATCCAGAGCAGGCCCATCCCGAAACGAAGAACCATTTTCATCCTCATCATCCCTCTCCAATGTGACTTATTTGTATCTTTATGTGATAAATATATCACCTTTTATACAGATGGTCAAATGGCTTCCGGGTTTGACACGCTGCAGGAAAGGTTTTACAATACGGGGCATGTGTCCTAAAAATACGTTGTTTAAACTGGAGTGAATACGATGCAGATTCGATTGATGACCGATAACGATATGGACAGCGTCATCGACATTTGGCTGGCTGCCTCGATCGAGGCCCACCACTTCATTCCCCAGGAATACTGGGAGTCCAAAGAAAAGGACATGCGGTCCGTGTATTTACCAATGGCCGAAACGTATGTGCTGGAAGAAGCAGCCGGAATAGTCGGCTTCATATCGACCGTTCAGCATGCTTTGGCTGCACTTTTCGTTCACCCTAGCCATCAGGGTAGAGGCTATGGGCGGACCCTGCTTCAATTCGTGAAGGAACGCAGCTCCAAGCTTGAGCTTAAAGTGTATAAAGAGAATGAGAACGCCTTTCGTTTTTATTCCCGTCACGGTTTCAACGTTGTTGAAGAAACGATCGACGAGGATACCGGTCAGGCGGAATACATCATGACCTGGGGAGAGCATTAATCGGGCGTATCCCGCTTCCTATGATTATTCGTTTCCGGCGTTAATCCGCTTGCTTGAATTGAACGAAATGGTACGCAAAAACAAACCCGCTGATCCTGAGTGATCAGTGGGTTTAAACATGTAAGATCTATTCAGTCCGTTGGAACAGGCTTCTTGAATACTTCGATCAGACTGGTGAAGCTATTCCCCGCTTGGCCATTTGCCATCCCACGCTTGAACACCTCTAAGACAGCTGCGGGAAGGGATGTGTCGATTCCGGCATCTTTGCTCGTATGTACAATGTGGTCAACACTCGCCGCGCCCATGCCAAGCCGGTCTACATCCCCTGGATGCTCGCCTGCATCGATCCTTGGCGTATAGAACTCGATGAACATCGGCAGTGATTGCATTGTCTCAATTGCGTATGGTCGGAATTGCTCAGCCGTAATGCCATTCGCACTGGCCAGAGAAAGGGCATGTAAATAACTGAGCATAGAGGTCCAAAACATATCCATCTGAATCTGATAGTACAGCGCAGCAAGCCCCGGATCCTCGCCCCGATAGTCGGCGCCCGTCAGAACCTCAAGCGTCTTTTTATGAGCTTCGAATACTTCTCTTGGACCGCTGTAGTATGTTGAGGATTCCGCTTTGCCGATCCCCGATGGCGGGACCTGTACGCCGCCTGTAATCTGGCGGGCTCCACGCGCTTCGAGCCACTTCGCCGCCTCTCTGGCTTTTTCCGGGGTGTCTGAACTCAGATTGACGAAAACTTTACCGCTCAAGTCCCCTGCCTGTTCGAGGATTGCGTACATCGCTTCATAATCCGTGAGGCTGAGGATGACCAAATCATTGGCAGCTATCGCCTCGTTAACATCAGAGGCTTTAATGGCACCCTTAGCTGCTAGGGCGTCCGCTTTGCCGGCAGTCCGGTTCCACAAGGTTACCCCATAGCCCCGTTCCAGAAATACGGCTGCCATCGCCTGGCCCATCGGGCCCAGACCGATAATGGTTACCGATGTACGGTTACGTTCCCCTTCTGTCGCTTCATGTCTTGATTGTCGATCATTTTGATTCATACAAAATATCCTCCTTGAATATGATGATCAAACAAAACAGTTTTGTTTCTAATAAGGCGAAGGTTCCCCCCTTGTTTATTGATCTCAATCCAGTGTGCTTCCACGCATGATCAACACTTCAATTCCTTAACGCAGCACCTTGATCAGCGCGCCAAGCTCTTCATTTCCGTAACCCGAATCCACAGCTTTTTGGAAAAGTCCCAAAGCGAACGTTGGAAACTCAGCATTGATTCCCGCATCCCGCGCTTGCTCCACGAACATTTTGACGGTTACCAAACAGGTGTTAAGAGAACTTTGCGGCTGCTCAAACGTATCGGCATGAATCATATCCCCTTCGTATTTGATCATTTCTCCCATTGCTGGAGAGAGCGAAGAGATCATGGATCCGAATTCATCAACACGCAGGCCATCGGATTCAATGATGCGCGCTGCATGAAAGAAGCCCATCATCGAACCGAATAGCGTTGACAGAAATGCCAAATCGGTTGTGGAAGCTGCGCTGACCTTTTCGCCCAGGTAAGGGACGTTTCCTGCCAGACTCTTGAGCAGGGCCTCACTTTTCTCGTAAGCCGATGTCGAACCTGACGTAAAAATGGTCGTTTCCGGTCTTCCAATTTGCGGTGGTGTTGCGGGGATGGCCCCATCCAGATAGTCGACTTCACGCTCCAGTGCCCATGCAGCGTTATCTCTTGCCTCTTGCGGAGTGCCCGTGCTTAGCTGCACCAATACTCGGCCGGCGAGAGCGGCCGCAACCTCGGGTGTATCCATAACGCTGTAAGAGATTTTGTAATTGGCAACGCAGACGATCGTAACCGGGCTGGCTGCTACTGCAGAAGCTGGATTGGGAGCAAGAATTGCCCCTTCCCTGACCAATGGCTCTGCTCTTTCTGCCGTCCGATTCCATACGGTAACGCGGTGACCATTACGGAGCAGCGCCTGTGCGAGGGCGGCACCCATGGGTCCTAAACCGATCACTGTTACATCACTCATTTGAATTCCTCCATCCTTCAATTGATCAAACAAAACTGTTTTGTTTCGTTTGAGAAAACAATACAGCACGACGTAGCATCGTGTCAAGATATTTCTTCCATGTCCATATGAAATTAATAACCCCATCCAAATGACGCCAAGACTTGCTTGCTTTTCCGTGCGATCATCCCTTATTCCTTTTTAGTCCAGAGCGTCCGTATATATTTCAATAAAATGGCAAAAAAACCTAAAGCCGTTAACCGGCTTTAGGTTCGTGGTCAATCTATTGGTTCGTTTGGCCGAGATATAGCTCGATCAAATGTGTAGATAACGCTTTAAGCTGGGCTGCGGGACCTGAGAAGCCGTAGACCGAAACGGAGGACAGCGCGCCGTTAATGACAAGCATTAATTGATCTGTCAGTGTATCGTCATTCACACCCGCTAATTGCGTCAAACGGGATAAACGCTGACGTATGGCACGATTGTACTCTACGGCGAGTAAATGGACAGGGTGATCTTCTTCGGAAAATTCAGCAAGAGCATTTAGAAAATGACAGCCTCGATGATAGCCCGGCTCGAGCATTTCGATCGTTGCATCAATCAAAGCCAGTAACTGCTCTTTAGGTTTTCCCTCTTTTTCGGCGATCACTTCGTCAAAGTGCTCCCAATTGATATGATCCTGTTCTTGGAGATATGCCATAACTAAATCGTCCTTGGTCGGGAAATGACGATAAAGCGTGGCTTTGCTCACACCGGCTCGTTCAACAATGGTATCGATCCCAACTGAACGAATGCCTTCGCGGTAGAACGACTCTGAAGCCACGTTAAGAATATGCTGGCGTGCTGAAGCGCGTACCATTTCCTTCACCTTGCCTTCTTCATGTATGCTAAACGAAACATTTCTGTTTCGATTCGAATTGTAGCATGTTTTCTATCAGCGCGGCAAGGAATCTCTTACGACGCGGAAGCCGCAATTGCCCGTCGAGCTGTCGGGCGTATTCCCGCTGCGAGCTGCCACGCGGTACCGGTTGCAATAGGATCTGTGGCACAGATACGAGCCCCCGCGCATTGACCTTCTCCCGGTTGGTTCTGCGTAGAACGGATCATGCACCGAAGTTTGTTGATGATAAGACGGACTGAACCAATCGGCGCACCATTCCCATACGTTGCCTGACATATTATACAATCCGTATCCATTTGGCTTGTAAGCATCCACCGGCGCCGTCCCGATATACCCGTCGCTGGCGCTGTTTTTGATTGGAAATTTGCCCTGCCAAATATTGCATTGGTGCTCCCCATCCTGCTTCAGCAGGTCGCCCCATGGATAGGTCCTGCCCTCTAATCCCCCGCGCGCCGCATACTCCCATTCCGCCTCCGTCGGCAGCCGCACGCCAGCCCATTGGCAATACGCCATAGCATCGTTCCATGAGATATGCACCACCGGATGGTCCATCCGGCCTTGCAGATTCGAGCCTGCTCCCTCGGGAGCAGCCCAGTATGCGCCTTCCACCACCAGCCACCACGGCGTTTCTTGCGGGACCTGCGAGACCTTTGCTTTGGTCTCATCCGAGGCCATCAGTTCAAAAACATATGACCATCCGAAATGCTCAGCTTCCGTTACGTAACCGGTTTTCTCTACAAAACGTTGAAATTCCTGATTCGTAACGGCATACGGCGAAATTTCGAATGTGGAAACTGTAACGCTGCGCGCCGGTCCTTCGCCATCATTAGGGAAGCCTTCTTTCGAATTCGTCCCCATCGTAAACGTCCCCGCAGGAATCGCGATCATTTCTGAGTGAGCATTCTGATGCGATTGTCTATGCTCAAGACTTTCACGCACCATGACAGGTGCACGCCCCATCGTATCGGCTTTCGTAAGCTGAACGTTCGATCTGGACCCCGTACAGCAAGAATGATGATCTCCCACGGTCGATTCCTCCTAATCCTTGATACAGAGAACAGGACAACCATAAAAGTACGGTTATCCTGCTTCAATTCGCCGCAGCAATGCCTTCTATTATACAAACTCCCGAGGATGGCGCCGCATCAGCTCGGGTACCGCTTCTCCCCGGCCCGTGCTCTTCAGTCGCTCGACATACTGCGGCAGATGACCTTTGGCATGATAAGGTCCCCCCTCTTTCATGACCGTCCAAAGCGGATCCACGTCAAACGGCATCGTGGACATCATCTGATCATGCCACTCATTCAGCAGATAGACCGCTTCCCTGCAAAGCTCCGGTCTTTGAGACGCTTGGTTGTGCTGTTCATGAGCATCTTCGGAGATATGGAACAGCATCTCTTTGTCGAACAGGTGAAAGCCGTCATGATAGGTCCGAATGTAGAGCCATTCTCCGAAACGAACGCTTCGCTGACAAACATGGGCGCACTGCGATACGACCAGATACTCTCTGCCGCTCCCTTGCCCGGTCCGCAGGCTATCGGCGTAACTGATGCCGTCCCAGCTTGGAGCCGGATCGACGTTCAGGTAGTCCGCCATCGTAGGCAGCAGATCCAGATGATAATGCAGGTTAGGGTCCGTGATTCCCTTCATGATCCCTGGTCCCCGGATAATCATCGGGATACGGCACGTCCCCTGATCCGCTGTTCCGTGCTCTCCATAAATGCCAAGCTCTCCCATGTTCTCGCCATGATCGGCGGTAATGATAACCACCAGATCATCCATGATTCCCTTGTTCTCCAGCAATTCGAAGATCGCACCGATATGCTCGTCCATATGGCGAATGCCGCAATCGTAGCCGTCCACCATCTTCCGCAAATCCTCCATCGATTTGATCTCTCCGGGGTGTCGCGGATATTTTGGGGATACATCACTATTATACATGTTAATTTCGTTTGCTCCATGCGGGCCGACCTTCTTTCGATGCTCCTCAAGCACCTCTTCCGTAATCCAAGCAGGCAGAGGATCTTGTTCGAAGGGATTTCCCAACGACTCGGGTGCCCGATACGGTGTATGCGGATCCCAGAAATTCACGTACAGCATCCAGTTATCCTCATCCGCATGACGCTCCAGCCAATCCAGGACGACAGGCGACACTTCTTCGGCTGACTCCATGCCGCTCTTCCCGGTATTATAGATTTCGTTGAACCCCGCATAAAAAGTCCATGCCGAATGGCGTTCTCCGAACGGACTGATTAAGGACGTCTTCATGCCGGCCCGGCGGAATATCGCCGGAAAGCTCTCCTTCACGAGCTTGTCGTGAAAGTCACGGGTAATGCCCTCATGCCGTACATCGGCAGCCGTACCCCCATGACCGACAACGCCGTTATGTATGCCGAACTTGCCGGTCATCAACGCGGTCCTTGAAGGAAAACATGGCGCATCGGAGGTATAGTAGTTGTCAAAACGTACGCCCTCCGCAGCCATTCGGTCAATATTAGGCGATGTATTCCGGTGATAACCGTAGCAGCCCAGATGATCTGGTCTGGTTGAATCCAAATCCAGCAGTAATACTCTCATATCCCCATCGTTCCCTTCCTCTTTGTTTACCCTTAGCAACCCATTGAAGGTTCTAAGTATATGGTCAAATGTGTTGTTGCTTGAATTATAGGCCGCCATGCATGCGGAGTCGATGTACATTTCGTTATTTTGTTGTACGATTCCACTTCGATTTTATATAAGGAATTCATAGAAATGAACGTATACCTATCTATTAGAAGTACAGATATGCTAGGCTATAGGTATAAAATCACTGCGAGGTGCTCAAATGTGCTCCAATTGATGAGCGTGAATTTTGATGATTATATCCCGAATTGGCGGACACAGCTGGAGACGATCCCGTACAATGTCCTTGTTGTGGTAAGAGAAGGCAAGGTACGATATGAAATCAACGGCGAAGAAGTCATTGCGGAAAAAGAAGACGTCCTCTTCATCCCGCAGTCTACTAGACGAAGCGGCGGCAACTGGAACGAAACTCCACATCAGAAGCATACGATCCTATTTACGCTGGATCGCCAAGAAGCCACAGGCATTCCTTTTCTGGACGCAGGCCAATTCTTGAAATTCAATCTTACGCAAATTCAATATGCCTATCGTCGCTGCGAGCGATTATACGAGGAAATGCGGGGCGGCAAAAGCTTCCGAAAGATGATCTGTCAAGGCATCCTGCAGGAGCTGATTGGGATGCTGGCCCGTGAGCTAGAGAAGACTGAGCTTGCGCCCAGCAAACGCAACTACGCGGATATCATCAAATCGTATCTGCTGGAGCATTACCGCGAACCTATCGAAATCGATTCACTGGCGAGAATCATCCATCGCTCTCCGAGCTACGCCGCAGCCCTTTTCAAAGAGGTGTACGGCCTATCTCCGATTCGATATATGCACCAGCTGCGGGTGCAGGAAGCTTGCAGCCTGCTGATTCATTCGGACATGACGATCGCTCATATCGCCGATTATTTGGGCTATTACGATACTTCCTATTTCTATAGGATATTTAAAAAACACACCGGCCTCTCGCCATCCGACTATGTACAGCAACACAACTTACTATGAACCCAATCAAACTTATCAAGCTATACATAGTATTAAGTATTCGGAGATGAGAGGAGGTTTCCTTGTGGGTGAAGTGAATGGATATGGCGGAGGCTACTCGATAGGAGCAATCCTGGTTCTCTTTATTCTTCTGGTTATCATTGCTCGTTCTTTCGGTTTTGGCATTGCTTAATAGGGAAGCATAAATTCGCAGCAATAGAAGCAGGATTTTATTCTTGCAATATTCCCGTTACCAAACGATGAATTTCCGAACTAAACACCAAGAACCCGCGGTTAGTTATCGCGCGGGTTCTTGGCATTATGGAGTTTAAGGAGTCGAAAGAAGGACTTGAGCCACTACATAGGAAAGGCCTGCTTAAAGATAGGCGTTGCAGTATTCAGAATGGAAGATATCTCTCCTCCCTCCCTAATCGGCTATCCCGCTCCGCGGCGCTGCAGCCGTCGTTCCTCGCTCGACCAGCTTGACCGGCACCAGGATTTTGCCCGAAGCCTGCTTGCCCATTTCAAGCCAATTCACGATGATCTCGGCGGCCTGGCG